>NZ_CP006965.1:326290-652580 GCF_000517445.1 Thermococcus paralvinellae | reverse complement strand
ATCCCATAAATTTTGGCTCACCCAATGATCCAGTTAAGGTCGTAATGGCTTTTTCAGCTCCCGATAAGAGTTCTCACATAACCATACTTCAAGAATTAGCGTTATTGCTATCAAATGAAGACTTCAGAAGAGAGATTATGTCTGCAAAGACTCCAGAGGAAGTTTTGGAAATAATAAAAGCATATGAAAAAAGCACTACCAAGGAAGCTCAATCTTAAGTATATTCTTAAAGAATTTCCTAACCTCTTCTCTTACTTCCTCCCCATTCTCCAATTCGAGCACCCTTTTCACTAATTCCTTGGCTTCCCTATACGATAACCTCTGTATTATCCATTTTATCATTGGAATCAAAGTCGGGGAAACGCTAAGCTCAGTTATGCCGAGACCAATAAGAATTGGCACAGCAAGGGGATTTCCTGCAAGCTCTCCACATACCTCTACTGGGACATTAGCCCTTTGTGCCTCTTTTGTAAGCATAGCAATGGCTCTTAAAACAGCTGGATGCATATCATCGTATAGATATGAGACATCTTCATTTGTTCTGTCCACAGCGAATATGTATTGAGTGAGATCATTCGTCCCTATGCTTATGAAATCGATCTCCTTCATTATCTTATCTGCCATGAACACTATTGAAGGTACTTCCGCCATTATGCCAATCTTCTTGTCACCTTTATCTTTTTCAATTATTTTTTTAAGTTCCCTAATCTCCTCAACTGTACTAACCATGGGTACCATGATCTTCATGTTTTTATATTTCACCAATTTTATTGCCTCAAGTTGGTTTTTAAGCAGTTTTTCATGCTTAAGGAGATATCTAATTCCTCTGAGACCAAGGAATGGATTGTGTTCTTTTGGGATCTCTAAATAGGGTATCTCTTTGTCTCCTCCAATGTCTAGGAGTCTAAGTGTCAGGGGCTTTCCTTCAAGCTTCTTAGCAAATTTTTCAAAGATTTGAGCCAGCTCTTGAGGAGATGGTAAAGAGTTGGTGTTCATAAAGTAGAACTCTAGCCTAAAGAGACCCACACCATCACAGCCATTCAGCAATGCGGTATTTAGGTCATCTTCATTCCCCACGTTTGCCATTACGAGGATTTTTCTCCCATCTTTAGTTTCAGCAATTTCATCTTTTCCATCTTCGAATTTTTTAAATAAGCCCCGAAAAATCTCCTTCCTTTTTATATACTTCTTTATTGTGCTTTCACAAGGATTAACGATAAGATTACCCGAGAATCCATCGACAATTACCAAATTGCCGTCATTGATGATCTTCGTGGCGTCTTTGATTCCGAACACAATTGGTATCTTTAGATTTCTTGCTATTATAGCAGCATGCGAGGTGTAGCTTCCTTTCTCTGTTACAACACCAACTACACCTTTTTTTGAGTATTTAATAAGCTGGGATGGATAAATCTCTTTTGCAACGACGACTGAATTTTCTTTGATATTGAAATCTTCACCTTCCAAAAGATTCTGGAGTAGAGTGTTCTTTATATCAACAAGATCATCACTTCTTAGCTGGATTACTGCAGAACCTGAATTTTTCAGGAGTTCTATGTATTTGTCCGTAACTATAGTTATAGCTTCTTCTGGTGCTTTTCCAGCCTTTACCAATTCTAATGCTTCTTCTATGATTGCTTCAACCATTAATTTATGAGCTCGCAATATTTCGGCAACTTCTGGTGTAACTTCGCTGATAAGCTCATTAATCATGTTCAGAGTTCTCTCTTTAGTTTTTTCTAGTGCTTTAATAGGATTATCTCTTAATTGAGGAGTATTTTTATAAGACTGAACTTTAACAACAATCGCATTTCCAATGCCAATCCCCCATGAAGCCGCGATTCCTCGAAGGATGACTTCTTTAGTCATATCCTCACCTCTTCCTGAATAATCCACCTAAATGTTGAGATAACATCCTCAGGACTTCCTGCTCGTCTGAGCTTTTTCCTGAACTCTCTATTGCCTAGTATCGTAGCAAGCTCTTTCAAAAGTTGAAGATGCTGAGAATTTGTTGGGGCAGAAAAAGCAATTACAATCCTAACTGGATCATTGGGCGAGTCAAAATCCACTGGATTCTTAAGTGTGACTACACTTATCCCTACTTTTAATGCTCCATCTTCTGGTCGAGCATGAGGCAAAGCAACACCAGGAGCAATAACAGCATAAGGACCTAATTTCTGTGTCGTTTTTATCATAGCTTTGATATATGTATTAGAGATTTTACTCACTTGGTATAACAATTCTCCGCTAAGCTTAACAGCATCGATCCAGTTCCTTACTTCTGCGTTGACTTGTATCACTTGAGGGGTGAGTTCTTTTATAACTTTTCTAAGAAGATCCATTCACATCACCGCCTCCTTTGAAAGCTTATCTGAATGAACTCTGGAATCTCTTCAGGCTTGAACTCTTTATGCATCCTTTCTGAGAGAACAGATTCAACCAGCTTTAGTATCTTTTCTGGGTTTTCTTCTAAATGGAAAACAAGAGTTTTTCCTCTCCCTCTTCCTTGACCCTTCTCTCTAGAAGTAATCAGTCCCATGCTTTCAATCTTCGGTGTTATATAATGCATGACATGCCTCATGCTTCTAGGCTTTAATCCAACTTCTTCACAAACCAGTTTGTATACATGATACAACTCTCCAGTCACGGGTAATATTTTAACGTTTTCCAAAAATGCAACTGCCCAAAGAACAATCAGTTGATGGTTACTTAGGGAGTGAACTACTTGTGAGAGCATGTCATTATCAACGACATTGACCGCTTCGTCAATGAGCTCTGTTGTGAGTTTATCATGAGCTCTTAGTGCAGCTTCAATTAAGACTCTAAAACCCCATCTTAAATCTCGCTCATTCTTTTTTACAAGATCTGCCAAGTATGCTATTGCCTCTGTAGTAAAACTTCCGGGAGCAAGCGCTCGTTCAGCTCTATCTAATAAGATTTGATATAATTCCTCAATGTTATATTCTCTAAAATAAATAGTTTGAGGAGTAAATTTTGCCCTCGTTGCATGTTCAATCTTCTCAATTATGTTGCTTTTGTTTGAAATCATGATAATTAATGGACCTTCCTTGTCTAGAAGTTCATCTAATCTAGACATCCTGTAAATTAGGGCATTCATAGGCTCCTCTTTGTCTCTATATGTTCGTTTTAGCTTATCTATCTCATCAAAAACGAAGACATGCCTTCCGTTGCTCTCCTTTAAGTATAAAGTTAGAGCTTCAACAGCTTCAGATACACCGAGACCTCTCTCTGGAAACTCAACTCCCAATCCATGCAATAGAGCGACTAAGGTTTGGTAGTATGTTTTATCTTTACAATTGATGTAGATTATTTTTGAATTAATGCCAGTCTCGTTTACAAATTCATTATAACTTTTTGCAACGATTTTTATAGCATGAGTTTTCCCAGTTCCAGGGGGTCCATGAATTAACAGATTCCCTGGTTGGATTCCACTTAAATACCTACCGAGATGCCTAGTTATTTGAGCAACTTCCTCATCTCTAAACAACAGATAATCAGGCACATAGCTCTCCGTAAGAACACCGGGATTTATGATGATAGTCTTTTTTTGCATCTCATCACGTAGAATTTCCTTGAGATTAAACTTCATACTCGTACTAACCACCCATATATAGATAGTTATCACTTGATATTTAAGTGTTATTATGGCAAATTTGAGGGATTTTAGTTAGTCTTTGAATTACATTATTCAATATTTTTAGAAGAAATCTTGATAAATACCAAACTGTAAGTGACACGATTATCCGTTGTATTACGAAAAATAGTAGTTATAACAACTACAGGATATGACATATCTCAGAAGAATATTAGGAAATGATAGCAGATTGTTAGATATTCCTTAGTAGTTACAAATGATAACGTCGTCTGTCTATTTCAACAACAAAGAACTATACAAGCTTTATACGCCAAATACGACAATAACAACAACCCAATCACCAAAAAATATATAAACAAAGCCCAAAAACTAATATTGGTGATCCTCATGGCTGCCTTTATGGATGTCTTGACCTGGATTGGAACGAATATTCTTGGACAACCTGCAATCCTTTTGGGTATAGTGGCATTTGTTGGACTAGTGCTCCAGAAGAAGCCTTTCAATGAAGTATTGACAGGAACAGCAAAGGTCATGATTGGAGTAGTTATGATGCTTGCTGGAGCAGGATTGTTCGTTGATGAGCTGGTAAACTTCCAATCCCTTATAACCGCTGCAACAGGAGTTGCTCCAAAGTATCCGCCTAATTATGTGCCATTAAATGACTTGATAAGCCAATATGGAAGTTATGCTGCAGTTATAATGACAGTTGCTTTTATCATACACTTAATACTTGTAAGAGTCGTGCCTAAGCTCCGCCATGTATATCTAACTGGTCATCTCATGTGGTGGGTATCATTGTTAGTTGTTGCAGTGATTTTGACCATAAACCCCAATGCTACAGCAAAAGAAATTATACTCCTAGGTTCAGTTACAATGGCAATTTATTGGACCATACAGCCAGCATATATTCACCATGCAATGAGAGATATAATAGGCTCTGATGCTATCGGTTATGCACATACATCATCACTTGTAGCATTAATCTCATACCATGTAGGAAAACGTATTGGAAAACCTGAGGAGAGTACTGAAAATATAACCCTACCAAGAGCACTCTCATTCTTAAAAGATTATGCTGTCAGCACTGCTGTCATCTTGGGAATTATTATGGTTGTTGCAGCTATAGCTGGATACATCAAGACACCAGATACAGTAGCGAACTTAGCAGGAGATTTAAACCCAATAATATGGGCAGTCTTAAGAGGCGTTTACTTCGCAGCAGCAATTGTTGTGCTCCTTACGGGTGTTAAAATGTTTGTTGGGGAGATTGTCCCAGCATTCAAAGGAATTTCGGAGAAAGTTATTCCAGGAGCTATCCCAGCTGTTGACTGTCCAGTTGTATTCCCATATGCTCCAACAGCAGTTATTATTGGTTTCTTGAGCGGTCTTGGTATGTTCTTAGTAATGATGGCACTGTTCATAGCCACAGGATTTGCAGTAATAGTTCCCCCAATGATAATGCTGTTCTTCCCCGGTGGTGCAGCAGCAGTCTTTGGAAACAAAACTGGAGGATGGAAAGGTGCGGTGTTTGCAGGAGCACTTAACGGATTCATATTAGCAATTGGACAAGCATTAACCTTACAATTCTTAACATATGGTGCTGAACTCGCAACGCTTGGAGATCCAGATTGGTACGCTATAGTTGCAATCCTTAAGGCTATACTAGGTGCAATCTTCTGATTTTCCTTATTTTCTTTTTAGCAAAGGCAAAGTTTATTTTTTCAATTAGCAACATATTAAGGGGTGGTATCATGGTGAAATATAAGCTTGATAGGCAGTTAAAAATACTTACAGTTTGTGGTGTTGGTCAAGGTAGTTCGTTAATAATGAGGATGTTTGTAGAGGATGTTTTGAAAGAACTTGGGATCCCAGCAAAAGTGGAACATACAGAACTCTTAACTGCAAAATCAAGTGATGCAGACATAATAGTTGCTTCTGTAATTCATGCAGATGAATTTGAAGGTTCGGACAAAATAGTTGTCCCTCTGAAAAATCTCGTTGACAAAGAAGAGATAAAATCCAAACTTCTTGAAGCATTATCTAAGATGAATGCGATAGAACCTTAATCTCCTAAGATAATTAAATCAATAACTTTAACTTTTTTCAAAATTTTTAAGTATTCTTGATTTGACAAAATGAAATCTACGTGTAAAAACTAATTTTGGGAAAATCAAAGGAGAACAGCTATGAAAATCGAATTAACATTCGTCCTTGTTGGTCCTGTGATGAGCAAAGCTTTCGCCTTTTTCAAAGCATCATAAGTGCTGTGAGTTGCTAAATACTCCTCAATATCAATCCCCTCTTTTTTCAAAATCTCAAGAGTATAACTGTCAACTAATCCTCCAGCAGCATCTGTGGGACCGTCAGTTCCATCTGTATCCATTACCAAAACTGCCGTCCCTCTCAATCCAGAGATTTTTCTAGTTATGCTCAAAGCAATCTCTTGATTAGGCCCACCTAGGCCAGCTTTTCCTAAAATTGTAACTGTCGTTTCTCCTCCAGCTATCAGAACTACGGGCTTCTTAAAAGGTCTGTTTCTATTATAAATCTCTTCTATAATTGAGCCCAAAGCTAAAGCAACGTCTTTTGCTTCTCCCTCAAGTGTCGTCGTTAAGATGTACGCTTTTAGACCAAGCTCTTCCGCTTTCCTCTTTGCACTCTCACAAGCTCTTGAAACACTGCCGATTATGAAGTTGTAAACATTTGGCAAATCCTCTTTGAGCGTCTCCTCAACTTCCCCTTTGAGACCCTTCTCTATGTGTCTTTTGACGCTCTCTGGAATCTTATCCCATATCCCATAGACTTTCAAAATTCTGTAGGCATCCTCAAAAGTCGTTGGGTCTTTAACAGTTGGCCCAGATGCTATTGCTTCTAAGGGATCTCCAACAACATCTGAGAGAATTAAGCTTATCAGCGTTCCTTTCACAAGTTTAGCCAATTTTCCACCCTTAACCTTTGAAATGTGCTTTCTTACGGTATTAATCTCATAGATTTTTGCACCGCTCTTCAGCAAAAGTTCATTTGTCTTTATCTTGTCTTCTAAGCTTATTCCATCCTCTGGTAAGCAGAATAAGGCTGAGCCGCCACCAGAGATGAGCACCAGAAGAATATCATCTTTGTCAACCTTTTTAGCAAGTTCAACACCAGCTAAAGCTCCCTTCATTGAGTTTTCATCCGGTATTGGGTGTCCAGCTTCGATGACCTCTATTTTTTTCAATGGAAGTGCATAACCATACTTTGTAACAGCAACTCCTTCTTCAAGTTTATCTCCGAGAATCTCTTCAACAGCTTTGGCCATCGAACAGGCAGCTTTTCCAAAAGCTAAAACGTAGATTTTGCCTTTAATTGGGAACTCTTTTCCATTAACAATTATCTTCTCATCTTCCATTTTCAGAGCTCTTTTGACGGCCTCATAGGGATCTGAACTTTTTATCGCTTCTTCCATCAGAGTTAGAGCTATTTCTTTAGCCGTAACGTCACCATAACTTAGAAGTTCATCACGATTAACTTTCATTTATTCTCACCAAAAAAGAATAGAGAAAGGAAGGTAAAAAACCTTTAGTCGAGCATTCCCAAAATCTTGTCAATTTCATTTGCTATTTCTACGTCAAAAAGGTAAATCGTAGGTAAAAGCCACCAGAGACGGTAGTTGTGCATCTTGTCCTCTTCCCCATAATATTGGAACACAAACCTACCAAAGCCTGTTAAATCTCTATGGATGTCTCTAACTTCTCTGAGAACTCGTCTGACCTTCGGTGGATACTCTTCATAAGGTAGTGGGATGCTTCTTGTAAACACATTATCCTTATAAAAGTCTGTAGTTAGGCCTACACTATTAACATGTTTCAAAAGCTGCTTAAACTTCTTTGCTTCCCAGAAGCGCCTGAGAATTATTCGCGGGTCTTCTTTTGCCAGAGGAAAAGTTTGTTCTTCTTCCTCAAGCCAGAAAACTAGGTAAGGCTGACCTTTTTCAATAACTATTTTAGCTAAAAGTCTCGCGTTTGAAGGAATCTCTTGCTGTGTCTCTGTGATGTGGTACTCTTTTCCCTTCACTGTGTATGTCTCACCTTCTTCCCTTTCCCCAGCGCCTGAAACGAAATAAGCTCTTTCACCTTCTATCGTTCCCAAATGTAAATCATAACCCCATGCTTTTAAATCCTTGAACTTAAATCTCCTTTCTGCTGGTACCACTCCAGAATTCTCAATTATGTAATACCCTTCAAGCATTTTTCTTCACCAAAAGTTAATAAAACAAAAAGAGATATTTAAATTTTTGGTCAGCACTTAAAATCCTCATCATCTTTTCATCAGCGCTGCGCGGGGTCATCATCTATGATTAACTCAATGACAGCTTTTTGATTCGGGTCTTTTAATTTTTCAATTATCCTCCTATCAATATCTTTAGCTGCTTTGTTTGCCTTAATTGCAAGGGTTCGTCCATCAACATATGTGCTTTTTCGTATGACCATTGAAATATCATTTTCAAAAGTCAAACGTTCATCCCCAGAGGCAATTATTTCATCAACAAAGTTATCAACAATGACCCTGATTCTGACTTTTTTCCCTGATTTAAGAGCCCTTTTAAATTCTTCATTGAGTTCTTTTAAGCTCTTATTGGCTTTGATACAAATTATACAATCCCCCCTGGGAGTTAGAAAGTCTTCTTTCGTAATTTCCAGAGTTGATTTATGAGTTGCTTTAACATTCTCATGACCGTAACAGTGAATTACCTCCTTCAGCATGGTTTAAACTTTAGCCGAGGGTTTATAAAAATAACACTAATAGGGGGCAAAAATATTAAAGGAATTGCATACTACCTAAACTATTGGGGTGGTGCTATGAGAACTTTCCTGTTCATGTTACTCCTGCCTGTGTTCTTTGTGATCTTCATAATTTTAACAGTTTATGCTTTCGTGCATTATGGGATCCTGCCTACTTTCTTTGTGATACTAGGGCTTAGCATCCTACCGTTTCTTATGAGAGAGATAAGAGAGGCGATAAGAAAGAGGCGTAAGAATGAGTTCGAAGCTGAGGCCGAGAAATACGGCATTAAAGTTTATTAAGCCAGAAGTGAATTTCACGAAAAGTTTAAAACGGATTTATTTGATTGAGCTATTGGACATGATGTCAAGATTATCGGAGGGATGAAAATGGGGAACATAAGGCAAGGTTTCATTAAGAGGGTTGCGAGGGAGCTTTTAGATAGGTACCCAAACGAATTCACAACAGACTTCGAGCACAATAAAAGGAAAGTTCAGGAGCTTACAACAGTACAAAGCAAAACAATCAGGAACAGAATTGCGGGCTATCTAACAAAACTTGTTAGGATGAAGCAGGAAGGAAAAATACTTTAAACAGTATATAGCTCTTTCTTTATTCTTTTCAGCTCATTTATGAATTCTTTCGGTAGGAAAGGTTCAATTTCTTTTAACAACTCGTCAAATTCTTTCTCGCTTTCTTGGGCAACTCTGCGCATTAAGTTCTCTATGTATGCCTCTGTGAGAAGTCTCACTTCCTCCAGCTCCTGCTTAGCCCTCATGTGTTCGCTGATTTTTTCCTCAATTTCTCTCAGAAATTCTGCAAGTCCTCTGATCTTTGTTTCTACTGGTTCCTGAGACTTAATCAGTTCCTTTGCCTGCTCATACTCTACTGTCTTCCTTGGAGTCTTTGGTTCGTACATCTCTGTTCCAAATAAGTAAGGTGTCAACAGAACTTCAAGTCTAAAGCCCCTCTTGATTGTGTAATACTTTCTTGGTCTCCCTCTTGGTATCTTCTCAACTCTTCCCTCAATCAATCCAGCTCTTTCTAAAATTCTCAAATGCTCTAGAACTGCTTTTTGCCCTACACCAAGCTCTTGAGAAAGCTCACTAACAAAATAGGGTCTCTTGGTGAGAAGTAAGAGTATCCTACGTCTGGTTTCATTTCCCAATACATCCAGCAACTTCCCCATCTCGTTATTTAATACCATACTCTCACCTCCCACTTATCTAACTTAATGTTAGAAAAGTTTAAACTTAAGCTTTTCGGTTAAAAGAGCGAAAGTAATTCGGATAGGCTAAAACCAAAAATTGAGATAGACGAAAGCTAGAGGACTATGTGATGTTTTCTGCATCTCGCTTCATAGCTTTCAAGCCCACCAACCAGAATTACAGGGGAATCTCTAGGTGCAGGTTTACCATTAATCAAACGCTGGCTTCTCGTTGCTGGTGCTCCACAAACAGTACAGATTGCAGTTAAGTAAACTATGTTGTCAGCTCTAACTAAAAGTTCCTTGGTAACTGGAAACGGATCTCCCTTAAAATCAAGATTAAGCCCAGCAGCAATGACATAAATACCCTCATCCGCTAGTTTATTCAGGGTTTCAACAATTGAAAATGGGAAAAACTGAACTTCATCAACACCTATAACTTCAAGTTTCTCTTTTTTTGTTATATTATAAATCATCTTGACTCCTTCCTCTGTGGTTGGAATAACGTATGCTTCATATCTCAAACCGTTATGAGCTACTACTTCACTTTCGCTGTATCTATTGTCTATTGACGGTTTAAAGAGTGCAGCTTTCCTTTTTGCAAACATCTGCCTCTCGATTCTTTTTATAAGCTCCGTAGTCTTACCAGCAAACATTGGACCAGTTATGACTTCTAAAAATCCTTCTGGATGCATTTGACTCACCAAGATAGATGAGAGAAAAGTAGTTAAAACATCTTTTTATTCAAATTTTGACAGAAAGGCAACTTGAAAGGAAAAATATTGAAGGTTGTATAAACATTTAGAAAGGAAGAGGAAAATCAAACTGGGGTTACATGACCCCACTTCTCTAAAGCTCTTGCAAGTTCCTTGTGGGTCTTTGCGTATTCATCGAGAGGTATTCCCTGTATTATGGCATCTAAAGCCTGTCTCACAGCCATCGCTCCAGCTTTTGGTCCATCGGGGTGTCCAAGGGTTCCACCACCGATTTGAAGAACAAGCTCGGTGCCGAGAGCATCTATGACTGGCTCAAGGTTACCTGGGTGAAGCCCACCAGAGCTAACAGGCATTGCTGGCTTTATGTGATAGAACTTCTGCTCGAGATGGAAGACATCATTCTCTTCTGGAACATAGTGTTTCTCTTTAAAGATCCTTGCAAATTGTATAACTTCCCACTTCTTGCCTTCAAGCTTTCCTGCTCCAGCTGTTCCAACGTGGAGCTGGTCGAGACCTATGACTCTATAGAGCTTGGCTAAGACGAACATTGAAATACCATGATAGGGATTTCTTGTGAATGTTGCATGCATTGCTCTGTGGGCGTGCAGAGCGATGCCGTAATCTTCAGCTAAGTCTCTAATGTATTCCAAAGCTCCCCAACCTGTAACAACCACATCAACCATTGCATGTGGATTTCCATAATCTGCTAAGATTTCAAGCCTTCTCTCCATCTCCCTTATGTCGGCCGTTATGTTGGCGAACCATGACTTCTTCTCGCCAGTCTCGTTCTCGACTTTCTCAATAACTTTCATAAGAACCTCCGCTCTGTCCTCAAAGCGGTTGTACCATGGGCTGGTCAAGTTTTCATCGTCCTTGATGTAGTCCATTCCGCCGCTGAGTAGGTCATAAGCGAGTTTTTCAAGTTCTTCGGGAGAATAACCAACCTTTGGCTTGGGCACAGTTCCCACAATGGGTCTATCTTTGATGCCAAATATCTTTCTAACACCTTCAATACCATGAGCTGGACCACTGAACTCTCTCAGAAATCTTTCTGGTAAATAAATATCCTCAAGTCTTAACCCCTTAACACGCTTCATTCCAAAGACGTTTCCAGCAACTGAAGCTAGCATTCCAGGCATGTTCCCTTCTTCGAAGAGGTGAACTGGATATGCTATTCTCACAACCCAACTCCCATCTCCCATATCGTGGAAGTGATAGGCTTTAGCAGACATGTCCTCCCATCTTTCTTGCTCATACCATGGATACAGGCTAGTCCATGTTCCTGTAGAACTCTCAGCAGCAACTGCTCCAGCAGCAGCCTCAATTGTAAAACCATCTGCGGGGGTTATTCTAAAAACCGCTATCAAATCCCTCTTGGGATTTGGTTCATATTCCTTATCTACATATTGGTCATATATCTCAAACTTCTCGGGCATTTTTACTCCCTCCTTCTCCTGAGTAATAATAAGGTTGTATGGAGGAATATATAAACATTATTGGTCAGAAATGTGTCAAATAAATTCAAAGAATAGAGAGAAAAATCATTCCATTGCCTTCATAAGTTCATCCACATTCTCTGGAGGCTCTGTTATCAAGCTAACTATTATCACTGCTAGTAGTGAGAGTAAGAATGCTGGTACTAATTCATAAATCCCCGTTGTAGCCTTGAGGTAGAGCTTCCATATAATTGTTGTAAGTGTACCTACAATAAAACCTGCTGCGATACCCCATTTTGTTGTCCGCTTCCAGTAAAGTGAAAGCAGCAATGTTGTGCCTATTGATGCCCCTAGTCCACCCCATGCAAATAGCACAAGCCAGAATATGAGATCCTTGGCAAAGTAAGCGAGAAGTATTGCAAATATGCCGGTTACAACAACTACAACTCTACTCAAATACAAGGCTTGTTTTTCATCTAATGCTACACCCTTCTTTATGACTTCTTGATAAAAGTCTCTGACTACTGTTGATGCAACTACTAAAAGCTGTGAGTCTGCTGTTGAAAGAATTGCCGCAAAGATTCCACCCATGAGAATTCCATATAAAAGTGGTCCAAAGTACTGAGATGAGAGCCATGGATAAATCATCTCCGGATTACCTGCTGGAAGCATGCTTGGCTCTGGGAATAACGCTCTCCCTGCAAGTCCAACGAAAATTGCACCCCAAGCCAAAACAACGTTCCAAAAAGTTCCAATAACTGTTGATGCCCTAAGTCTGTCTGGATCATCTATTGACATATATCTAACTATAATGTGTGGTTGACCTGGTGAACCGAGACCAATTCCCAGGAATCCTATGATTAATCCAGCACCATAGGCAAATGGATCAACGTACTTTGGATTCAGTTGCTGTAGGATTTGTAGCATCATATCTACACCGCCAATGTGGAGTATGGCCACAATAGGCAACAGCACAAGACCAATGATCATTATAACTGCTCTGATAACATCATTATAGGCAACTGCAATGAAGCCACCGAGAACCATATAAATCAGTATCATACCTGCCGAAATCAACAACGCAACAAAGAGATTCAATCCTAAGGCTGTGCTTAATGTCTTAGCTCCAGCGTTGAACTGGGCACCAACATAAGCTGTTAAGAACAACGCTATGATTATCGATGCCAATACTCTAAGAACTTTTGAATTGTCTCTAAATCTCGCTTCAAAGTAATCTGGTACTGTAATACAATTGAATTTTTCTGAGAACTTTCTTAGCCTTATCCCCATATAAACAAACTGGAACATCTCCATTGTTATGTAACCAACAGCTGCCCATACTGCACTGACACCTAACTTATATGCCATACCACTTAATCCAAGCACCAGCCATGAGGATCTTCCTGATGAAACCGCTGACAACGCAACGACAATTTTGTTCATCGCCCTACCGCCAACAAAGAAGTCTTCTTCAGTCTTTGTCCTTCTCATAACCCAAAATCCAACAAATATTGGTAATAACAATGTAAACAAAAACGCCACCAAAGCTATGGGATTTTTCAACATTTCATATGCATTTGCCACATTTTCACCTCCGAGCTGTTTATTCTTTTCTTCCTGTAATGTAATAAATTAGTACAGAACACAAAACGATCAAAGTTGGTAATACAAACAAAACAAATTTTGCAGCCCCCATTTCTGCATGCACCCCCTTAGACGTTAGTGCACAATAAATAACATCTTTTACATATATAAGCGTTATGCTTTTCGACAAATATCGAACCAAGTTTTTCTCATAAATTCCCTTTCTCTGTGAGATTTAGACAAAAATATGCACAAATTGGAAAATGCAAATGATGCTATTTCGACAAAAAAAGATTTTTCTAATTAACATCAATTATAGAATAACAAGCCTAAAAATTTCCAACTTTGTGCTATCTGAATTATTTTGACTTAACTCTCAATAGATATAAGGAAGATGGGCCGATAATCAACGGAGAGCGGTGTTTTTCCGAAAGGTTTATATAGGACTTCTTTCAAAAAATAAAATGCAAATATTAACAAAACAACTTTAAGGAGGTAGGGGAAATGGCTGAGTTACCAATTGCCCCAGTTGATAGATTGATTAGAAAGGCCGGTGCACAAAGAGTTAGCGAAGAAGCAGCCAAGCTCTTAGCCGAGCACCTCGAGGAGAAGGCTATTGAGATCGCAAAGAAGGCTGTCGACCTCGCAAAGCACGCTGGCAGAAAGACAGTCAAGGCCGAGGACATCAAGCTCGCTATTAAGAGCTGAAGTTCTCTTTTGTTCTTTTTGGCTTTTTCTGTATTTTGTGTTTTTGAATATATCTTGTTTAACGTAGTTGTTCTTTTAAGTTAAATCTTCCATAAATCTACAATTTCTGCTTTGAATCTAGAACCCTCAATTTTTGCAATAGCAAACGTGGGATTGCTCATTCTAGGTAGAGTAGGAGAGCCAGGATTTAAAAGAAATATTTTCTGCCCCATAAATTCGTAAACATCATAGAAAAATCTGTGAGTATGTCCAAAGACTAGAACATCAACGTCCATATCGAGGGCTTTATACTTCAAAGTTTGGGTATCCAAAGAATGAAACTGATGCCCATGAAGAATTCCAATACTGATATCTCCAAATTCAATAATTTTTTCTTCAGGTAAATTCAGAGTATCTGTGTTACCTTTTACAGCGATGACAGGGGCTATTTCTTCCAATTTTTCGAGGACAATTTTCTCATTTATGTCTCCAGTGTGAATAATAAGCTCAACATTTTCTTCTCTGAACTTTTTAAAAATTAAATCGGGAATGTAAGAGGCCTTATAAGGATAATGAGTATCACCTAAAATTCCAACAGCAACCATCGGCGAGGTCCCCTCTCATCACCAATCAGCGACGGGTTTGAATCCTCATCTGGTCAAAGAGTAAGCTTTATGTTGAGCTTTTCAACAAGCTCCTTATATCTATTTCTCACAGTAACTTCCGTAACGTGGGCAACTTCAGCAACTTCTCGCTGTGTCCTTTTTTCACCTTCTAGAACGCTTGCAATATACAGGGCAGCTGCAGCAACACCCATAGGTCCTCTCCCACTTGTTAATCCCATTTTAATAGCTTTTTGAAGAATTTTTATTGCCCTATTTTTTGTTCTTTCACTTAATCTCAGCTGGTCAGCAAATCTATTTACGTAATCAATTGGGTTTGTAGGAGTGAGCTTTAAATGAAGCTCTCTAGCTACGAACCTATAACTCCTCCCTATTTCTTTCTTATCTACCCGTGCAACTTCTTCAATCTCATCCAAAGTTCTAGGGACTTTTGCCATTCTACACGCAGCATACAGACAAGCTGCAGTGACCCCTTCAATTGACCTCCCCCTAATAAGCTTTTCCATCACTGCTTTCCTATAAAGAGCAGCGGCCATTTCTTTGACATTCCTTGGAAGGCCTAATTGGGATGCCATTCTATCAAGTTCACTTAGTGCAAACGCCAAGTTTCTTTCAGCTGCATCACTAACTCTAATTCTTCTCTGCCATTTCCTGAGACGATACATTTTTGCTCTCATAGTTCCTGAAATATCATGCCCATGAATGTCTTTGTTTTTCCAGTCAATGGTGCTGGAAAGCCCTTTATCGTGTATCATCATTGTCATTGGAGCACCGACCCTTCCACGTTTAGTTCTCTGATCTGCATCGAAAGCTCTCCATTCCGGGCCAGAATCTATAATGTTTTGAGCAACGACGTAACCACAAGCTGTGCACACGATTTCTCCTCTTTCAGGGTCATAAATCAACTTAACTGATCCACAAATAGGGCATTTCTTAAAATCTTCAGCAGAAAGCAAGTGAGTCACCCCCTCTTTTTGGGGGCAGGGCGCTTCTTCTTGAACTTTTTACTCTTACCCTTACTCTTTTGTTCAGCCCTTTTTCTCCTTTTCCTTTCATCAACATAAAGAACTTGTCCAATATACTTTTCGGGATTCTTCACTTTTGGCTTTACAGCCACATAGGGCATTTTGACTGGCCCAAATACATCCTTAACGATGCCAATAGTCTGAAGATTTTTATCTACAACTAGATCATTTAAAGAAGGCACCCAATCAGAACGGAGTATCAGGAACCCTTGTTTTGCATAATGAGAAACCTTACCCAAGCGCTTCATAGCCCCACCCCAAACCGAAATCTTTTTAAATCTTTCGCTTGGTTCTTTTTAAATGTTTCGTATTATCATTTTGTTTCGTAATGTAAACCAAAAGGTTTTTAATATAGAAGTGCTGTATCCACTGGAATTTTATCTTGTACAACCACAATATTCTCCCATTGCCCAAAATGTCTTCCGTTAAGCTTTTAAAATGTCTAATTTTAATAACAAAATGGTACTTTAAAATTGGCAGGAGGTGAAAGCATGCCAGTGATAGAAGAGATTACAAAAGTTAGCTTTGAAAGAGTAGGAAGTCATTCCCACATTAAAGGGCTAGGCCTAGATGAGAATGGAAAAGCAAAGTTCATCGCAGATGGAATGGTAGGACAAACAAAAGCAAGAGAAGCCGCTGGTATCGCGGTTAAGCTGATAAAGAAAGGTAAGCTCGCTGGAAAGGGAATCCTCCTTGCTGGACCTACTGGAAGCGGCAAAACAGCCATAGCAATGGGAATTGCTAAGGAACTCGGCGAAGACGTCCCATTCGTCCAGATAAGTGGAAGCGAAATTTATTCCGCTGAAATCAAGAAGACGGAATTTTTAAAGCAGGCTTTGAGAAGAGCAATTGGTGTTAGAATAAGCGAGGAAAGGAAAGTTTACGAAGGAAAAGTTGAGAAAATTGAAATTAGAAGAACTAGACACCCATTCAATCCCTATATCGAAATCCCCGAATCCATAGTGCTAACCCTTAGGACAAAAGACGATGAAAAAACAATTAGAGCCGGGAGAGAAATAGCTTACCAGCTTCTTGAGCTTGGAATTGAGGAAGGAGATGTAATCCAAATTGATGCTGAAACCGGAAGGATTTCAAAAATTGGAACAACAAAAGAAGAGGAAGGAATTTTCCTAAAGAGGAAAGTCGATATGCCAAGCGGTCCAGTGCTCAAGATTAAGGAGTTTACATACACAGTAACGCTTCATGATTTGGATGTTGTAAATGCAAGAGCAGGTGGAATATTCAGCCTCTTCTTCGGAGGAGGACTAGAGATTACAGATGAAGTTAGGGAGAGAGTTGATGAAACAGTTAAACAGTGGGTAGAAGAGGGTAAGGCAGTATTAGTGCCAGGAGTTCTGTTCATTGATGAGTGTCATATGCTTGACATTGAGGCATTTTCATTCCTTGCAAGAGCTATGGAAAGTGAACTAGCACCAATTCTGATTCTTGCAACCAACAGAGGAAGAACAAAGATTAGAGGAACTGACATTGAATCACCTCACGGAATCCCAATTGATATGCTTGATAGATTGCTCATCATCAACACAGAACCATATAAGAAGGAAGAAATAAGAGAGATTGTAAAGATCAGAGCTAGAGAAGAAGGAATTGAAATAAGCGACGAAGCAGTTGAATACCTTGCAGAACTTGGAGAGAAGACAAGCTTAAGATATGCGGTACAGCTTTTAGCTCCAGCGAGCATATTAGCAAATAGCAAGAGAGTGGAGAAAGAACACATCATGAAAGCCGAAGAATACTTCGCTGACATAAGAAGGAGCATAAGCTACGTAGAAAACTTAGAAGGAATGCTCCGCTGATTATTTCTCTATTTTTAGCTCTCTAAGCTTTCTACTGAGCTTTAAATGGAATGTGAACTCATGGTAAATTGAATTATGTAGGAATTTTAATTTAAGTTCATTAAGCTTAACTTTTCCTCCAAATTCTCCAAATATCAGAGCGTCTCCAACTTGTATAACTCCAAAAACTGCAGCTAAATTAAAGAGCAGAGTTCTCATCTGGTAAGGAGTTGCATAGTGAATTGAGAGCTCTTCATGAGGATACTCAAAGAGGAAATACTCAAGCCCTTCAAGCTCCGCTATATCTGTCATTGCAACGTCTGCTGTTAAGAGAATAACGAGAGAAGGAGTTTCTTTGTCAAACCGTTTGAGGGATTTAACAATAAGTTCGTCATTTGTACCTGTGTTTTCATGAACTCTTCTGACTTCTATTATTCTGTCTTTCAGGGCTTTAAACTCCTTAAGGGCTATGTATGCCGCCTTTCTTGATTTTTTCATTCTTCTATTGTAAAATTCGTCTAGAAGAGGGGAATTGTAAAGAATACGTTTTAAAGCACTTATATGCCTTGAATGATATTTATAGTTCATGGACTGCTCAATTTCCCATATGACTACATCAACTACCGCAAGCTCATACCTTCTAAGGGGAGGATATGTGGAAATAAAGCGGTGGTAAAAAATGTTTGTATCTGGAGCAAAAATCACTCTCTTGCTTAAAAGCTCATAACTCTCAAGATGTTTCTTAAACTCGTCAAGGTTCGCATATTTTATTATACCCGAAGCTAAGACACACTCGTGGAAATCTCTGTAATTTGGCAGATCATGAAGAGAATCTCTTTTTTCTGATAAAATTTCAGAAAAAGCTTCTGGATTTGCTAAGGCTTCAATTTCATAGCCATAACCTTTTCTTCTAAATTTCAAGAGAGAAAAATTGCCATAAAGCGGATAAGAGACAAGTGTGTCGTCAGGGAGGAGGTTAAGTAGAATTTGAAGTTCTGGCTTGTCTATGACCAGCTCCATGATCACTCCTCCATGAAGTCCTCAAGCTTTTGTGCATGAAGTGGGATCATCATATATGGTCTGTTTGCAAACTGTATGTCTTTATCGGCTAATGCTAAGTAAAAGACGTGATTAACTTTTAGTGGAACTCCTTGGACAAGTGCTCCAGCTACTAAAGCTTTTCTTCCTGAGGTTATATCTATGGCAATCTCAGCACCTTTATTCTTGAGCTCCCTAAGGAGCTTCTCGACCTCTCCCCGTGCTTCCCTAAAATTTGCTTCTTTTATTATCCTCCATTCAATCTTGGGAGAAAATCCAAATGCGTTGGAAATTATTTCAAACGCTCTAACGGCTTTGGGGAGTTTGTCTTGATATATATCCTCGAGGAATATGTAAATCTCGTCAGGTTTGTACTTCTTTTCCATTACAACGGCATAATATGCGTTTATCATAGCCCATGTAGAACGACCCAGCATTGTTATGTAGGCTTTCATTTTTATCTTAATCTACTAATATCAATCCATACAAAACACTTTCGCTGAAGTCTAAGTCAACAATCTTGGATAGCTCTATTCCTATGGCGTCAAGGGAAGGTCTGACTTTTGTTGGCATCAAGCACTTGCCACTCTTTTCGAACTCGCATTCGTTACAGAGGTTGCAATTACCAGGAAAGAGCGTAAAGGCATAGGGATAACCTGACTTAAAGAATTCTTCTTCCTTCTTGAGCAGATAGAGGAGTACTTTTCTCTTTTCTTCTTCAAAGTTCTCATAATTGATTTGAAACTTAATTAAAAGAGCTCTCTTGAAGTGTTTAACCCATTCTTTAGCTTCTTTCCAAGAAGGAACATAAGGAGGACATGAGGGACTTTTACCATAAACTGGGCAAGTTCTACACTTCCAGATAGGTCTGGGAGAGACAACGATGTTCTCTGTATTTATTTCTTTTTCATAGACAATTATCATAACAATTCACCAACATCTGACATTTTTTGAAAAGCTTGTTTACGGTATATACCAAGTCTCAGCTATTACATCATGCTTGTGGATGCTCTCTAGGCTGATAACCTTCACGTGAATTTTGCCTTTGAAACGTTGCTTTGCTTTGAATATTATCTCTCTAGCAACGTCTTCAACAAATCTTGGATTCTGGTACATTTTCTGAACAACAGCATTTTCGTCAACAGTCTTCAGAAGTGTATATGTTGGAGAACTAAAAGAGCTTTCAACGACTTCGATCATATCCTCAAGGGCTATTTCTTCATCAAAGTTCGTCTTTATTTCAAGAGTTGCTATCGCCCTCTGGATGTGTGTTTTTCCTTGATTGTTTGCCATTGCATGTGGGCATGCTGTGTTTCCTATGACTGTAACCCTAAGTACTTTTTCGAGTTTTCCTTTTGTTTCATCCTTTATTACTCCAACCTCCACATCATAGGTTTCTAGGCTCTTCCGTCTGCTTGCAGGAGTTTCTTTTTCTAGAATTAGATGAGTTTTTATCCATATTTCAGCTCTCTTGTGTGGATGTTTTTTCTCTAAGCGTTTAATTATAGCAAGTTCGAGATCTTCAAGCGATGAATGAACTTTGCTGACCTCCTCTTCTATTGCTTCACTCATTGTTTCTGTTATGCTCTCTACAAGACGGCTCATGTGTATTCCTTTTTTCTCTTCTGGAACGTCGATGGTAATTTCGAATGTTGGGATAAACGTGTAAAGTTTGCCTTTCCAGTTAATCTTTGCCACAGTTCTGAGATTAGTTATACCAACCCTATGAAGCTTCTCTCTAATCTCCGGAACTTCCTCTTGAGTTTCAAAAATCTCACTCATTTTTATCACCGTTAGGTTAGGCTAAACAGCTGGACTTTTTAACTCTATCTCAAGAATTTCATTAGGTTGTCATAACTTTTTCTTGCGACTTCTATATCTTCATCGCTAAGCTTTTTGGCATATTTTGCTTTTTCAAATATCCTTGTTAATGTGTGCAGGTCATCTAAATCCTCAAAAATATTTTTCAGCTTTTCTTCATGCTCCCAATGAGTCCAGCTCTTTTGATAGGGATAGCCCTTCAAAATAAGCCCCGCGACAACGTTCTTGTACATCTTTATTATCCTCTCCTCTGGCGTTCCTTCAATCGTGTCAAATGTCATTTGTGGGTTAAATCTGTGAAGTTCGCCCATAATTACGGTGTGCTTTCTCCGTCTTTTAACTGCGGTTAAAACAATAGAGGCAGCAATAAGGAGAGGGATTACATACATATACAAGGGGAGAGGTTTGTAGTAAACCATAACAGTCTGATTAAGCCCAAAGCCCATAATCCATTTTGGGTACCTTATAAGAGGAGCCTCCCCGCGAGGTAAATAGCGAGGTTTAGCTGTGAGGATGAGGTAAACGGCAACAACAAGTGCAAACAATGTAATAAACTCAGCGACATTTCTCCACTTGCTTCTCTTCCTTGGAAGTCTTTCACCTGAAATGCCGGTTTCAAAGAGAAATCTCAACGCAATAGCCATGGCTATGAAGAAAAAGAATCCCCATATCAGATATAGCCACTCAATATTAAAGGAGGAGGCTTCGGATTTAATCGCATATCTAAAAAGCATTGAGAACAGAAAAAGCATGAGTAAAAAGACAATGGCATGTTTTATAGTATCAACTGTCTTTGTATGTTTGAGGTTTCTCTTATAACTCCTGTTATCCTCCAAGTGAGGCTCCATGTTACAAACACACCGATGTATGCTTAGATTTTGGAACCTAAAAATTTTCTGTTATTTTCCGTTAATCATATAGTACAAAGTTCTTAGGGGAATTCCTAATTCTCTGCTGATTTCCTTTGGAGTTTTTCCTTTTTTCATAAGCTCTCTTATTTGGAGAAGAACAGTTTCATCATATTTTCTTGGCCTTCCTCTCGATTTTTTCATAGGGACAATGTCAATACCCATCTGCCTGAGAGCGTTTACAACTCTCTTTGAGACTTTTGGATACAAGCTCGGTGGACAGCCGATGACCCTTACATTTGGGGCATTTTCCAGAATTCTCACGAGTATTTCTTTTGTTGGTCTAAGGTTAATGTAAACCTCTCTAACATTTTCGTTAAGCATCTCATCTATTTTTCTCAAAAGCTCCTCGTTATTTCTCGCTTTTACTTCAACTCTCACATTTCTCACCCCTGAAGGAGCTCCAAAAATCTCTTTGCTTTATCGCTCTTTGGCATAAACTTCTCAAACTTTTCAACATTCGTAAACAGAGATGTGTGAAGACCAGATAAAACAAGCTTTCTGATTGCCTCGGTAAGCTTATCCAAATCCAGCCCAAGCAGCTCTGCAACTTTCTCCTCATTAAATGGGCTGACACCGTATAGGATTGCTCCACCAAGAAGGTAGTTAGGTATGTTTGAAATCTCGCTTCTCTTTCCGCTGAGCATTTTCTCAATTTCACACTTTTGAATAATCATCATACTTCCAAAGCCCGTTCTAAACCACTTCTCTTTCATAAAGGGCAAATCAAAAATTGAATAGTGACAGTCAATGCAAAGCTTGATATCCGGATAAAGTCCAAGACTTTCCCTTTCCTTTTCAGAGGTCAAGAAATAATATCTAAATAAGTCAAGTCCAAGGAGTTCCGGACCTCTCTCCGGATCGAATGTTGCATAGGCTAAAGCTAAGTTATCGACGGTATAGTGGTTATTTATAAGAACTCCCTTTGTTTTCACATAGCTCAAGACTCTCCAGCGGAAGCGCTTTCCGAATCTTTTTCTGAGCTCGCTCTCTATATCTGCATCCGTAGGAATGTCAAGCCTCGTCTTCTTTAGCCTTCCGCTTTCCCAATACTCAACTTCGATTCTAAAGCTCTTCTTCCTAACAACACCTTTTTCCCTAAGCTTTGCCTTTATGAGCTTAAATGCCTCTCTAGCTTCAACACTTTCTTGGCCAAGAAGCTTCAGTACATCGCCAGAATATGCTAAATGAGGTAGAATTTCAAGCCTTCCGAGGATGACAGGCTTTTTAACAACCCTTATCCTCCTGAGCTCTTCATGCTTTTTAATAGTTTTTACATCTATCTCCTTGTTTCCAATATAGAACGAATAGTTTGCTGAAATTAGGGCCAAGGCCATTTTATGAGCTACTATTGCGCTTCTTAATCTCTCAAGAGCTAAAATTCTGTTGTGCTTCTTTTTATACAGCCACCTTATGTGGGGATCCTTTTCCTTCTTGTCCAAGCCTCTAACTGAAGGTACAGTTTCTCCAACCCTTCTTGATAGTTCTTCTTCAAAATCTCTCAAAATCTCTATATTCCTGTTTAAATGAAAAACAAGAGAGAGAATGTCAAAACTCTCAAATAACCCAGCCATATCAATTCCAATGTCGTCTAAAATTTTATTTACCTGAGCGACCAGCTCTTCGGTGGTCGTCATGGCAGCAACTCCTCGTTTGCAATTTTTTCAGGCAGATATTTCTTAGCAACGAACTCTAGGCTCTTATTTGCTAAAGCCTGTTGCTCAATTCTGACACCCCACTCCAAGGCCAGCTTCAGCTGTCTCTGCCACTCCTTGTTCTTGAACCATGGATAGTTCATCTCCTCGATAATTCTTTTGTAGTCTCCTGTTGGACCACCCTTCTTGTTTGGCGGAATTCCCTTGAGCTTTTCAGTGACATTCTCCAGACCGTATTTTTTGATGTCGTCCATGGTCATTCCAACGAACTTTGCCTCAGGTGTCGCAAGCTTCTCGCTGAGGTAAGCAAGGTTAATAGAACCTTGCTTTATTGTTGAGTAAATATACCAACCATATGGGTCACCGTCTGTGAAAACTATTATGGGCAAGCCCTCTTCATAGTGCAGACGGTGAATTAATCTTCTCACACCTCTTGAAGCCTGTCCCTGAGTTGCTATGATTAAAGCCCTTTCCTTCTTCGGAAACTTTTCTTCAATTAAACGGTCAGCCATAGCTGCTGTCTCCACAACCAATGCGTAGTCAACGTTTATATCAACGAACTGGATGTGCTCAACAGTTCCTGGGACAGCCCAACCACCCATACCGAGCTTTGAAGTGTTGAACTCATCTTCGCCATCTCTGATTGTTATATCCCCATAAACGTACCCTCTTCTGTCAGCAGTTAGGTGCATTTCTTCTCTTAAGACGCCAAGCATTCTTTCCAGATCCTCGATGATTGGGTCGCTTTCGCTCTGGTCTTCAAATGTGTTCTCCTTGGTTCCAGGAATTGTGTGTTTGTTGGCATAGTAGGCTTCTCTCAAGCTCGCGTGTTTTCCTTCACTCACCAATCTCTTTACATAAGCTGCTATGAGCAATGTCTGCATGAACTTTCTTGCATGAGCAACGTTGAGAAAGTATCTCCTTGAGAGCTTATCTCCCATCCTAATGACTCTCTTGACCTCATCAAAGTAAACGTTGTTTAATCCTCTAGTCGGTATGTCAAAGTAGGGATTCTTTCCCTGTCTAACTTCTTTGAGGATTTCTCTTCCAAGCTCTTCCAATTTGCGGAGAACCTTCTGTGGATCGTAGCCAAAACGCTCCTTTGGCCTTTCACGCTTCAGCATCTGCTTCAACCTCCACTGCTTGTTCTAATGTTTCCTCAACATTTTCAAACTTCTTCTCAATCAATCTAAGGAAGTATTCCTTAATCTTCTCCTCAGGCTCGCCTGTTAAGATACTCAAAGCTCTCGCTATTTCTGGAACATATTTTTGAAGCGTTTTCTTCCTCTTGACTTGATATAATCTCCTATGCTTACCGCTTAAATACGTCTGCAATCTTCTCGCTGCTTCCATTATGGCTAGCCTTATCTCTTCATAAATCTCGTCTTCATTGGCTATGCTCTGCTTTCCTGTTGAGGTGTAAGGAACGTGGACGCTGATGACGTTGATCAGAAGTGTTAAGGGAGCTCTGTCTAAGTCCTCAACTTTGTAGCGCTTCCAATCTATGCTACGGGCAGCCATTGTTGTTACACATGCACCTGCATCAAATAATAAAGGAACTCTGTTGGCATATCTTAGGAGATTAAACGTGCTTTCGAGCTCACCGCCGTAAGCCAAACCAACCTCAACTTGGAATGGAATTCCACCTCTGTAAACTTTAGGTGATCTCGTAACTGCGGTAACAAACTCTGGTTTGAGAATTCCGGTGAGACCTTTAACGATATTTTCCTCCCCAATTGGTCTTAATCCATGGGTTGGAGGTGCTAAGAACTTCATGTACTTAAACGCCTCAACTATCTCCTCAGCTTCATGCCAGCTAAGTTTTTCTGGAGGTTTTTCCATGAGCTTTTGAACCTCTTTAAGAACCTTCTTTGCCCTTCTTCCATAGCTTTTCAAAATTAAATCCACTTCTCCTTTAGCTAATCTCTCAAAGAGCTGGTCTTTTATTCTCTTATCCTCCTCGCGGTTAATGAGCCTAATTGCGGCTATGTATTTGATGAGCTCATCTATTTTCTTGTCGCTGATTCTTGAGAACTCGGAAATCAAAAATCTCTTTACTGTGTTCTTCCTCGTCTTCTTTGCCATTCTATAGATGTCATCTGTCATAACACCCTTTGGATGTGGTTTCATCTCAACCGGAGGCTTTGGGATTTCTTCACTTGAGCGTGGAAAGACAATAAGTTTTCCATCTGGTTCAATTAACTCAATATGAGCGTGGGGGTTGGCAATAGCTGTGAGCTTGAGATACCAGAAAACACCCTGCTTTGAGCGGACATATTTGACGTTTTTAACCTCTAGCTCTATCCTTGTTCCTCTCCAGCCCGTTGGATTTGGGTGCTTAAGCTTCTTGACAATTTTACCCTCATTCTTTTCAACATCAATCTTAACCCATGCCTCAATTATCTCATCCCCACCAGTTGAAGTTATTACGCGCGTTGCCTTTCCGCTTGTAATTTGGGCAAACATGACTGCACCGCTGATACCAATACCCTGTTGACCTCTGCTCTGTATATTTCTGTGAGCCTTTGTACCGGCAAGCATCTTTCCGAAAACGTGAGTTATGAACTTCTCTGGGATTCCCGGACCGTTGTCTTCAACGATTATTTTGTAATGCTCCCTACCAAGCTCCTCTATCTCAACCCTCACATAGGGTAAAATTCCAGCCTCTTCACATGCATCTAAAGAATTCGTGACAGCCTCATGAACCACTGTTGTAAGTGAGCGAATTTTCCCGGTGTAACCTAACATTGCGGCGTTTCTTCTGAAGAATTCGCTGACGCTCTGAATTTTAAATTCTTTAAAGAGTTCTTTAGCCTTTGCCATAATAAACGCCTCCTTCAAGCTCTAAATCCTTCTTTCTCCTTTCGAGGTACTTATACACAGTCCCATGTGGGGAACCCTTGGCCAATTTCTCTATGGCAGTCTTGGCAATCTCAACTTGAATAGGGTTCCCGATGATAGCGACTGTTTTGCCGTAAACACTAACGCTTGCACCGCTCATTTCCTCAATAATCTCTCTTGTTCTTCCTTTCCTACCGATTATTCTACCTCTAATTCTCGGCAAGGCATTCTTTTCGTTTCCAATGATTATATCGCTTAAGTTGATTATCTCAAGAACTTCACCTTCGTTGAACAGACGGAAAGCTCTCTCTGGAGAAAATCCCCTACCAATAGCCATTACGACATCCCTTGCTTTCCAAACTGCTAATGGGTCATCTGTTTTTTCAGTTGAGCTTATGAACACTTCACCAGTTTCACTGTCCACCTCTATTCTGGTCTTTGTAATCTCTTCAATTTTCTTCTTGGTTGAGCCTTTCTTTCCAATGAGAACCCCAATTCTCTCCTTTGGAATCCTCACGAATTCTTCTTGCTCACCAAAGGCCTCATAATCTATGTTCTCTCCAAATTCACTTTCCTTCTCACCCTCTTTATCAACATACTCATACTTCTTGAGTAGCTTGTCAAACTCTTCCTCCATATTAATCACCTGTTAGCTCTTTGAACTTCTCCTCAAGATCATCAACGGCAACCCCTTTTCTACCGAAGTAATTGATGATATTCCTCAAATCACGATATAGTAAAGTTAAACTCATTCTATTCCTCTTTACAGTTGCCTGAGACCAGTCAATTATTACAGGCTTCTCCCAAATCAAGATGTTGTACTCACTTAAATCTCCGTGAACCATATCTCCTCTCTTCCAGAGTCTCTCTATTGCATTCATTGAAAACTCATAAAGCTCTTCAAAGTCCCTTTTTTCTAACACCTTTTCCACATCCTTCAAACGAGGTGCTGGATTTTCATCCCCAATGAACTCCATTATCAGGATATTATTGCGAAAAGCAATCGGTTCTGGTGCCCTAACTGCATATTTCATAGCTCTCTGCAGATTTTTAAATTCCCTCCGTGTCCAGACAAAGACAAGCTTTCTAATGTCTTTTGGAAGGTAGCCAATTCTTGGATCTGCAGCCAAATACTCCCAGATTCTTCTGAACTCTGTTGTGTAGGTGCGGTAAATTTTAACTGCTATTTTATTGCCCCTGCTATCCACTCCAGCAAAAACATTTGCCTCTTTACCTGTTGAAATCACTCCTAAAAGTTGCTCTATTTTGCCCCTTCTGTGGAAATAGCTTAAAGTCTCAACAGTCGTTTTATCAAAGACTTCACTGAAAACTTTGAACAGTTCGCTGTCTTTTTCTCTACGCTCATCTAATCCGAGTATTTCTGCAATCTCTCTATCTAACCTGTCCATAGAACATCACAACATTAATCCGCCAGTTAAGAATTCCTGACTTATCTTTCCTTTTCTTATGAGCCAATCAACTTGAGTTTTTGTATACCTATATACAATATCTCCCCTTTTGTCAGTTTGAACAGGCCAAGGCTGAACTATCACTAAGTCTCCAACCTTAATCCACATTCTCCTCTTAAGCCTTCCTGGAATTCTGCATCTTCTGATCTTTCCATCTTCACATCTAACGTCCATCCATCCAGCTCCTAAAGCCTGTTCAACAACTCCAAAGAGCTGGTTTCCCTCTGGGAGTGGAACTCTAATAACCTCATCACCCTCAACTTTCCTATTATCTCTTTTTGGCTTAGCCATGAGCATCACCTCCAGTGATTAAACTTATGCATTTATAAGCATAAGCCTTGCAAAAATTTTCTACAAAAACATAGATGAGAGACTTTAAAAATTTTTGCATGCATACATCTGAACTCTAGTCATTAGACTCCAAAAGCACCTTTAATGCCATTTATGACCATTTGAACTGAAATTGAAGCTAATATTAAACCCATCATTCTTGTTAAGACCTTAATTCCAACCTTTCCGAGCTTCTTCTCAACTTTATCTGCTGAAAGCAAAATTAAGTACGTAGTTATGCTAACTAATAGGACTGCTAGCAGAACCATTGATTTTTCAACTACACTTGGGCTTTTTGCCATGTAGAGCATTACAGTTGTTATTGCACCTGGGCCAGAAATTAGGGGAATTGCTAATGGGATTATTGCAATATCCTCAAGCGTTATCTCTTCTGCTTCTTCTTCGCTTATCTTAACCTTTGAAATCTGTCCACTGAGCATGTCAAGGGCCATTCTGAAGAGTAAGATCCCACCTGCAATAGAGAAAGCATCAACACTTGACCCAAAAAACGAGAATATCCACTCCCCAATTAGAGCAAATGTTAGCAATGTTAAAAGCACTGTTATCATGACTTTTTTAGCAATCCTAACTCTATCCCGTAAGGAAACCCCATGTGTTACGCTCAAAAACACTGGTACTGCTCCAATGGGATTCGTAATCGCAAACAGTGCTGCATATGCATAGAGTAGATGTTTTAGCACAATCAATCTTAATCCCCCCCAAGAAGGTTTAATCGCACTTTAAAAAGTTAAGCATTAAATCTAAATTCCCAAGTGCTTCTTTAATTGTCCTAAATCCACTTTGGCCGTCATATCTATATTTATTGGAGTTACGCTGACTTTTCTCTCAACTTTTACAACATACATATCGGTCCCTGGTTCGAGGACTTCCTTTGGGCACTGTGTCCCGACAATCCAATAATAGGGTGTCCCCTTTGGATCGATCCGTTCTTCAATTGATGGCTGATACATTCTTCTTGCTAAGCGTGTAATATCCATTGGAGTGTTTTCATTTGCATCATAGGGAACGTTAACGTTGAGCATGTCCACACCTTCGGGGAGTCCTTTCCTAAGGACGGCATCTGCAATTTTCCTCAGAAAGAATTTTGCTGTTGTGAAGTTAATTTCCTCTCCCTGGCCGAATTTATGCTTCTCCCTATTAACTTCAAGGCTTATCGCTATACTCGGAATCCCATGAGTCGCAGCTTCAATTGCAGCACTTGCAGTTCCGGAGATCGTAATTTCAGTGCTCATGTTTTCGCCCAAATTGATTCCGCTAATTGCCAGGTCAAAGCTTCCAAAACGAGCCAAGGCAAAAATTACACAGTCCACAGGCATTCCATCTAAGGCATATGCTGCTCTAACTCCCTCCATGGCCACGCGTTTGGCTCTGAGAGGTCTATGTAAAGTCATTGCCCTTCCACTTGCACTCCTTTGAAACATTGGAGCGATAACATAGATATCTCCAAGTCCCTGGAGGGCTTCAACTGCTGCTTTAATTCCCCTTGAATTAATTCCATCATCGTTCGTTATGAGTATCTTTGGCATGAACTAAACTCCTCAGAATTGCTTATAAATTTGTGGTAAGAAAATGTGGTAAAAACAAAAACAATTATGTTATCACTGCGCTCTGCTTAGATGGCAGTTCCTCTGGAAGAGAGAAGTAAGCCACAATCTCAAGGATTCTCGCTACAAGAATTATTAGCAGTCCAATGAATATTATTGCAGTCAGAGCACCTATGAAATAAAGTAATCCCGTCGTTTTAAAGAGATCAACACCTGTGTACTCAGCTATCAGTTCATAGCTCTTCTTGAGATAGTAAGAGCCGAGCGAGAACAGAATCCAGAATATTATAAAGCCGACGAGAATGCTACCTATGATTGCCATTATTGCTCCAAAATCTTGCATTTCATGTTCAAACGCCCTTGGACCACCCATTGCTATGATTGATGTTCCTAGAACTGCTATGATAGCAATTATCAAGGCAACAAATGCACCAACCTGAAGTACAAACGAAATCAAGTAATTCTTGAAAATCGCTTCGTCACCAGCTTCATCTGAAATTTCTTTCACAGCTAAGAGGATGAGCACAATACCAACTATGCTCAACACACTGCCTAGCTTTGGAACTGCCCCACCTATTAGGGCTAAAATTGCACCAACCCCACCATAGGTTTTTGCTTGACTCAAAGTCATTTCAACTCACCACTGTTTAAATTACATAATCCACAGATATAACTTTTTCTCTTTATAAGTTGAAAAACAACACAGCAACTTTAAAAACCCAAACTCCAATGCCTTGGTAGGTGAGAAAATGACTTATTGGACAAGCGAAGACAATGTTGCTGGAGAAAAAGGAGTCGCATTATTCATAATCTTGCCAACTATCGGATGTTATCGCTATAGAATTGGAAAAGCTTGTTATATGTGTTCTTATCCAGCTTCAGCGCCTAAAAATCCATGGAGCCAGGAGGAAATAGTTAGATATGTGGAAAAAGCCCTTAAGAAAATTGAAGGGAAAGAGAGAGTTGCTGTAAGAATTTTCACTTCGGGAAGCTTTCTTGATAACAGTGAGCTTAAACCAGAAACAAGGAAGAAAATCTTCAAACTTTTGGCTGAATATAATAATATTAAGGAAATTGTGATTGAGTCAAGGTCAGAGCTCGTGAGATACGATGCTGTTAAGGAGCTTGCCGATATTGTTGGGGATAAACATTTTGAAGTTGCTATTGGCCTTGAGACTGCAAACGATAACATAGCTGATGTAAGCATAAATAAGGGAAACACCTTCAAGCAGTTTGTTAAGGCCAGTGAAGAGATAAGAAGTGCTGGTGCAAAAGTTAAAACATATCTCCTCTTAAAGCCGATTTTCTTAAGCGAAAGAGATGGAATTGAAGATATAAAAGAGAGTATAAAGATGGCAGCACCCTATACAGACACATTTTCCATAAACGTCACAAATATTCAAAAAGGAACCACATATGAAAGACTTTGGGAGAAAAATGAGTACAGACCTCCATGGTTGTGGAGCGTTGTTGAGGTTTTAAAATGGGCCAAAAAGACATATCCAAAAAAGAGAATCCTCAGTGATCCAGTAGGTGCTGGTTCAAAGAGGGGTCCTCACAATTGTGGGGAATGCGATAAGATGATTGCTGATGCAATAAGAAAGTTTTCGGCAACTCAAGAACTTAAATATCTTAAGAATCTTGACCACAAATGCAAAGCTGAGTGGAGTTATATAGTCCAAGAAGGAATTCTAGATTGGCAGTTGATCACTTACTGATGTTTCTCAAGAAGAAATTTAGATTAGCCCTTTACATTTGCAAAATAACTTTATTACAAAACTTTTTTAAAAAGTATTCATTTGCATTGTCAAAACTGCCAAATAAACTCTTAAAATTCTTTTTTTAATGCACAAGGATGAATAGTGTCTGATCTAGACAATACCACACTTTTGGTTTTCGAAAGCTTTAAATGTTTTACATACGTAAAAATTCTGAGCGATTTGCAGGTGATGATTATGGCAGATGTCGAAATTAAAAAGGAAAACTATCTTGTGATAGGGAAGACCGAAAACGTAGAAATTGACGTTGACACTTTTCTATGCAAAGGCTGTGGAATCTGCGTTGAGCTCTGCCCAAGAAAGGTCTTTGAATGGAGCAAAGAGCTGAGCGAAAAGGGTGTGCATTACCCGGTTCCAGTTCACGCTGACAAGTGTGTAAGGTGCAAACTCTGTGAACTACTTTGCCCTGACTTTGCTATAGCTGTTAGGTGGTAATTATGATTATTCGAGGCGATGAACCAGAGCAAATTGCCCTTCTGAAAAAGCTTTACCCTAAGGGGAACTATTTCATGCAAGGTGATGAGGCAATAGCCTACGGAGCAATCTTCGCAGGCTGTAGATTCTACGCAGGCTATCCAATAACACCTGCAAGTGAAATTGCCGAGACAATGGCAAGAGAGTTGCCAAAAGTTAGAGGTTATTACATCCAAATGGAGGACGAGATTGGAAGTATTGCCGCTATTATAGGGGCATCTTGGACCGGATTAAAATCAATGACTGCAACAAGTGGCCCTGGATTCAGCCTAATGCAGGAAAATCTTGGCTATGCAATCATGACTGAAACTCCAATAGTTGTTGTTGATGTCCAGAGAAGCGGACCATCAACTGGACAAGCAACAAAAGGTGCCCAGGGAGATTTTTTCCAAGCAAGATGGGGGACTCATGGGGACCATCCAATTGTTGCTATTTCGCCAATAAGTGTTGAAGACTCATTCTGGGAAACGATAAGAGCATTTAATATTTCCGAAAAGCTCAGAATCCCAGTTGTTCTTCTCGCTGATGGCGTAATTGGACATACAAGGGAGCAGATAAGAATTCCCGATCCAGAAGAAGTTGAGATAGTTTACAGAAAGCTCCCCAAAAATGAGAAGGAAGCAAAATATCCATTTGGAGATGTTGATGGCTCCCTTGTTCCACCGATGCCTCTCTTTGGTCACGGTTATTTTACTCATGTAACAGGTTCAACTCACAAGGAGACAGGTCTGAGGGACGTTTACACACCTGAAGTACATATAAAACTTGTAAACCGTTTGCACAAGAAGATTAAGAAGCACGAAAAGGAGATAGAGAAGTGGGAAGAGTATTTCACCGATGATATGGAAATCCTCGTAATAAGCTGGGGGGTCTCAGCAAGACCATCCCTTGGTGCTGTTCTCAAGGCAAGAGAAGAGGGCATAAAAGTTGGACTCTTCATTCCAAAGACTGTTCATCCGTTCCCAGGTAAAAAAGTTAAAGAGCTTGCAAAGAAAGTCAGAGCAATTATCGTCCCAGAGATGAACCTTGGACAGCTAATCCTCGAAGTGCAGCGCTATGTAAATGATGATGTAATTCTAAAAGGGGTTAACAAGATCGGTGGAGTTCCTTTAACGGTTGAAGAAATTCTCCGCGAGATAAGGGGTGTGTGAGATGGCCAAGGAGATTTACACCAGATATAAAATGGCAAAATATCTGAGAAAAGAGGCTTTACCTACAGCCCTATGCCCCGGCTGTGGTGGTGGAACTGTTCTTAATGCCTTTGCAAATGCAATTGACCAGCTCAAGATTGACCCAAGGGATTTGGTTGTTGTGAGCGGAATTGGCTGTTCAGCTTGGATTGCGTCACCATACTTCCTGGCTGATACTCTTCACACAACCCACGGGAGAGCAATAGCCTTTGCAACAGGTGTTAAAGTTGGCCTACCAGATAAAAAAGTCGTTGTAATAAGTGGAGACGGCGACTTAGCTGGAATCGGTGGGAATCATCTCATCCACGCTGCGAGAAGAAATATTGACATAACAGTCATCTTGGTGAACAATTTCATCTATGGAATGACTGGTGGTCAGGTTGCTCCAACAACACCCTTTGGTGCCAAAACGACAACAACACCTTACAGAAACATTGAGCATCCCTTAAACATAGCTGAAGTTGTAGCTGAAGCAGGAGCAAGCTATGTTGCAAGATGGACAACAGCTCACGTTTACCAGCTTATAGAGAGCATAAAGAAAGCTCTCCAAGTGAAAGGCTTCTCACTCGTTGAGGTCATCTCACAGTGTCCAGTTCAGTTTGGAAGGAGGAATAAGATGAAAGAGCCATCTGAAATGTTAAGATGGTTTATGAAAAACAGCGTTCCAATAAGTAAAGCCAAGAACATGAGTCCAGAAGAGCTTGAGGATAAATTTATCATCGGTGAATTTGTCAGCAGACAAAGACCGGAGTTTACGGAAGAGCTTAACAAACTGATTGATGAAGTTGCCGAGCAGTTTGGTCTGGGTGATGAAGATGCAGATTAGGCTGGCAGGTATAGGAGGACAGGGTGTTGTTTTGGCCGGTGTAATTTTGGGCGAAGCCGCTGCGATTGAGGGGTTAAACGTTGTTCAGACTCAGGATTATAGCTCGGCTTCGAGAGGAGGACACTCTGTGGCGGATGTAATTATCTCAAGAGACCCTATTTATGACATAATTGTCACAAAAGCTGACGTTCTTGTGGCTTTGGCTCAGCTCGGCTATGATACTACAAAAGACTCACTTAAAGAAGATGGGCTTTTGATAATTGACACGGATTTAGTTAAGCCTGATAGGGAGTTTATAGGTGCACCTTTCACGAGGATTGCTGAGGAAACAACAGGAATTGCTCTAACCGTAAACATGGTTGCTCTCGGATATTTAGTTGCCAAGACTGGGATTGTTAAGAACGAGAGCGTTGAAGAAGCTATAAGGAGGAGAGTCCCGAAAGGGACTGAAGAGATTAATTTGAAAGCTTTTAGAGTTGGTTATGAGGAGGGATTGAAATGAGATATCCATTTCCCGTTGGCAAAAGTGATTTTATACAAGGTGATGAAGCCATAGCAAGGGCAGCTATTTTAGCTGGCTGTCGTTTTTATGCTGGCTATCCAATAACACCTGCAAGTGAGATTTTTGAAGCAATGGCTCTCTACATGCCTCTCGTTGATGGTGTAAGTATCCAAATGGAAGATGAGTTAGCAAGCATCGCCGCTATTATTGGTGCCTCATGGGCTGGGGCTAAAGCCATGACTGCCACAAGTGGTCCAGGCTTTAGTTTGATGATGGAAAACTTGGGTTATGCAATCATGACTGAAACTCCAATAGTTGTTGTTGATGTCCAGAGAAGCGGACCATCAACTGGTCAGCCCACTTTAGCAGCACAGGGAGATGTCATGCAAGCAATTTGGGGAACTCACGGAGACCACAGTTTAATAGTGTTAACCCCAGCAACAGTTCAAGAAGCTTTTGATATGACCATTAGAGCATTCAACTTAGCTGAAAAATATAGGACTCCTGTTATTCTGCTTACAGATGCTGAGGTTGGACACATGCGTGAAAAAGTTGACATACCAAATCCGGAAGATATAGAATTAGTTTACCGCAAGTTACCAGCAAATGAAGAAGAGGCAAAGTATCCATTTGGCGATATTCACGGCGATTTGATACCTCCAATGCCAATCTTTGGAAAGGGATATCGCACATATGTCACTGGACTCACCCACGATGAGAAAGGGAGGCCAAAGACAGTTGATGCCGAAATTCACCGCAAGCTTATTGAGAGAATCGTAAACAAGATTGAGAAGAACAAGAAGGACATAATTGATTATGAAACTTTTGAACTCGATGATGCCGAAGTTGCTATAATAAGCTATGGAATAGTTGCCCGTTCTGCAGTCAGGGCTGTGAAAATACTCCGTAGTGAGGGCATTAAAGCTGGACTACTTAAGCTCAACGTTGTCTGGCCATTTGACTTCGATATGATTGAAAGAATAGCAGAGCAGGTTCATGCAATCTACGTTCCTGAGATGAACCTTGGTCAGTTATATCATCTTGTTAAAGAGGGAGCAAATGGAAAGGCAAGAGTTGATCTTATTCCAAAAATTGGTGGAGAAGTTCATACACCTCAAGAAATTGTTAGAGAGGTTAAAAAGTGCGAATGTGGGGTGTGAAGTATGCGCTTTAAGCTTAGCTATGAGATAAGGGACAAATATCTGAGAAAGGATATGCTTCCAACGATTTTCTGTCCCGGTTGTGGTATTGGTTCAGTTTTACAATATACGCTTAGAGCAATTGATGAGCTTGGCTGGAGCAAAGATGAAGTGGTCTGGGTGAGTGGAATTGGATGTTCATCGAGAGTTCCTGGATTTGTTGACTTTGATGGTCTTCACACAACTCACGGAAGAGCTTTAGCATTTGCTACTGGAATAAAGATGGCAAATCCAGATCTGAAAGTTATAGCATTTATGGGTGACGGTGATACGGCAGCAATTGGTGGGAACCACTTCATTCATGCAATCAGAAGAAATCTTGATGTTACCGTGATTTTGATTAACAACTTCACTTATGGAATGACTGGAGGACAAGTAGCCCCAACAACCTTAAAGGGTTTGAGGGGAACAACCGCTCCATATGGGAGCTTTGAGAATCCTTTTGACATCGCTGAACTAGCTGTCGCTGCTGGGGCAAACTATGTCGCGAGATGGACGGTCTTTAATTATGTCCAAGGGATAAACAGCATAAAGAAAGCGTTACAAAAGAAAGGCTTTAGCTTGGTTGAGTTCCTCTCACCATGTCCAATCAGCTTTGGAAGGAGAAACAGAATGAAAACCGCTCCAGAGCTGATAAAGTGGTACAACAAGATTACAGTACCGATAAGCAAGGCAAAGAACATGAGTCCAGAAGAGCTTAAAGACAAGATTGTTATTGGCGAGTTTGTTGACAGAGACAGGCCGAGCTTGAATGAAGAATATGAAGAGTACAAGAAAAGGGCAAAGAAAATGATGGGGTGGGAAGAATGAGGAAAGAAGTCCTCATCAGCGGTTTTGGTGGTCAAGGTGTCATTTTAGCAAGTGTAATCCTTGGAAGAGCTGCAGCAGTTTATGAAGGTCTTTACGCTGTGCAAACCCAATCTTATGGTCCAGAATCCAGAGGAGGAGCAAGCAGAGCTGAAGTGGTTATAAGTGATGAGCCAATTGATTATCCGAAAACTCTGCACCCGGATTATGCAATATTCCTCTCTCAGGAGGCTTATTCCAAGTATCTCAGTCAGCTGAAAGAAGGAGCTGTGCTGATCCTTGAAAGAGATTTAATTCCCCATAGAAATGAAGAAGTTGAGAAAAACCTCAAGCTCAAAGTTTATGCTTTCCCGCTTACTGAGATTGCAGAGGAAACTACTGGGTTGAGTTTAACAATGAACATTTTAACATTAGGGCTTTTTGTAGCGCTTACTGGAATTGTTAGCAAAGAAGCCATAGAAAAGGCCGTTCTGGATGCTGTTCCAAAAGGAACAGAGCAGATAAATCTGAAAGCACTCCATAAGGGCTTTGAACTTGGAGAGAAAGCCTTGAAAGGGGAGCTTTAATTCTATTTTTCTGTTTTCTTTTTGATTCTCCTTCGCGGAAACTTTATCAATCCTGGCTCTCAATAATAGAACATGCTGATCAACGAAACCAAGAACAAAGTCTGGCACGGAAAAGTTAAATTAGCAGACACCTTTTTCAAACGGTTTAAAGGATTAATGCTCACTCCTAATGTAAATTATGCCCTTGTATTTATTCTGCCAGCTGAAACAAGGACAAACGCCTCAATACACATGTTCTTTATGTTTCAAACCATTGACGTTATATTTCTGAACTCAGCGAAAGAGGTTGTTGATTTCAAAAAAGCAAAACCATGGCGTGTTTATATACCCAGAGACGCTGCAAAATATATCATTGAAGGACCTATTGGGATTATCAAAGCTCTTGATGTGGAAATCGGAGATAAAATAAGCTGGATAGTGGAGAATGAAATGGAAAAAGCTGTACCCTCACCAAGCAACGTTATTAATGGAGTCTCATTTAAAAAGATTAACGGGACGATAGGTTTAGCTGAACCAAAGCCAAAGCTTAAAGAGCCGTGAGGGTTATGGAGTTTTTAGAGTGCATTAAAAAGCGGATTTCTCAAGATACTAGACTAAAAAACGAACTTTATTCCCTGATCCTCTATGGGTCATTTGTAAGAGGGGATTTCATCGAAAATGTAAGTGACTTGGACTTTTTTGCTGTGATACTAAAAGATGAGTCAGTTATTCCAAAGCTCAGGCAAATCTTAGAAGACTGTGCCAAGAAGACCAATGCTATTGAAGTTGACCTAGCATGGGAATATCTGGAAAACATAAGCGATCCATTGTTAAAAGGTATTCCTTTCAAGTTTTTGACAATCTATCAACAGGATTTTCTTGAAAACCACGTTGTCGTTTATGGTAATGACATAGCTAATATTTTGCCAAGATATGAGTTCAGGGAGCTTTTGAGCTGGAGAGCCGGTAGAATTCTAGAGCTGAGCGAGAAATTCAGGGAAAATAGAAAGATGATGCATATATTGGCTGGAGAAACCGCAAGACTTTTAGCTCTGATTAATGGAGCAAAAAGTCTCAGAAAGGAGGATATTGTAAATGCTCTTGAGAAAATTCAAGATGAAGAGGTTCTTGAGATATACAAGGCTTATCTAGACGGGAGAAAGCTTAAGTTTGATGAAGAATCCCTAGTAAAATTCATAGAAGCAAGGATCGAGAAAATTAAAAAAGCTTCTTCAGGCTCCCCCTTGGAGCAATTTGACATTTTACGTTAGAACACCCTAAAATCAATAGCAATATTATACTGATAGGGAGCATAGGGTCTTACTTTTCTTCTCTCCAAGAATTCAACGCTCTTTCCAAGCTCTCTTGCAACAGTTTTGATTTTCTCTTCATGTTCATCAAACAAGTTATCTTCATGGGAAAATCCATAATAGTGAATTATTCCTCCGCTCTTTACACTCAGCATAGCCTCTCTTAAAAATTCATGTGCGAACTTTGGGAGGTTCATAATTACTCTATCAGCTTTAATTTGTTCAGCAACTTTTCTTACATCTCCCAGGATTGGAATTATATTGGGCGTTTTATTTAGCCTCTTGTTTTCTTCTAAATATTTTATCGCCCAAGGATTGATGTCGCATGCAAAAACAAGTCTAACTTTTTTTGCAAGCAAAATTGAATAAGGGCCGACACCAGCAAACATATCGAAGACTATTTCTCCTTCTTTAGCTTTCTTAAAGACTCTCATTCTTTCTGTGGCCAAACGAGGGGAAAAATAAACTTTCGCAATATCCAGTCTAAGCTTTATTCCATTTTCTTTATGCAGGGTCTCTGTCCTCTCTTCCCCCGCTAAATGAATAAGCTCTCTAACTCTAAACTCTCCAGAAACAGCACTTCCTTTTGCAAAAACAGCTTTTATATGCTTATGAACTTTTAAAATTGCCTCTCCAATTTGATTTCCATACTGCATGAGCTCCTTTGGAAGTTCAATTACTGCTATATCACCAATTATGTCAAAAGAAGAGGGCAAGAGAAGCTTCAGGTGTTCCGGAACATTAACGACTTCCCGATAGCTGTGGGGTCTCTTTTCAACTAGCTCAAATTCTGTCTCAACAATTTCAAATCCTTCGACTTTCTCTTTTACAGGGAAAATCAGAAACTCTCCATCTCGCTTAACTTTGTGTTCTTTATCCAGAATACCAAGCTCAATAAGCTTTCTCCTGACTTTTTCGCCCTCAAGTTTGTGAACTTTAACTCCAAACATTTTCCATCAAATCCAGAGGGAAATGTGAATTTAAAAGAATTGTGAACGAAAACTTTTTAAATGGACTTAAGGCTTAAGATATTGGACGCCCCGGTGGTGTAGCCCGGTCAAACATGCGGGCCTTTCGAGCCCGCGCCCCGGGTTCAAATCCCGGCCGGGGCACCATAATTTCGTTAATAGAGAATTCTGAGCCTCCATTTCTGGAAACTGCCCCATTATAAAGACTTTCAAGCAATAAAATAGCCGCATTTTCTAGAAACTCACCCAAATAAAACCCACTGTCCTTTATTTTGCGAACAAGCCACTTCGGGAGCTGCACATGGACATCGACAAACTCTCCACCCCATTTTCTTCGCCGCATTTTGAACACCTTTTGTACAATTCTTGAACAAAAATTGAACATTAAATTATTTAAAACTTTAGTAATCTACAAAAACAGATGCCAAGTAAATTACAAGCCAATAAAGAGTTAACCAAAATCAACCACTCCTCCACAATGAAATTAACGAGATTTTGCGATGAACTTGAGAAAATCAAAATTTATAATCAAAAACTATTTAATTATGTAATTACGTAATTATTTAATTAAAGCGAATATCTTTAGAGAACAAATTAACAACATCACTTTCCAAAGATTTCACAACTCTATTCGAGTACCCTACTTCAAACACACTACCATGAATCCTTCTCTTTTATAATATGCAAGTCAAATATTAACCCTACGGGAGTCGTGAAAATCAAACGTATTCTTTTTCCACTCTCGACAGGGATTATGTCCAGTGTAGCATAAACATCTTCAAGAAGGAGCTCATCATCGTTTAGAAGAATCACATGGGTATAGAGAATATATTTATGATCTCCATCTCTTTTTTGGTCGCTTTCGGGAATTAAATATAAATATTTGCCAACATGAATTGGCATTCCTTCGAGATCTTCGAGTTCTAGTATCTTCCTTGCAAACTTCATCCCCAAATGCACAACTTCTTCTAATTTTGGCCTAGTATTCCCAATTATTATATACTCCACCATTGCTTTATTTTCTCTATAGATGTATGCTAAAGGTCTCCACATTTCAGATTCCATTTTAGGGAGAACAGAGCGTTTGCTCATGATTCACCACCTTGTCTAGGAATTTTAGTGTTTATTGTTTATTAATATTCACCCACACAACAATATTAATTCAACAAAGACAAGATATTCCGTTAATAACACATTTTCTACAGTATCTTTGAGATTTTGAGAATTAGTTCCTATGTTTTAAAAATGGATAAAGCTCATTTATTGCTTTTTTGACCTCATTAACATCAATAGTTATCTCATAACTCACAGGCATTCCCTCTCTTTTTTTAAATGCTACTTCTTTAACCGCATTGATATAGTACATAAAACCCACCATGCTCTCCTCATCACTCTCTATGACAACACTTCCACTTGTACCTGAAAGAGCATTCTTGAGAAAAAGAAGTATGTTTTCCAAATCTGGAACCAGAGTTTTAAACACTCGATCGGCAAAGAGTACATACTCATTCTCACGATACTCCTTTAACAAACCTTCCCTTTTAATGTCCTCTATAAACTCTTCTTCAAAGGGCTCAACATCCTCAAAATAACGTTTTACAACTTTCTCAAAGTCTTCTTTCTTGATAATAATCTCATTATTTCTAAAATTTATTTTTGCAAGATTATCCGATAGTATATTGTGCAAAAAGTTGTATGAGAATGCACCAAGCAGTACTTCTCACCATTCACAACTAAATAGTTTTCAAAAGATAACGTTTACTGTCCATGTGAGGACATGATTTTTCATTCTCACTCAAGCGCTTTAAAATAATAGCATTATCAAGCTTGTTCAAAGAGTCAATCGACATTATGTAATTCATTAGTATCTTTTAATGACCCCCTAAACTGTCTTGAAATAGGTGTAAAGTCAAAGTATTGTCTTGCATGGGCTCGCATTGCTTCACACCATTGGTACCATCTTCTAAAGTGAGGATGCCAAAACAAATATCCACGCATCTTGTATGCTATAATAATGGTACAGTCTATTTCAATCCATTTTTGATATTCCTCAAGTTCTTTACCTTCTATTGTTTTTTCTTTGCAAATAATCACTGTATAACTCCAAGACATCTTGAAAAGCTTTGTAAAAATTAAAACAGGAACACTACAAATATGCTTTCAACACTAACAACAGAAGTGGCTCGTCTACTTCTATTTCTCCTTTTTTGATTAAATCCCAGATTTCATCTTTATACTGCTCAAAAGCCTCAAAATCTCTCATAATATCTGACAATTTTATCTTTTTGATATTCTTATTCTTCGTCTTGGACATCTTCTCCACATATCCAAGTTGTTTAGAACTAAAGGCATAAAGTAGCCCCACAACAATCACAGAAGCACTATACCATTGATGACACTGTTAAAAATTAAAAGTTACGAGAATTGTCACATATTAGAAATGAATTTCTGTTCCCCAACAACAATGCCAAATCCAACCACCCAATATTTTATACAATACAGTATTATCATATCTCCCTTCAGCACCTCTCTAACTTTAGAAATTCTAAAGAGGGTGGATTTGAGTTTTTGAAACGTTGGGTCTTCCTTTGAACAAAAATGCACACAAATACTGTAGTCAGTGTTATAGAACACCTGAAGAACATTTCTTGCATCGCGTGCTGTTTTTATGATGTCGCCCGTCTTGATCTCAAAAACTTTCTTTGCCACTATTTCATTATTATCCGTATCCGGCAAGGCATAAAGTATGAACTTTTTAGAATTTATGGCATCATTAACAATCATAGCAATATAGAAAGCGCGCAGAACATTAATAATGTTTTTTCAATAAAGTTTAACTATCTACACGACAAAAAGTAACAAGGTGCCATAGAATGGAGGCGCTCGAGAGGAACCTTGAGAAGGCTGCAACCATTCTTGCTTTAATCCTAATTGAAGAAGCAAAAAGCTTTGAGCCAAGGACGAGGACAGAGAACACAATTTTCATGCTAAAATGGAAAAAGAAAAAGTGTTTAGTTGTCCCATCAAGGCTGATTTACAAGAGATTTAACACAAAAAAAGAATATCACAAATTTAACGCCCTATTACAGAATGCAGGAGTTGCTCTATATTCACGCTCTGTGAAGATTTTGAAGGATGAAGAGCTGAGAAAAAAGCCAACACTAACTTCCAAAGATTGGGTTGGAGAAAACGTCAGGTATATACGTGCGTGGTATTATGACTATGAGGGGGTATACAATCTCATAAAAAATTATATTAAAGATGAAGAATTAAAGGATAAAGCACTTGATGTGCTGTTATCACTTTATACAAGCTCTTCACGCTACTCTTCTACCTATTGACTTTATCTTGAAAAATTAGGACTACTGCAAAGACGTTATGGTTTTTGTTGTCATAAAACAGTACGAAGTCGTCTGCTTTCTCGATCTTGTCCTTGAACTCATTGCTTTTAAAACGCTCTTTCAGAATGTCTCTCATGAAATATTTGTCTTGTTTAGAAACCTCAAAGGAAATGATTTCCCCTTTTGTGACTACCTGTGGAGTAATTGCAGAGAGGACTTTAACAAAATGCTCGAGTAGATGTTTTTTGTTTCTGAAATAACCCCCTAATATTTTCTCCTTTGAGTATTTCACGTACAACTCGCCTCTAATCATTCTGCTCACCCATATGTTAAATATAATACCAGTGGGAATTGAACAATACAGCGAAAGTGTATTGCATTTGCTGCTGCATCGATAATCCTAGTATCTCTGAAAGTATAGAGGTATTCTATAAAATACCACGTAGCCAAAATGTTCAATAAACTATACAGGGGAGTGACTGAAAAATATTTTGCTATGACAAGACTTTCAACTGTCGTAACACTCAGCAAGATGATGCTTGCCTTTTGTTTGCTGAAGTTATTCTTCATGAAGATTTTACCGAGGATTTCGAAGAGCTCTAGGTTTTCCATGTATGGACCCACTAAAAGCAATAGCAAGAGTGTTGGTTTGCCACTGTCACTCAAAAAATGTATTAGGACAGTATCAACACCGAATCCTACAAATATTAAAACTAAAGAGGCAAATAATACGATCAGGGATGTCGGAAGCCGTATTTTTAGAGAAGAGTGGGGAATACCCAAGAACATTCAAGTTCCCCCCACTGTTATTAGATAGGCTCTCGTGTTGTAGAGGGCATGCAGCAATGCGCTTGCTAGATACCCCATGAGAGGGTGTTTATTTCTTGAGTGTACGATTTCAAAATAGACACCCGTATAGAGAGTGTGCGTTATTATTCTCAAAGTGAGTGTGTCAAACGTATTATAGTATACCATTAGGCCTTCATACATAGCGAATAGTGAAGCAATTGCAATACCATAAAGCACTGCTGGGGCGTTTATCGAGTTTTTGAACATGTAATAGAGCAATAAAGCACTAAAAATTTTTAAAAACTCCTCGACGAATCCTGCAGTAATTCCGACCACTAGTTCGCCAAAATGCATTAGTACTCTCGTGTTTATAGCTGCAGCGATCTTTGGGTCAATAAATACTCCAAATATTATTAGCATGTGGAATAGCATGACAAAATCAAAATTGTTTCGATTTTTAGATTCGAGCACTATAGCAGTACTCATCAAAACTCCTCCTCGTACTCCTCCTCAATGTCGAGCAAATAATCCTCTGTAATGTCGGCTATTCTTTTGAGGAGTTTGGAAAAACCCTTTTTACTCAAATAGTACACTCTATCTTTCTTGTAAATTATTCTCAAATCATTTAGAACTCTCTTGACTATCCAAAATTGTGTGTTTATTCCAGAGAGGTTTAAATCCAGCTCTTCTGCTTTCGCCATGATGAGTTTATTTCTTTTGGTGTTGCTGATTTCAAGGTCGTTATAAACATCTTGGGCATACTCAAAGAGTTCTTCTGCTTTCTCTTTGTTTATTGTGCTGTATGGTATATTATCTGCTTCCCAAATTAGATACTCACATTCTGTTAAAATCCATTCTTCTGCTGGAATTGGAGTTTTTTTGAGTTTGTTTATTAGGAACAATGCTATAGCTTGTCTTCTTTTGTGGTTTGGAAAGATTTGTTCTAAAATATCTTCGAAAGTGTTTGGGGTGTAGTTTCTATCAAAATATATAGCTGCGCGGGGCTTCCATATTTTCTTTTTAGATTTAGAATTTTTCATTTTTGTTCCGAGCATACACCCACCTTCGGGTGTTTTGAGAAGTACTTTATTGAGTGCGCCTCACGCAATATTAATAATGTCAAAACTGTTTATAAATTTTTTGATATGGGGTTTGAGTTGTGGTTTGCGAATGTGTCTCCTAAATATCAAATTTTTTGATATATTGCATGTGTGTGCTGTGCAAGCAAAATTGCACAGGAATAACATTATCCCAAAATTAAAACCAAATGATTATATCAAGAAAACTGATATATCTTTTAAAAATTGCACAAATTTCAGAATCCTGAAAAACTTTTCTAAAAACTTTTTTTAACATCAAGCAACTAATTTTTTCAAAAGGCTAAACCCCAGCGAGAGGTGGTGACTCTATGAGTGAGAGATTTGAGTCTTCAATATTTGACTATGCAAAAACCATCCAGAGAGGAGAGATACTCCTTGTTGAATATACTTCAAATGAGCCAATACATCTAATTTTCTACATTTTCCTGAAATATCTAAAACAAAGCAACATTCCATTCGTAATAATTGATGCAGTAGACCAGCTTCATGTCTTTAAAGCTCATCTGGAACTTGTGGGGATAGACACAAGTATTATTGATGAGGCTCAAGTAATAAAACTTGGCGGTGTTCTACATACAGGGAATATTATCAGGAGAGTTGATCTAGAAGAAGACCTTCCAATTTGGAGGCAACATTACATTGAAACCTTCAGAAAAATCCAAGAAGAGAAAGGTTATGTTATGAGAATAGTCATAGGTACTGAAAAATTGCTAAAGCTGTATGAGAGGAACCCTCTTGAAACTGGGAACTTTTTTGGAATGGTAGTTCGCCCGTTTTTAGGCGATAAAAATACGACTGGGGTCATATTCTTGAATACTTCCCTATTGGACAAAAAAACAGTTTTAGAATGGACAGAAATTGCAAGTAGAGTTTTTGACGTTGAACTCAAAGAAGGAGAGATAACACTCAGAATCACCAAATCTGTAGACTTTAGTGAGTATGGACGGGAAATTAAAGTTAAAGCCCAAGAACTTCAAGAATACTTGGCAAGATGATACTCATCGTAAATAGCTTTTTAGTATTGTGTTTTTATGCTCCTCTTTTTTGCTGTATATTTTCATGAAGTCTATGAAACTCTCTAGTTAATAATGCTACTTCTTTTTTATCTAGAGTATCTGAACTAACCTCTATTACAATCATGGTGTTGTTGAGGAGCGAATAGTCTTTTAGTGTTGTCAAAAATTTGAAAACTCTTTCAAAACCATTTTCAAGAATCAAGTACTCAAGCCCATCCAAAAAGACGAACTTCTCTCCCTCTTCTTTCATGAACTGAACAATGAGATGGTTCAAATACTCTAGATTTCTAGGATTGACGACATTTCTAACATTCTCAATTTTGCTCAGCCAAATCACTAGGGCATTACACCCTAGAGACTTCCAATAACCTTCTCTCCTCCTACTAATAATCAAACTTTTCCTGTCTTTGGACAATTTACAAACAAGCACTGCATTATTCTCATTCGCCTCTAACAACAACAAACCCGGAGTAATATTGATCTCTTTCCCCCCAAGAGTTATAGCTGGAAATTCAAATTTAATTATGGTGCATTTTTGTTTTATTTTTAGAAGACTAATTAATAACAAAAGTGATGCCAGAATAGCATTTCCTTCCACGATGATTCTCATAGCTGAAGATATTGAATTGAAAAGAGTCAATAAAACTTCACTGACAATACTTGTAAAAATTGACAATATTGCCACTAGAATCAAGTAAAATTCCCTAGTCCGCTCATTTTTCATGGAAATATAGAAAATGTACAGAGTAGCAAAAAGAGCAATTGTTAACAAGAAATGCTCAATAACTCCAAGAATTTGAACAACTCCCTGCATACTCCCTCCCTTTGTCTTCAATACTATTAGATAATGACAAAGCTCTTGGAGTTCTATCCCCTAGCACATCAGCATTATAGAACAATGTCAGATTAGTCATCTTCCCGCCTCCAATGGGAGCTCCAAACTTTCCTATATTCTTGTTCTTGAATTATTGAGTCTTTTGTCATAGGGATACACCTCAAGCATCATAAAATTTCTATCGATATGCTATGATATGTGTAGAAATATTTATTTTTTACGGTTCTTGTTTATTATATGATTCGATAATTCAAGGTTTTAAAACTATATGTTTTATGTTTTTATTAAAAAGACACAACAAACAGGACACAGAGGCTGTACTTCACTTCTCGCAGTTTAGAGTTTGAGGTTGTTGTTTTTAGATATTATTCCCATTGTTTAAACTTTATATAGTAATCAATCCATGTTTTGTTGAACAACCAATAATTTTTTATATGATTGTTCAACAACTTGAAACATGAGACGACTCGCAATTAGGTACATAATCTCAAGATTTGGAGGTAGTGCCGTTACAAAAGATGAGCTGAAAGAGGTTAGTGAGAGGTTTAATATTGACATTAATTATTTTGTCAATTACCTGCTATCCCGAGGCTATATAATTAGAGTTCTCAGAGGGGTATATTACGTTAAAACGATTGAAGAAATTGGATTAAAACGGGCTCCTGATGTATTTAGAGTAATTGCAAAAGGGCTCAACAAGCTCAATTTGATATGGTACTATGGGCTATTTACAGCCTTGAGGCTCAATGGCATGACTCACGAATATTTCAACATGATATTCATCCTCAATGACAAAGTAATCCGATCAAAAACAGTTAAAATTCTTGGAGAGAATGTCAAATTTGTAAAAATAAAACCAGCTTTAGCCACTTTTGGAATAATCAAAAGTGACGAAATAAAGTTTTCAGATCCTGAAAAAACAATCCTAGACTTCATATACCTCTCAAGGTACAACAAACGGCTCAAACCACATGCAGAGGAGATTTTAGTAGAATACGGAGACAAGATTAACTGGGCTATTTTATGTAGCTACATAGAGAAATACCCAAAAAGTGTACAGAGGGAGGTTTTAAAGCATGAACGAGAGGGAATTTGTTGAGTTTATAATCCAAAAAACAGGAATTAAAAAGGGAAATCTCATACGAAAAGACATCATTCTGCATTCCATTTTGAGAGAATTATACTCAAATGAGTACTTTTCTACCAACTATCTCTTCAAAGGAGGGACATGCTTGATTAAATGTTATCTCGGTTACTATCGCTTCAGTGTTGATTTGGACTTTACAAGTAGAAATCCTCAAACATGGATAGAGCTTTCAAGACGAAGCCGAGAAAGGGAACTCAAAGCTGAAGCTATAAAACTTGCAGAGCTAATTGAGAGCATTGCCAGTAAAAGGGATCTAGAATTTAAAGCAGATTTGGGGGATAGGAATTATGTAGAATTTGGCGGAGGATCTAGAATGATTACTTTCAAGCTGTATTATCCTGAAGGACTCATGCGTGAGATGATAAAGATTCAAGTTAACTTCGTAGAAACGCTCCTTTTTGGGCCCAAAAATGTTAGTGCTAAATCCCTGCTTTCAGATGTTCAAGTGAGTGAGGAGGAGAAGGCATATTTCTCAGAATTCCTTGAGGATTACTCTGATGTCCCTGTTTCTGCATATGATCTGCGGGAGATTCTAACAGAAAAAGTTAGAGCACTTTTAACTCGAAAGAAGGTGAAATTTAGAGACATTTACGATTTGTACTATCTCGAAAAAGAAGCAGGTCTGAGCATCGAAGATTATATTGGGGAGATAACTCAAAAGCTTCGATTTGCACTAAAATTTGAAAGGTACTCTATTAACTTTCAAAAGATTATACAGTCAATTTCATTCCTTGAAGCTACTGCAACAGGAGAAGAGCTATTTTTGCTAAATATTCCGTTTAATGCCGAAGATTTCAAAAAGTTTTTGGAAAAACTGTCCAAGCAGATTAATGCAATTGGATCGAAAATTAGTGAAAAATAACTGGAAAGAGGTATTGCTACTTTTTTGCTTCGCGAAGCACTTCTCTGATTGCATTAAAAATTTTTGGGTAATATTTGTCCGCGAGTTTTACTTTGTCGAGATAATGCAGTACCCCTACTGATTTTGTGGATCGTGATTGTATGAAGTCTATTACTCCCTCAGGAATCCCTAACTCTGTTGCTTTTGTATAGAAGTATTTTCTCAAGGTATTTGCGGAAACATTTCCATACGTTATCCTCTTTCTTGCGAGTTTGTAATCATATTGATATTTTGATGCTTCTAAAAACAATTCAATTGGTGCATAAATGTAGAATTCTTTTTTGTTAGAGTTAATGTTATTTATTTCGTATCTCCCCAGTTCATTGTCTATTTTCACTATTTTTGTGACGTCAAAATTGTTTACTGCCCTAATGATCGTACGTAGTCTAGCACCACTATATAGTGTTAGCAAAAATATTGGTCTGTATTTCTCTGCCCGACGAGTTGTAATAACTTTAAATGCTTCGATAATGTCATCATCTGAAATGAATATTGTCCTAATTCCTGTCTTTTTAATTTTAATGACTTCAAGTAGTTCATCTCTCTCTAGTCTTGTTATCTGTTTGTCATAATACAAAAAGTGAATGTAGTTACGCATTGCTAATTGGGTTGGTTTTGTAGCATCGCTAATTTTCTCTTTTAGATCAAGAGATCCTTCAATCTTTTTGTATTTGGCAAAAAATCTTGTGAGCCCACTCATATATTGCTGCACTGTCTCTTCAGTGACTTTCGACCTCAAGTATCGCTGGAATTTCTTTGAGTTTCTCACCCATCCCTGAGATGATAGAGGGTTTGTAGAGGGGAACAAGCCTTCTGCTGGGTCTATTAGCTCAATAGCCGATGACAAACTCTCTAAATTCTCCAAAAACCGCTTTCGAGCCCGCGCCCCGGGTTCAAATCCCGGCCGGGGCACCAAAAACCTTCTATCTGCTGTTTTACAAGCAACTTCACTATTCTAGAAGGCTCTTCTCCAAAAAGAGCCCACCTTAAGAGGCTGTTTATAAAACGAGACCTTACTACACCAGCTTTATCAAGTTCTTCTATGTTGCCTCTTCAGAAGTGGAAGACTAAAAAGAGAAACAGAAAATAATGAAAAAATATTCAGCTAACAAAGAACTCTGCGAGAAGGTCTATGTATCTTTCATTTACCCCACTCATGTATCTGGTCACTTTTTCTCCAGTTTGATACCTGTCTTTTCCGGCAAGGACTATTACAATTTGCTTTTCTGTCCAGACATTTCTTTTAATGAATATTCCCTGCTCTCCTTTGATTATCCTTTCCTGCTCTTCTGAGCTTAATGCTTGCTTTACATAATCTCCTACCCCACCGTATGCTTTCGGGCCTCCAAGGATTATTATAAGCTTTGAATCTTTGTACTTCTCGAATTCTTCAGGTTTTACTCTGACAACTGTCGCCCCAAGATTTTCCAAATGTTCTTTAAGATTCTCTCCCTTTATTTTCCAATCAATGTCATTGGCAAGAACAACTGCCTGTACAATTGGGGCAAACGTCTGAATAGGCTTGAATTGTGAGGTCCACTCAATCAAATCTTTCAAAACCTCAAATTCTTTCTTTCCTCCCGCTTCAATTTCAAACGAAATGTATGCACTCCTAAACCCATCGCCTCTGTGCTTTTGATCTCTAGTGATTATTGCTCCCATGTAATCAGTTGAGAGGGCTGCTATGTTGATTATGTCACGATTAATTGCCTTTAACAGCCTAACCCTTTCAATGACATCTTGGGTTGCGGTTAAGCTGAGAGTTTCAAATCCCACAGGAACAACAATTTTGTCGTCCAAGATTTTTGAATTAACTATTTTGTCAACCAGTGTGAAATCAAGTGCAGATATACTCCTGAAATAGTTTGAATACCCAAAAAGTTCTTCTTGGAGTTCAGCAAACTCCTTAATATCATCTTTCACCTCAAGCTTTAAACTCCGGATCTTGCCCTTTGCAAACTTCAGACTTTCGGAAGGCAGCAGATACTCCCATCCAAAAGCGGCTCTTGTTCTGTCTGTAAATTCAAGAAGTGAGGCACTCTTGATAATTTCCTTATTCTTTATCCCCAGCTTAGCAGTTGAGGGTATAAATGGCAGAATTGATGGTGTCTCAACCAAATAAGGCTTTCCAAATTCAATGGCACTAAGCTTAACCTCCTCAATAAAAGGTAGCAACTCCAGTCCCAAGGCTGTGGCTATGCTGCCATTTTCATAAGCCCCAAATCCTCCAATGTGAGCAGTTGGCCCTAGGTAGATCGGCTTATCATCAAGCACCATGCCGTCGTAAAGAGTTCCATGGGTAACTATCAGCCCCGCGTTGTTTTCTCTCAAATACTTCAAAAGCTTACTCATGCTTTCTTTTGAAATGCCCCACTCACTCATCCACAAATTGGATAGGATAACCACATCCGGCTTAAAATCTTCTAAAGCACTTGACAATTCCTCAGGAGGTATTATTGCAATATTATAATCTTCAGCTAAATACTGCCAGTTATGAAAGTCTAAAAAGCTTGAATGATTTACAAATGGCTTAAGCAGGGAAATGAGCTTTTCATAATCACTCATATTGTAATCATATCTTTCAGACGAGAGATTAACCATCATCTCTAAATCTTTGAGATTCTTTATCATTGCCCAGAACTTCAAAGAGGGATCAACAATGAGAATCTTTTTCCCATTGGGATTTGCGACAAAGTAGAACCCTATAGGACTCTCAACTATATGGCCTTCCTCATCTTCAACAACTACTTTGAACTCAACCAGTGTCCCCGCAGGCTGAGGGGGTAGTGTGACTTTTCCATAAAAAGTAGTGAAGTCGAAATCTTGAGTTAAGAACTTGCTTGTTATTTCATTGTATATAGCCTCATTCTCGTTTATCGTGGCTCTTGTAGCATAGAGCCACTTCCATTCCCCTCTGTTAACTCTGTAGTAAATTCCAATTTTTGCAATACTAACATCATCAATGCCATAAAGGTAAACTGTATAAGAGTTATTTGGATGGATTGTGAAGAATTTTGGATATGGATTTCCTACAATTACAATTGGAGGGCGTGGATTTTTTACAAGAGCGAGCACCTGAGCGCTTGCAGAGGGGATAACGCTCAACACTATTATCATCAACAAAAATAAGACATATCGCTTTCTCATTCTCACCACCAATAAAATTATTAGTTCTCACAGTATTTAGCATTTTGCTGGGTTAGGTTTTTAAGATAAGGATGGACAAATAATCCAGAGGGGGAACATGAAAAAATTCATACCATTAATTTTCTCATCAATTGTGCTTATTCTCATTGGAATAACTTTTGGATCAGTTAGTTTGTCCTTTTCTCAAATCCTCAGTGCATTCACGCTTGAAAATTTAAAATTGGCAGTATATAGCCCTGAAAAACTTGGCACAACCGAGACAATAATACTTCAAATAAGACTGCCTCGTGTGTTGCTTGCATATTTGGTGGGTTTAAGCTTAGCTTCAGCTGGAACAGCTTCACAAGCCCTCTTTAAAAATCCCCTCGCAGACCCCTATATTTTAGGAATAAGCGGAGGAGCCGCTGTGGGTGCAGCTTTGGCTGCTTTATACTCCCCAATGCATATGGGAGCTTTTGCCCTAATTGGGGCTTTAATTTCAGTTACCATCGTGTATAACATCTCAAAAATTAATGGGCATATCCCGGTAGATACGCTCCTATTAGCGGGAATAGCTTTTGGGTTTTTTGCACATGCTGTTACTTCCTATCTTCTCTATGTTGGAAGAGAGAGAATTCATCTCGCAATATTCTGGCTCATGGGAACTTTTAACGGAGCAACGTGGGATGATGTCAAGCTCGTTCTCATATCCTCTGTCGTTGGGGTTTCATTCTTAATGTTCAAGTGGAAAGAACTGAACCTCTTGCTCTTTGGAGAAGAGAGCATAGCACTTGGATTAGATTTGAATTTCTATAGGAAGGTAATAATATTCGTGATTTCTCTGCTGACAGCATTTGCTGTTGCAACAAGTGGAATAATTGGATTCGTTGGGCTTGTAAGTCCTCATGCTATGCGTTTAGTGTTTGGGCCAAATCACAAGAAGCTTTTGCCAGCAGCAGCCCTATTTGGAGGCTCGTTAATGGTTTTTGCAGATTTGCTTGCGAGAATAATCCTAAAACCAGCTGAAATTCCAGTAGGAATCGTTACTGCTCTATTCGGAGCACCTTTCTTTATCTATCTCCTTATGAAGCGCAAGAGAGGTGAGCTTTATGCTTGAAGTCAAGATAACTTTCTCATATGGAAGGCGAGAAGTTTTGAAAGATGTAAAATTTTCCACTCAAAAGGAACGTCTTTTAGCAGTTATCGGACCTAATGGGGCGGGAAAATCAACTCTGCTTAAATGTATGGTTGGAATTCTCAATCCAAGAGGATACGTAAAACTTGATAAAGTCAATTTGCTTGAGCTAAAACCCAAAGATAGAGCAAAATTCATAACGTATGTCCCTCAAAGCTCTGTTCCTGAATTTGCCTTCACGATTGAGGAATTCGTTGAGATGGGGGCTTATGCTACAAGAGGTAGTGTAAGAGAGGCCCTAGAGAAAATCGGAATGTGGGAAAGGAGAAAGGAGTTTGTGACGAACCTAAGCGGGGGTGAGTATCAGCTCGTACTCATAGCGAGAGCCCTAGCACAGGGAAGCGAAGTTATCCTTTTGGATGAACCAACTTCTCACTTAGATATCAATCATGCACTCCTCATAATGGATTTATTAGAAGAGCTCAAAAGAGAAAAAATTGTTATTGCTGTTATGCACGACTTAAATTTGGCATTGCAGTACTCTGATGAAATTATTCTGCTGAATGAGGGGAAAGTTGAGTGGAAAGGGAATGTTCAGGAACTCAACCCGAAAATTTTAGAAAAGGTCTATAGGGTTAAAGCTAAGATAATTGAAATTGGAGGCAAACCAGTAGTTCTGGCAGAAGTCTAGGATTCTAGGACTTTTAAGAGCTCATGTAGAATTTCCTCTCTTATCTTTTCCCTATTCTCCACTGTTAAGACATAGAGCTCCCCTTTGTCTCTGAATTTATCCACCCATCTCCTATGCAGAGTTGCCAGTAAGGGTTTTTCACTTTTTAATGCTTCTTCCACAGCTTTTGCAAACTCTCTGCTCTTAAATTCCATTGCACCAATTTCGTCAATGATTATAATATCTGCATTCTGAATCGCCCTCCCTATTGCAGAAACACCAATCCTATTCAAATCTTCAACGTTCACAACATACTTCCCAACCCTCGGAAAACCCTCACCAACCCATGCTAAAATGCCCTCCTCGTTAATATCAAGCGCTTTAATCTTAAATCCAACCCTTTTTCCATTCTTTCTAACTTCCTGTGTTATCATGCCTCCAACTTTAAAACCTCTCTTTTGGAGTTCTTCAGCAATTTTGAGAACGAGGGTTGTTTTTCCAATACCTGGCATTCCTGTTACAAAGATTTTCATAGATACCACCCATCAAGAAATGATACCTTTGAAGAAATTTAACAATTACGAAAATGAGAAAAGACATAAAAGAAAAGAAACATCAGCTGTTTTCTTCTTCCTCTTTCTCATTTTCATCTTCATGGTGACATTCTCCATGGCAGTTCTTTTCCTTGTGCTCTTTGTCTTCTCTGTGGTGCTTTTCCTTTTCTTCCCATCTTGCACGTATAAGTTCTTTTTCATTGTGATATTTTGTTCTTATAAGCTCCTTAAGTTGCTCTAGCAGTTGCTTAGCTAATGCATAATCTCCGTTTTCATAAGCTTGTTCTGCTTGTTCTAACAGTGCTTTCTCCTCTGTAACATTAAACCCAAGTTCTTCAAGTCTCTCGACGATATCTTCAAGTTTCTCAAGTTTAATTTCTATTTTCATTGTCTCATTATTGTGGAGCATTATCTGTTTTTCTTCGCTAGCCATTCTAATTACGACTTCAGCAATGGACTTAGCCGCAATTGCAAGCCCATATGCCCTTCCATATTTGGTTTCGTTGTAGGCTTCTTTTGCCTCCTCCAAGTGCTCTTTTGCATTTTCAAGCAGTTTTTCAGCAGCTGGAATTGAGATGTTTGCAACCAATGATTCTGCAAGCATTGTCTTGTTCTCTGCGATCTGAATAGCGAGTAGAGCATCTTCTGCAGTTATTGTTGTGTTTTCATATGTCACATTAGCCTTGATCTTTTCACGCACTCTTTCTCTAACTCTTTCTGTAATGTTTTCGGAATAGGGAGTGTTAATTATGAGAACCGTTGTAGCATTTAGCAACTGTAATATTTGTGTCTGGTTTTCGAGATAATCTTCGTCAACATATATTATGATAGCTCTTCCAGTTATGTTCTCAGCCTTTCTGATTGCTGTTATATCTTCACCATAGACAATAACAACTTTAACATTTTTCAAGAGCTCTGAGTAGTTCTCAAACAAGTATTGGAGCACCGCCAAGTTTGTCTCATATCTGTTTGCTCCCCATCTTCTAACATAGGGAATCCCAAGATCTTGAAGATCATTCTCATACTCCTCTGAAACTGCTGCTGGACCTCCTATTATGAGCACCAAATCTGGGGCTCTGGCAACTATTTGAGATGTAACATTTGGGTCATAAACTCCCCAAGGTGTCACAATTATTGACGCGTTTAAGTATTCAGCAACTTTCTGGGCTAATGCATAGTCAGCTTCATTATCGCTTACTAAAATCACTAAATTTAAGCTGGTGGTTGTCTCAGTCTGTGCTCTCGAAAGGGGCACTGCACTCGCTAAAATCAAAAATCCAAACAACAAAGCAAGTGTTTTTTTCAACATCATATGTCTTCACCTCACTTATTTCTAATGAAAAAGAGATATTTAAGCTTTTTTCACGAAATCGTCAGTTAACATTCATGTTTGTTTACAAAAAAGCTCATATATTACTTTTTGTCCGTTTTATCGTTAATAGCCGTTTTTGATCGTTTATTATTGTTTAAGCTCATTTGAGACGTCAGTACAGAGTCAATAAGGTAAAAATAACATAACAAATTTAGATTAAAAGCACTATGAAAGCTCTGAGACTATGGATAAAGCTTAAATCAGAAATTTGAGAAGTTCATTAGGTGGTAGAAATGAAGCTTAAGTACAAACCAGAAGAACTTACAAAACTCCCGAGAAGCGTTGAGTATAAGGATAAAAAAGTTTACCTCATCGACCAAAAGCTTTTACCTTGGGAATTTAAGGTCATACATCTAAGCACTGTTGAGCAAGTTGCAAAAGCCATAAAGACAATGCAGGTGAGAGGCGCTCCCGCTATAGGAGCGGCAGCTGCTTTTGGTTTAGCCTTATATGCCGAGAGGAGCAAGGCAGAGACAAAGGATGAGTTTTTTGATGGCTTTTACAGGGCATATGAAATTCTGAAAAACACCCGCCCAACAGCGGTGAACCTTTTCTGGGCGTTGAATAGAATAAAAAATCTTGTCGAAGAACACAGAGAGGATAGCTTAGATGAAATAAAACGTTTGATAGTCGAAGAAGCTCAGAGAATAGCGGATGAGGATGTTGAGGCAAACCTGAGGATGGGACACATTGGAGCTGAAATTCTGCCAGAAGGGAATGTATTGACGCACTGTAACGCTGGAAGCCTAGCAACTGTTCATCTCGGCACTGTTGGCGCTGTTTTAAGAGTTATGCACAAAGAAGGAAAGCTCAACTTACTTTGGGTTGATGAAACAAGACCGGTTCTGCAGGGCGCTCGCTTATCTGCATGGGAATATCACTATGACGGTATTCCACTCAAGCTCATTGCCGACAATATGGCTGGCTTTGTGATGCAGCAGGGAAAAGTTGACGCTATAATTGTTGGCGCTGATAGAATCGTTGCAAACGGTGACTTTGCAAACAAGATTGGAACTTATACTTTGGCTGTATTAGCTAAGGAGCACGGGATTCCATTCTTTACAGTTGCACCGCTATCAACGATTGATATGAGCCTTAAGAGCGGCAAGGAGATACCAATTGAAGAGCGCAGCAGGGAGGAAGTGCTGACATGCGGCGGCTGTAAGATTGCTCCAGACGTTGATGTCTATAATCCAGCTTTTGATGTTACGCCTCACAAGTATCTGACGGCAATAATAACAGACAGAGGCGTTGTTTATCCTCCATTCGAGAGGAACTTGAAAAAGCTGTTTGAGGATTTGGCTTTGGAGGATAAACTTTAATTCCCCTACATCTTTCTTTATTCTGGTGATGTTCATGCAGTTCTTTAGCTTAAAGACGAGGATAGTTTTAGGGGAAGGGAGCTTAAGCTACATAAAGAGCGTTGCAAAAAAGCACAGCAGAATTTTGATATTCTCAAGCAAATCAATGAGAGTTCACGGGTTTTTAAATGAGGCAATGAACTATGTGGAAGATGCAAATGCAGAGGTTAAAGCAATAACAGGAGTTCCAGCAGAGCCGAGCTATGAATACGTCGAGAGTATAATGCCAAAGGTCAGAGAGTTCCAGCCTGATTTAATCATTGCTCTTGGTGGAGGGAGTGTAATTGACGTGGCAAAGGCAGTTAAGGTTTTCTATGATGCCCCAGAGCTTAAGTTTGAGGAGGTTGCATTCATAAGCCGCTTTGAGAAGCCAAAGCCAATCCCTAAGCTTAAGACTCCATTAATAGCAATCCCTTCAACGAGCGGAGCTGGGAGTGAGGTTTCAGCAGCGAGTGTTCTTAAAAAAGGAGATATTAAATACAACTTGGTAAGCTTTGAAATTGCTCCAGAGTTTGCAATTCTCGATCCAAGGTTACCGAGGACAATGCCAAAAGAAGTTGCAAGGAACAGTGGACTGGATGTTCTAGTGCACGGAATTGAAGCTTATACAACAACCGCAGCGACACCTTTCAGCGATGCAATGGCAATCAAAGCCATAAAGCTCGTCTACAAGTGGCTGCCACTTTCAGTTCAAGGCGATGAAAAGGCAAGAGAGGAAGTCCACTACGCAGCAACAATGGCTGGAATAGCTTTTCTTAATGCCCGCTTAGGCTTGTGTCACAGCTTAAGCCATAAAGCAGCTTGGATTGCTCCTCACGGCTTGTTAAATGCGATATTCTTGCCCTATGTTATGGAGTTCAACATGAGGAGCGAATATGCAAGAAAACGCTATGCAGAGATAGCAAGAGAGCTTGGCTTTAACACTGCTCAAGAGCTGATTGAAGTCATCAAAGAGTTCAATGAGATGCTTGGAGTTCCAAAGCTGAGTGAACTTGTAAGTGAAGAAGAATTCCTTTCAAAGCTTGACGAAATGAGCGAAAAAGCTTATCACGATCCGCTGATAAACTTCAACCCAGTTGAGCCAAGCGTTGAGGAAATAAAAGAGCTGTATAAGAGAGCCTTCTATGGTGAGTAACTTTTGCAAAACTCTTTTAATTCTCTTTCTAATTTTATACTATGCACATCCTCCTCAGAAAAGCCATTGAAGAAAAGTTTGGCAGACTTAATGAACTCCAGCTTAGAGCTTTTAGTGAGATTAGCTCGGGAAAGAGTGTTTTAATTATTGCTCCCACGGGAAGCGGAAAAACTGAAGCTGCTGTTCTGCCTGTTTTAGATGCAATTTTGAAGAATGAGTTAAAACCAATCTCCGCCCTATACATCGCTCCCATCAAAGCTCTGAACAGGGATCTGCTCGAGCGTTTGGAATGGTGGGAGGCTAAAACTGGAATTAGAGTTGAAGTGAGACACGGCGACACTTCGGCTTACAAAAAAGCAAAGCAGACAAAAAACCCTCCACACCTTTTGATAATCACTCCCGAAACGTTGGGAGTAATCTTAGCAATGAAATCGCTTAGAGCTTATTTAAAGAATGTGAAATTCGTTATAGTTGACGAGATAGCGGAGCTTGTTGACAATAAGAGGGGAGTACAGTTAATTTTGGGTCTTGAGCGCTTAGCTGAGATTGCAGAATTCCAGAGAATCGGATTAAGTGCAACAATTGGAAATGAGGAGGAGATAAAGGAGTGGTTAAAAGCTGATGTCATTGTAAAGCCTTCACTCAAAAAGGAGTATTCAGTAAAAGTCCTCTTCCCCTCTCCTGATGAAAGAGATTTAAAGCTTGCTGAAAAGTTAAAGCTTCCCGTAGATGTGGCAGCTCGTTTGAGGGTTCTCTGGGATATTGTTGAGAAGCATGAGAGGGCTTTGATTTTCACAAATACAAGGCAGTTTGCTGAAATCTTGGCCCACCGTTTAAAAGCTTGGGGCAAACCAGTTGAAGTTCACCATGGAAGTTTGTCAAAAGATGCAAGGATACAGGCTGAGAAATCTCTAAAAGAAGGAAAAATCAAGGCTTTAGTGTGCACTTCCTCAATGGAGCTTGGTATAGACATTGGAGATGTTGATGTTGTTATTCAGTACATGAGTCCAAGACAAGTAAATAGATTAATTCAGCGCATAGGGAGAGCAAGACATAGATTAGGAGAAGTCAGCAAGGGATATATAATCACAGCCAATGTTGAGGACTACCTTGAGAGCCTAGTTATAGCACAAAGAGCTATTGAAGGGAAGCTTGAGAGAGTTAAGCCGTACGAAAATGCTCTCGATGTCTTGGCGCACTTTGTTGTCGGTTTGCTGATTGAATACAGGCATCTGCCAAAGGATAAACCGTTTGAAATTGCCAAGAGAGCCTACCCATATAGAAACTTGAAATGGGAAGATTATGAAGGAGTTTTAAATCTCTTACAAGAGGCGCATCTGATAGGTTACGATGAAGATAAAGGTGTTCTATTCTTGAGGAGAGGAACTTATTCTTATTACTACGAGAATCTTTCAACAATTCCTGATGAGATATCTTACAGAGTTTTTGACGTTTCAAGCGGGCATATAATAGGTCGTTTGGATGAGAGCTTTGTCATGGACTTGGAGGAGGGAATGGAGTTCATAATGCACGGTAGAAGCTGGATTCTTCTCGGTATTGATGAAGAAGCAAAGCTGCTCAAAGTAAGGGAGAGCAAAAGCCTTGAGAGCGCAATTCCGAGTTGGGAAGGTGAGATGATTCCTGTTCCTTTGGAAGTTACTTTGGATGTTGGAAGACTGAAAAGGGAATTGCTGTTTGACCATGAGAGAGCGAAAAGGATTATTAAGGATGTTGAATTTAACGAGAAAGAGCTGAGAAAAGCCAAGGAAATTCTCGAAAGGCAAGAGCCTTTAAGCACAGATAGAGATGTTGGCATTGAATCCCTGCCAAAGGCTCTTGTAATCCATGCAGACTTTGGAAATCAGGTTAATGAAGCCATTGGAAGATTTGTATGGAGTTTTCTCTCAATGAGATATGGGAAAGTTTTCACAATGAGAGCACAAGCCCATGCAATTGTGTTTAAAACTCCATTCCAGCTCAATCCGAGTGAAGTGAAAAGTTATCTCCTCCAAGACGGCAGGGTTTTGCCCTTTGTGATTTCAAAAAGCTTAAGGGAGAGCACGGTTTACAGATGGAGAATGCTGAACGTTGCGAAAAGGATCGGTGCTTTGAGGAGAGAAGCTAAAATCAGAAGAGTTGAGAGGCTTTTTGAGGGTACGATAATTGAGAAGGAAACTCTAAATGAGATTTTCCATGACAAGCTCGATATCGAGAATGCAACTAAAATTTTGGACAAAATAAAAAGCGGCATGATTAGAATTAAAACCACCTTAAATTCTGAACCGTCACCATTGGCTCAGCTGAATATAAACATTGGCGGAGAGTTCTTAATCAGCGGAGAGCTTGAAAAAGACGAAATCCTTGAGCTGTTCAAAGAGAGGCTACTGGATACTGAAGTTATGCTGGTCTGTATAAACTGTGGCTGGAGCTCAAGAACGAAAGTTTCCCGCTTAAGGGAGCGCTTAAAGTATCTGGAGTGTCCCAAGTGTTCTTCAAAAATGATTGCCGTTGCTCATCCAATTGATGCAGAAGAATTCCTCAAAGCTTTTAAAAAACTCAAACACAGTAAAAAGCTGGAAAAAAGTGAGGAGAGAGCCTACAGAAAGCTAATAAAGGCAGCGGATTTAGTTCAGAGTTACAGCTTCGATGCAGTTTTGGCTTTAGCGAGCTACGGAACGGGGCCAGATACCGCAGCTAGACTTTTGAGCCAATACAGAGGTGAAGCTCTGCTTGTGGCTTTGATGGAACGTGAGAGGGAGTTCATAAGGACTAGGAGATTCTGGGTGGATAGGAAGGAGGAAAAGGAAGCTGAGGGGGAGAAGTAGCTCACATATTCTTGGAAAACTCCACGATTCCTTCCCTATCTCTCTTCTGCACGAGCCTGAGGAGTTTGACTGCGTAGAAGACTTGGAGGGCATTGGCTTCGTCATCAGTGAGTTCATCTATCAACTTTATCAACTCATCCTCGGCCTTCCTCATGGCACTCTCGGAGAAGTCCGAGAACTGGAGGGCCTTGGCTATGGCGAGGAGCTCCGGTTGAATGTTTGGTGCCTTGGAAGGTTTCTTTGGTTCTATCTTCTTCCCGCTGATCTCAGCGAACACTTGCTTTAGCTCTTCTAATTCAGGGGTGATATCTATGCCTACCTCTTTTAGTTTTGAAACAGGATCCTCTACGTGTCCGGCCATGATTTCAGCTGCTGTTTCAATCGTTTGCGAATCTTTATCCATAATTACGATCTTATCTACGATTTTGGATGCAACGTTGAACGCTTTTTCCATATCTTCATAGAATTTCTCGCTGTTGGGAATCGGGATGCCCCTCTCTGCCAGCTCTTCGTAAATGACATCTATTAGTGGCGTGGGATCCTTTTTCAATTCCAGGTATATCCCTTCCCTGTATATTCTATCTATTGCGTCTCCTACTGCGTGTCCAACGTCTCGAGTGTACGTTTTTGTGTGTTCTGCGGCGGCTACCGCGAGAATTGGGTGAATCTGCGCGAGGTGCGCAATATATGGCTCTCTCGATGTGTCATGCCATTTTTTCTATGTGGGATGATATATATGCTTGTCTGGGATCGTATACGTTGCATCTAACACTTCAAATAATTTCTTTTCAGGAATACCCAGCGCTTTCTGAAGAATTCGTACTTGTCCTCCGTTGTAGATTCTAAACAGCCCCGCCTTTTTTAGTTTTTCCAAGGGGATCCCATATTTCTCGCTGGCCTCTCTGAGCATTCTCATCCATTTGTCTTCCGTTTTCTTTTCCTCCTCCTTCTTCCCCCCGAATATGAACATCCTGTCAAAGCGAGAATTGACAAAGTCACCACCTCTCAAACTTCACTCTCATCCGAAATAAGATTTTCGAAGTCCCCCAAATCCCAGGCGAGGTAGCCCTCCTCTCCAAGCTTCCCCTTTCCATCAACTCTCTTCGCCACCAGTCCGTAAGCCTTCTCCCACCCTTCAAGGCCGACCAGCTCCGCCTTCCTCTCCAAGTCCTTCAAAATTCCCCGCGCCTCCCTCTCCTTCAGCCTTTTCCACTTCACCTCAACGAAGAGAGCCTTCTTCTCCCTTTCGTTTAATCCAACGAGGTCAATCTCCTCCCCGCGGTGCCACCACCTTCCAATCTTCATGAACCTGAAAGGCAACTCTTTCCGTTTATTCAGCTCAATAAGAAACTGCTTTGCAATTTCCTCAAAAACCCAGCCGAGGTGGTTGTTGAAGTCCTCCATCACGAGTTCAACGAGCTCTTTCCCCTGTCCAGTCTCTATTAAATCTGAGTTGGGATAAACATAGCGGAACCAAAAGGCAAAATACGGGTCAGTTATATAGTATCTCCCCTTCCTGCTCTTCCAGCTTGCCGTTACGGGAATTTCTCTCCGCACTAAGTCGAGGTCAATGAGAACACTTAAGTATTTCCCCACAGTAGCTCTCTCCAAACCCGTTTCGTTTACGATTTCATTGAGCGTAGTTTTTCCCCTTGCTATCGCTTCCATTATGGCAAAGTAGTTCCTCGGTTCTTCGAGCTCCTCTCTTAGGATGAAAAGTGCATCTCCATAGAGGAATGAATCTGCTCTGAAGTAATCCAGCAGATTCTCTTCAACGCTTTTTTCATCATTGAACTCAAGAAGATAGGCTGGGGTTCCTCCCAGTATCCCGTAGACCTTTACAAACTCCTCAAGTGGATGCCGCGGAAAGAATCCCTTCGCACTGAAAAAATTCAGGGGTTTAAGCTTCATCTGTGCAGTTCTTCTGCCGTAAAGGGGGCTTTTATAGTCGAGAAGCTTTTCCATCATGGAAACGCTGGAGCCACAGATTATGAGAAATATTTTCTCCTGCGAGAGCTTTAAATCCCAGTATTCCTGCAATATCGAGGGTAAAGCCTTGTTCCCTTTCATGAGGTGAGGGAACTCATCAATAATGATAATAAGCCTATCTTTGAGGGATTTTTGATGAAGATACTCGAAAAACGCGTCCCAGCTCTGAAGTGGATTTTTCCTCAGAAATTCATCGTTAAAATAATCAGCTAACTTTTCCGAGAAGCGTTTCAGATTCTCGAATTCGCTCGTTTCCCTTGCGAGAAGATAAAGCCCTCCATGTTTCTTTATGAACTCAAGCAACAGAGCTGTCTTTCCAATCCTCCTTCTTCCGTATACAACTACAAATTCTGCTCTCCCCCTTTTCAACCTCTCCTCAAGCAGCCTCATCTCGGTTTCTCTGTCGATGAACATATTGTATACTCACCAGTAAATTACTTGCAAGTAAACTATTTAAGGGTTTCGAAATTTTGACCGTTCCTTCCTCAGGACAATTGCAAAAATCTCTGACAGAGAAGTTCCTACGAAAAGAAAGAAAAACAAAAACCTCAGCTCTTCCCAAAAATATCATTCACGGCAGTTAAGAACTCGCTCGCTTTAACGACGTCTCTCACATCTATATGCTCATTCTTCGTGTGTGAGATATCCAAGTTGCCGGGTCCAAAGACTATGGTCTTTGTTCCGTTGTACATGAAGTTTATTGCATCTGTCCAGCTCCGCATTCCTCCAAATTCATCTAAGCCAGTTAAATCCATTGCCCGCTTAGCTATCTGCACAATCTCCTCGCTCTCATCAAGCTCATATCCGTCCCATATCTCTGTGTATTCATATCTTAGCGTGTACTCCTCAAGTATTGGGTCAAATAGGTCGAGAATGTCCTCAACTTCCTGCTCTGGTAACAGACGAGCTTCAAGACGGCCTCTACAGAGGGCTGGAATTAGGTAATATGGATTCTCGCAGACAAGTTCTTGAAGTCCAACGTGGGGATCAAAGTACTTACCCTTCTTCTTAAACGGTTCCAAAGCTTTAAGCTCATCTAACATTTTATAAGTCAGCTCAATAGCATTCTCTCCGCTCTCCGGACAAGCTCCATGGGCTTCTTTTCCATCAACCTCAAAGTAAGCCTCAATGTTTCCAGCATGAGCTATGTGAACTTCAAGATCAGTTGGTTCTAAAACAATTGCCATCTTTGGTCTGTAACGTTCCATAAACAGGGCAGAGCCTCTTCCTCCCTTTTCCTCATCACTGACAAAGACAATTCCAACGTTTAAGTCCTTACCTTCCTTCTTTAGGCTCTCAAGCATAAGCAAAATGCTCGCTAGACCTCCTTTTACATCACTCGCCCCAGTTCCGTAGACAATGTTACCTCTTATGAAAGGTTGAACCCTAATGTCAATTGTATCCATGTGCACCTCATAGAAGAGCTCAGCATCTGGATTAACAATAAGGTTTATTATCTCGCCATCGCTCTCTATGTGGACATCATAACCGAGTTTGTGAAGGAACTCCATGATATGTAATGCCAATCTATCTTCTCTCCCAGAAGGAGACGGAATTTTCAACAGATTAATCAAAATTTCCTTGGCTCTCTCAGCTTTCATTCAAATCACCTAACCATTAGTAGTGGTGAGCCTTTATAAAGTCTCCCTAACTTTTTAAACCTTGGCGCTAATTTTCAAATGGGCGATGAAGAGTTTTACCCTTGCTGACGAGATTCGCTCCCTCGGATGAGGACGCGGTCCCCCCTGGAGCCCCTTTTTGAGGTGATGAACATGATTCCCATCGAAATTCCACCAAACACTGTAATGCTCAAAGGCCTTGGCTGGGACTCAAACATATATCTAGTTAAAGACGAAAATGAAGCCCTGATAATAGACACTGGCACTGGAGTCTACTGGCACAAATACATAGATGTCTGGCTCAACGAGAACTATCTGAAAGATGTTGAAAAAATTACAATCTTCAACACACATGAGCATTTTGACCATGTTGGTGGAAACCTAGCTTTTGGGAGGTATTTCGAGGAGAGAGGAATCGAAGTTTACTTTGCGGCCCATAAATATACGGCTGAGGCATTGGAAAGCGGAGATGACTATGTGATACTTTCATTCTACCATGGGAGGAACTACATTCCTCATGAAGTCCACCTAAAGCTGAGTGATGGAGACATATTACAAGTAGGAAATCTTGAGCTTATTGTAATTCACACTCCTGGACATACGGGAGGAAGTACTTGCCTATATGAGCCAAAGGAAAAGCTGCTCTTTACTGGAGACACGATTTTCAACAGAACAGTTGGAAGAACAGATTTCCCTACAGGAAGCTTAGAGATGCTTAAAAAATCTCTCCAAAAGCTTGAAAAGCTTGATGTTTATCTCGGACTACCGGGGCATGGGAGGGTAATTAAAAGCTGGAAAGAAAACCTTGAGTATGTAAAACACCTTCTGGAGGACTTCGAATGAGAAAGGGCTCAGTAAAAGAGGCATTGGCAAAGATAAAGTACGATCCAAGAGAAAACGAGGGCGATTACTACATAGTGATTGAGCATAGAGGGGCGTATGGTGATGTGAAGAAAATCCCAGTGGAAATTATTGAACTTGGACATGGTTATTTCTTTATTGGCGAAACGCAGATTCCTTACCACAGAATTCTTGCTGTCGTTAGAAAAGATGGGAGAGTAATATGGAAGAAAAGAGGACTAAGCAGAGAGCCTAAATTCTGAAGTTTCCTATACTATGTTTTTCATCAAGTTAAGTTTTTAATCAATCAAACTCACCCTTCATTTGGTGATAAAATGATAGATGCTCACGCTCATTTCGAGTTTTATAAGCGAGATGCACCAAAAATTATAGAGGAGTGCAAAGCTGAGCTTAAAGCCGTTGTTGACTCAATAACAGAGTACAGAAAAGCTCATGTATGGAAAAGCTGGGAGATGCTAAAGCCTTACTTCGGCTTTATCTTCCCAACGCTTGGCTATCATCCAAACGAAGCGAGAAGAGGGAATTGGGAGAAGGTTAGGAAGGTTGAGGAGTTCATATGGGAGCATAAAGATGAGATAGTGGCAGTTGGTGAGATAGGTCTAGACTATCACTACGCTGAAAATGAGAAGCAAAAAGAAAATCAGATGCAAATTTTCAAGCACTTCCTTGAACTAGCACTTGAAATTAAGAAGCCTGTAGTCATTCATGCTAGAGAATCTGAAAAAGAGGCATATGAAATTGTTCAGCGCTATGGTGTAAACGCCTACTTCCATTCTTTCGCTGGAAGTAAAGAGCTGGCGAAGGAGATTGCAGAGAATGGACATTACATCGGGATAAACACTGGTATTGTCTTTATCCCAGAAGTTAAAGCTGTGGCAGAAGTTCTCGACGTTAAGGCAGTTCTCGTGGAGACAGATTCTCCTTATATGAGTCCATTTAAAGGGCAGAGAAATAAACCTTGCTACGTGAAGGTAGCAATTGAGGAGATAGCAAAGCTTAAAGGCCTGCCTTTTGAAGAAGTAGAGGGGATAACTGAGGAGAACGCTATTAAATTTTTCAATCTAAAGCTGAGGTGAGAAGATGAAGGTCTTAGAAGAGCTCAAAACCCTTTGTAAGGAGCTTGGAGAAGAGAACTTAATCCCAAGAATTGAGTCATTCATAACCCTAAACAAAGAGTTCGAATCCAAAAAGGGCAAAGAATTTGTTAAAGTCTCCATATTGGGCTTTGCAGAGGGAATTCTGACAACTTTAAAGATCAAGTACCCTGAGAATGAAAAGGTCAAGAGTTTGCTTGAGAAAGTAAGCACTCAGAGAAAAGAGCTTGACGCAAAGTTCAGAAAACCAAAGCCGCCGATTTTTGAGGAATGAATCAGCCCTGGCTGTAGTCATCATCGCAGAGCTCAGACCGTAGAAAGGTCATCACATGCCCGCCATTAAATTGTTTTATTTCTCAATTTTTAAGCTTTTCAGTAGAACTCCTTGAACAGCTCGACCTCCTGTATATAAGAGCGTTTAAGCTTTAGAGCTGTTTTGGCCCTCTCAAGTTCCCTTCCAAGGTAAAAAGCGTGCCTCGGTGAGATTTTGAAGTGCTCTAAAATTGTGTCAATTATTGCATTTGGTTCTTCTCCTACTATCGTCAAAATCTGCCCAGTTCCTTTGTGAGCAATCACCCAGATTTTGTTCTCTTCTGTAAAAATCCTGAAGTAAATATTTTCCGGCCTAACTTCCCTTTCTCTGGCTTCAATTATGGGGGATTTGACTTCATACTCAACTTTCTCACTTCTCTTCTCCTTCAAAATCAGCAGATCAAAACCTAAATCCTTGGGCATGTCGAAGAGCATCATGTCTAAAGCTCTCCTTAACTCTTTAACTGAGCCTCTGCACTTTGGGCTGACCTCTGTAGTTAAAAGCAGAGAAATTTTCAGTTCTTTGGCAAAACCTGCCATAACTGCGTTTATTCCAACGCTATCAGCATCGATCAGCTCAACCACATTACCAACACCAGCTAAAAGCACGTCATTGGGATTTCTCTCGCGATAAAGTTGAAAAGCAGTTATTGAACGAGCCAGATGTGGAATATGCTCAAGAATAAGGTCGGAGATAATTCGTTTATAACCCAAATCAAGAGCTTTTTCTTTGAGCATTTCCAGAAATTCAACCCTCTCTGCCGGATTCTTGGGAAAAATTCCCTTTTTCTGATTTGTAGGTATTAAAACTACTGGTTTCTCTGTTACAAGCTCCTCAAGGTTGCTCTCATCAACACTGAGGAATAAGTCAGCAAAATCTAAAGCTCTCTTAATTTCCCTTGTGTTTAGGGAATCAAAGCTTATTGGAATATTATACCCCCTTTCTTTTAGAGCATCTCTGATTTCTGGAATTAGCTCAACAAAGTCCAGATTTGTTTCACCGCTTACCATTCCAATGTCTATGATGTCAGCTCCACTATTGAGGTAGTAAACTGCTTTGCTCACTATTCCGTCAATGCTCATCTTTGGAGCATCAACTATCTCAGCTAGAATTCTATGTGGGAAGTCAAAGCCAATGGGGAGGCTACCGATGAGAAAGTTGTATGGCTTTTTCAGAGCTTTTTCAATATATGCTTTGTTCTTCGTCTTATTTTTGATATCTTCAACCTTTTTGAGTGCATCCCTCTGAAACAAATCATCTGCTGGAACTTCCTTACTGAGCTTGAAGCCCTGCTTTAAAGCTTCAAGAACCTGAGGCAGATCAAAAGCATATCTTGGCCCCTTAAACGCCGGAATGCTGAGTTCATCTTCAATCTGCTGAGCTGAGCCCCTAACGAGACCAGGAATGAGAATTAAATCGTAATCTTCACTTTTTATGCCAGCTTTTTTTAGGTAATGGACTATGAGCTTAGGAGTGAGAAAAGCGGCTACGCTAACGGGAGCTACAAATACATCACAGCCTTTGCCATATTTTCTTACCAGTGGCTCAGCCAGCCTTCCTGTCACAAGGAGGATTCTCATGTTTTTAAATTTGCTTCTAAGATTATAAACTTCTCCCAAAATTTTATTAACTCAAGTGCTCCCTCTTTAACTAAGGTGAGTTGGATGATTGAAGTTGGAAACCTCACTAAAAAGTTCGGAGATAAGGTTGCCGTTGATGGAATCAGCTTTCGCGTTCATGATGGCGAAATCTATGGTCTTCTGGGACCAAATGGGAGTGGTAAATCAACCACTATGAAAATCCTTGCTGGAATTTTAAAGCCTACAAGCGGAAAGGTTCTGGTTGAAGGAATAAACGTTACTAAAAATCCGATTGAAGTTAAGAAGATAGTTGGTTATGTCCCGGAGACCCCAATTCTGTATGAAAGCTTAACCCCAAGTGAACTTTTCAAATTCGTTGGGAGCATAAGGGGGATTCCAAAGGATAAGCTTGAGGAAAGGGTGAATTATTTCGTTAAAGCTTTTGGAATTGAAAAATATCTCGAGCAGTTCATTGGAACGCTCAGCTTTGGAACCCAGCAAAAGGTTTCTTTGATAACCGCCCTTTTACATGACCCAAAAGTTCTCATCTTGGATGAAGCCATGAATGGTTTAGATCCCAAATCAGCCAGAATTTTAAGAGAGCTTCTGCTCGAATTCAAGAATGAAGGGAAGAGCATAGTTTTCTCAACCCACATTCTTTCCCTAGCTGAAATAATCTGTGACAAAATTGGTGTCATCTATCAGGGGAAGATAATTGCAGAAGGAACAATTGAAGAGCTTAAAGAAAAAGCCCATGAGGAAAGCCTTGAAGATGTTTTCCTTAAACTTACGGAGAGTAAAGATGAAATTGCACACATAGTTCAAGCACTTAGGGATGCCTTATGAATACTGAGATTGTAAAAATTCTCAAAAGGGAGCTCTTTTACAGATTCGCCAAAGAAGACCCCATGCTCACGGAGAAGGACATAATAGCGGGGCTAAAGAATGCCTCAAACCTAAGGAGACAGTTAATGATGAACTTGCTCCTAGTGTTATTTGGAATCCCTATAGCAATTCCCCTCCTCCTTATCAGAAGCGAAAAAGCTGTGGTGATGTCCTTTATGATAATATCCACCGTTGCAATGCTCTTCGCTATCTACGGAACTCTCTTGAACGTTCCAGCCCTAATATCACTCAAGCTCTTTGAACCTCTCAAATCCCTTCCAATAAAGATTGGCTCAAAGTACCTAACCCATCTAACCACTCTCGAGATACTGCCAATTTTCATGATTTTCATTCCAACGCTGGTCGTTATAGAATATAAGAACTTCATTGCCGGTGTTTTGTCCTTCCTATGGTTGTTTCTTAGCCTATTTTTCGGTCATGCTTTAGGACTAGCTATCTCAGATGTCTTTTCCTTAAAGGTTAGCACAAAACCGGGCAAGGAACTTCTAATTGCAAGAATTGCAGAATCCATTTTCGGAATCATCATTGGAGGTGCCTTTGTTTTGGTGATTATGCTGAGGGGCAGAATTATAGCTTTCCTCGAAAGGGTATATCCAGTCGTTGCTAGGTATCAGCTCATTTATCCTTTTTCCGCTCTAACGATATTCGAACCAGAAAAAAGCTTTCCGCTGCTCTTTATCTATTTTGCCATTTTAACACCGGTTTACTTTGTGTTCCTAAAGAGAGTGTGGGATAAGATATTAGAACCACCGGTGATTTCTCAGAAAGTTAAGGTAAGGCCATTCAAGGCATCACCAACGAGAAAGAGCTTAGCATTGGTCATAAAAGACTTCAAGCTGGCATTTAGGAAGCCTATGATTTTGAGTTATCTTATAATGCCAGTATTTTACGCTCTGATAATGGCATACCTCTTCTTCATGGATAGCGAAGACTCTTTTGTTGTGGATGGAACCTTCATAATATTCTCGATGACTTTGACGGGTGAAATTCAGATTGAGACATTTATAGGAGTTGACTCCTTCGAGAGATCTGGCTTACAGTTTTTAAAGACCTTACCTCTGAGGAAATTCGATTTAATAATATCTAAAGCGATTGACATGAGCATTGTGCCGATACTCGTGAACATTGCAATTGTGTTGTTTGTTAGCCTTCACGACTTGAGGGGGTTGTATCTTTTGCTCTTTGCACTCCTTCTTCCTCCCATAGGAGCACTTGTTTCTCTCCTCTTTGTGTTCCGCTACGGTAGCGAAGAGCTGTGGTTTCCAGAGCTGAAATGGTACCACGACATCATAATGATTGCCCTCATCGGGATGGCATTGATTCCTGTTGGTTTACCTCTGCTGTTTGGGGGCTTTAAGTGGGCTTTCGCAAGCTGGATTATCGCCCTCGTTGAGCTATTCGTCTTAATGTTCATAGCTAGGAGGCTGTAAGATGTTTGAAGTTGTTAAGATTCTCTACCGCGAGCTTCACTACCAGATTTTGAAGAGAAATCCCCAGATAGCAAATGACGAGAAGAAATTCAAAAAGCACCTCAAGAATACCATTAGCATAAAGAGAAACGTCACAATTCAAAGCATTGCCTTCGTTTTCTTTGGAATTATGATGGCTATAGGGCTTTCTTTCTCTGATGATAAAACCTATATAGTTGCGATGCTGTCCTCTCTAGCATTAATTCCATTCATATTTTCGCTTTATGTTACTGCGGTTCAATCCTCTTATGTGGTCTCGCTCGGTTTGTTTGAACCTATAAAAGCTCTGCCAATAAGAATTGGAGCACTCTACTTGAGCGAGCTTTTGATGATTGACCAAATCCCGGCTTTAGCAATGATTTTACCAAGCATAGCTGTTGTTGGCATAAAGTACCCTTTGAATGGGATCTTAGCTCTGCTGTGGATTTTCATAGGAATGCTGACTGGGCATACACTTGGCTTGATAATCTACTCTACCTTTGGGCTTAGAATAAGCTACAGAAAGAGCAAAAGTGGAAGCCTAAAAAACATCCTTAAGATTTTGGCAATATTTGCATTTATGGGACTGTTTTATGGAGTAAGCTACATGCAAGAGTACATTCAAGAGCACAGTAAGCAAGTGGGTGCAATCATCGGCAGATACTCTATAGCGTATCCATTCACAATTTCCTCAATTTTTGAGCCGAAAAAGAGCATCATCCTGCTTTTAATTTATGCAGGTGTGTTTGTTCCTCTGTATAGGCTTGCCCTTAAGAGGGTCTGGAGCGGGATTCTTGAGCCGAAGCTTGAATCTGAGAGAGTCAGAGCTACAGGCTTTAAAGCGTCTCTTGGAGGAAAAATGTTTGCCCTCACGCTCAAGGATTTGAGGATAATATTCCGAAAGACTGCAATGATAACGGGTTTTCTCATGCCTGTCTATGTGCTCTTTCCCCAGATAATTATGGTTCTTCAGAGTGGAAACTTTCCAGTTTCAAAGGCAGTTTATTTCCTCATTACTTTGGGAGTCTTTACAGTTCCGGGAGCTGATGCAGTGCTTAAGGTAGAAGGTAAAGTCCTAGACTTCCTAAAATCATTACCGCTCACCAAAAGAGAATATGCATTGAGCAAAGCCCTCTCAATGTCTGTAATCCCAATACTGATTTCCGAGCTGATTTTAGCGCTTGCTGTTCATTACAATCCACAAGCTATCATTCTGCTTCCCTATACATTTCTGCTCCCGCTGAATGCTTCATTCCTAACGATGGTCTACTTCTTCCGATACGAGGGGATTGAGCTTGGAATTCCGGAATTCAACATTGGACATATGATTGTGCTGATGATTTTGGTTGGAATTCTCTTCGGAGTGATAGCGTTGCCTCTCCTTGTCTTAAGCTATCCTTTCAAGTATGCAGTCAGCTTTGTGATTAGTGCAGTGGCTCTGATTGTGCTGTATCAGATGCTTTGATTCCAAAGACTGAATACATTTCCGTGATGAGAGAGTTGAAGAAGATACAAAAGAATTCCCATGTCAAAAATTTAAATAAAATCCAGCATACCTTCGAATTAGCATGTAATGTGAAAAACTCCCAGCACCTTCTTTTCTTTCCTCAATTCATTGAAAAGCTTTATCGCCTCTGGTGTTGGCTTTTCAATGATCTCTTTGTCCTTAACAATCTCTTTAGCCTCTGGGAGTAACCTCAAAGCCCCATAAATCCCGGTCCCTACAATCAAAACGTCAAAATCCTCCGTAAGATACTCCTTCAGCTCATCTGGATCAAACTTATGACTTGTCCCATGCTTTTTCTTTGAAAGCTCCTTCTTCCTGTGCTCAATCTTTCCGGAAGGATAGATAACGATGTCGTGGGTGTATCTCTTCCCTTCGACAATAATCTCGCCAAACTTCACAGAGTCAATCATAGGCTCGCCTCCTTTAAAATCCTCAGAGCATCTTCCATTATCTTTGCATGGTCAAAAGCCAGCTTTAAGCTTTTAATCTCATCAAAGCTGAAGACTTTAGCCTCTTTGGCATCATCTCCACCTTTCAGATCACCATACCCTTTGGCCAAGAAGGCTGTTGTAACTGTATGTCCCCTTGGATCTCTGTTAGGATCGCTGTAAACCCCAATGAGCTTTATCAGCTCAACATCTAACCCTGTCTCCTCCTTTGCCTCTCTAATTGCTGCATCTTCTACTCTTTCCCCGTAATCAACGAAGCCACCTGGCAAAGCCCAGTGATCTTTAAAAGGCTCATGTCTGCGTTTTATCAAAACAACCCCATTTTTATATACAATAACCAAATCAACCGTCAATCCAATGCATCTATGAATCTCAGCTTTTAGCTCAGGATATTTTTCTGAAATGAGCTTTTTTATATCCTCTTTAACCGCAGTTATATTATAGCCTCTAGGAGCCTTAATTAGCAGAACGTATCTGTCCATAGCCCTCACCTCGAATTTTCACCTCAGAGAAGTCCCGTCTCATCACTTCTCAGCGTGCTGACGTTTCTTCATCGGTCATTATTTTCTCAACTTCCACGTTTTTAGCGTTTTCTATGGCTTCATCAAAATCAAAGAACGGAGTGCGGTGTTTGAGGAAGAACGCCGTGAATGATACTGCTTTTTTCAGAGCCTGCATGAATGGGCACTGCTTGTAAAAGTATGAGAAATAAGCTAAAAACGAGTCTCCAGCTCCTGTTGTTTCAGCGACGGGCATCTTTAGAGGTTCAAAGTGATATCTATTTCCCCTATATATTGCCTCTCCTCTGTCAGCACCATTGGAAATCAGCATAACATCTGGAAGCTTTGGATCAATTAACATCCTAAATTCATTCACATCGGCATGAGCGACCTTAACTCCTTTCAGAAAAGATGCATCAATCTTTTTGAATTCGACTTTTCCATCTTTAAAGTCTCTCACAAATCCTTGAACATCAAGGGATATAAAGCTCTTTAGGTTGTTTACTATTTCGATTGGAATTTCATTGGCAACGGGATTTAAAATTACTATATCAGAATTCTCATGAGGGATTTCCTCTGGTTTGAAAGGTTCAGCTTTAGCCAGCAGCTTAAGACTCCTCGTGTTTTCATCAAGATATCTAAGCTCGTAAGTTGTTGTTTCCTTCGATGGTAGAACTGTAATCTTTATTCCTTTTTCTTCAAGTTCTTTCAGCCATTTTCTTGGGAAGCTCTTGCTGATTTTAGTTATAACTTCCACATCACAGAAAGGCGAAAGTACAAGAGCAGAATAATAAGCCCCTCCTCCAATTCTCTCGGTTTTGGTGTTTCCTCTTATTATTATATCGTGAGTTAAATGCCCTATTATAATGCATTTCATTGTCGAATCCCATTTCAGCTCTTATACAACTGAACTTAAAAGCTTGTTCATCAAATTTATCAAAAAATTTATTACCTAAAAATCCAACTTTTGTTGGTGTTCCGTTTGATTGAGGGTATATACGTTCCCCATGTAACGCCTTTCGATGAAGATGAGGAGATTAATGAAGAAGCTTTGAGAGATCTTATTCATTACTTTGAAAATGCCAAGGTGAGCGGTTTTGTAACGCTAGGGAGCAATGGTGAGTTTCCATATCTGAATTTTGAAGAGAAGCTAAGAGTTTTAAAAATAGTTTGTGAAGAGACAAATCTGCCAGTTATAGCTGGTGTGACTGAAAATTCAACGCGAGAGACCATAAGACTGGCAAAAGAAGCCTGGAATCTTGGTGTAGATGCCCTTTTGATAGCACCACCTTACTACTTCAAGCCCAACGAAAAGGAACTTTTTGCTCACTATTCTGCAATAGCTCAGAGCGTTGAAGCCCCAATTCTGATTTACAATGTTCCCAAATTTACTGGTATAAACATTCCAATTAAAATTATTGAGCGTTTAGTTGAAGAATATTCAAACATAGTGGGGATTAAAGATTCAAGTGGCTCAATTGGGAGGATAGGTGAGCTTATCAGAAGGCTTGGCGAAGACATGAGCATCTTAGCTGGAACAGCTGATTTAATTTATCCTGCCTTGGCATTAGGGGCTCATGGTGCGGTTATAGCTGTTGCAAATGTTGCTCCCCGCTTATGTGTTGAGCTTTACACTGCTTTTCTTGAAAAGAAATATGATAGAGCTAAACGTCTGCAATTGATGATAAACTACCTCAATGAAGTTCTTGTGAAAAAATACAATCAGATAAGTGCAATAAAGGAAGCTATGAACATGCTCGGCTTAAACGTTGGTTATCCAAGGATGCCCTCCCTGCTACTTGATGAGCAGGCTGTTCAAGAGATTGAATTTGCACTTGCAGAGGTTGGATTATTGTGAAGGCTCAGCTACGTCGATCCCGGGCATCAATACCCCAAAGGCCAATCTACATCATCGCCTAAGGTGAGCTAATTTTGTCTATTATAAAATTTTAACTGTCCTACCAATACTTGGACAGAGCTTACCCCCATAACACTGCCTAGCAATCCCGCTCTCTCTGGAGGAATTAAAGGTGTTGAAAACACTAACCAAACCTGCAACTAGAAGCAATAGTGATATAACTAGCACGATTTTTATTAAGACTCTCTTAACTTCTATGTCTGTGCCCCCTTATTGTAACGTATAACAATATTCCACTTGCAATTCCTACTATGCCAATCATAAACAGCCCCGCTATCTTAGCCACATATTCTCTAGCTGTAATCCATTGAAAAGCTATAAGAGCGCCTCCAATCATTACAAAAATTGAGGATAGGCTATCTAATAATGGGCTCTCAAACCTTTCTAGTATCAATGAGAGCACAATTAAAATCCCGACTATAGCATAAATTTTGTCGCCTTCTGTAAGTCCGAGAGATATAGCGAGAATAATCGGTAGAGCTATTAAAATAGACTTAGCTTTTTCATTCCGAATTTGTGGAAGTTCTACGTCGCTTTTAGCTAACAGATAAGCACCAACAAGCATTACCACAAGCATCGCTATAGCGAAAAGCTTTGCCAATAACTCTTCTCCCTGATCTTGGAGATATAGTGAGAGGAGCTCAAACAAGATTAGTAACAACATCCATCCTGTCACGATTATAATTCTCTTCTTTTCCATTCCCTCACCTCCTTAGCAGTTTTAATGGATACAAAACTGTACATAATCATTCCAACTCCGAAAACTTTCATCAGAAGGTCATGGAAGGTAAGAAGAATGATGCCGAGAATTATAAACATGCCCCCAATAGTAGCAATCACTGCTTCAGCTTTCCTTAACATGGCAAAAGCACTAACTGCAAACCACAGTATACCGAGAACAGCGAAAAGCGGACTACCCATCAAATGCCACTGAATGAGCATCGCAACTCCAAAGATAAGCCCATTAAGTGTGTTAGTTCTGTAGAACTTGTCAAGATTTTTAGCAATCCTTTCTAGCTTTATAGATTTTAAAGATTTCCAAACGCTCCAAATCAGAGCTGCAAGGATAAGCAATGCGATTACAAAACTTAAAAGTTCGTTTTCTTCAAAATAAATATATGCAAGAATCAAAGGAAAGAGCACAGCCACAAATAATACAACTGTCCTTACCTCGTCCTTTTCAAACTCATACCTTTTAACACTATCCCACAGCAGCAGTACGATGATTATCACAAACAGTACCGCTAGCAATGACGATGGATCCATATGAATCACCCAATTGTTTACTCTTGGCAAACATATCCACATGACACTATAGCACAATCTAGTCTTTTAAATTATTCGGAGTAATCTGGATGATAATATTTGAGAAAAGCACTCACAAAACATTCAAGTACTTATGAACTTGAAAGCTCAATCCAACGTTTTCTCTCCCCAAAATCTTAGCAGCAGCTTCGTAAAACTCCATCAGCTGGTTTTGTGTTAAATCAATTGGTTCCTTTGGCTGAATTACCATTGGAGCTAAGCTTTTGAGAAGAGAAGCATACCACTCAACATTTTCAAGTTTAGTGTCTTTTGTAACCACAAGTTTGGCATAAACCTTTGTACCAGCCTTCTTCAAGACTTTAATGCTCTCAACTTCCCTTAGGATCAAATCCCTCCAGTCCTCAGTTGCCCTTGCAGTTTCATCTTTTATGTCAACGCTTGCGTAATCAACGAGATGAGCAATCTCGGCAATCTTCTCTGGAAAACCTCCGTGAGTTTCGAGGAAATTCTTAAAGCCAAGCTCATTCATTCTTTCCATTAATGCCATTAAAGGTTTAATTTGTAGTGTTGGCTCCCCTCCAGTATAGCTGATTGAATGAATATCCCCAGTGTCAAGGCTCAAAATAACCTCAACAACTTCATCTAAGCTGGCTGGATTGGACTTATATTTAAATTTCCCAGAAAAAGGCTCAACCTCGTAGCGCCACTGTAAAACTCTTGAGGCATCTATGAACTGCCTTGAGTCGCACCACACACAGTTGAGATCACAGCCAGCAAATCTGACAAAAATCTGCCTCCTCCCAAAGGCTGAGCCCTCTACACTTCCACCTTCGCCCTGCCAGCTGTTAAATATTTCTGCTAGGACAAGCTTCATTGAGACACCTCACTTAAATCAATTCCCTTCACCTTATCACTCACATAGCCCTCAAGAATTTCAACCCTAACCTCTCTTTGCTCTCCCATCAAATCAGCCAGGAGTCGTACTCCATTTGCATAGTCCCACAGCCTTCTCTTAGCTTCTTCCTCAATAGCCTCGCACATTACGACGATCTCTTTTGCATTTTCCCTACTCGCAATCTCAATTACCTTCATTGCATCACTAACCGTGAAGAGTCCTTTCTTCTTGAACAGCATAAAACCACCTCATATATATTTCATCAAAAGCCTCACAGCTCCTTCTAATACTTCCCTATCCTCAGCATCCACGACATTATCAAGATAATGGAGTGATTTAATGTTTAAGATGAGATATGCTTCATTTCTGCTCAAGCCCAAATCATAAGCCTCATAGAACACAATTTCCTTCCCCAATGCTTCATTGAGCATCTCAATGAAGTAGTCAATTTCCTCAACGCTTAAATCACTCCAACGGCTTTCAATTTCATCAAAATATTGTTCTAAAGTTCTTAATGTTTCGTAATCAATTTTAAGCGTGCCTTCAATGTAAGGAAACTCTCCAATGCGGAATATCTTTATCCCCTCATCATCCTGAACCCCCACATAGTCCCACAGAAGAAAGCCTTCAAGAACACTTCCACTTCCATACCGACTTGCCAAATAGGTAAAGCGCTCCATGATATCTTCCATATCCATTAAAAACTCTTCCTCATCCTCAAATCTCACAATTTTGCTTATTGTTCCTGCCATTGCTCACACCTGTTGTACTTTCATACTTCATGTAGGGTTAAGTGTTATAAGCCTTTGGCTCCTACATTATTATGCCCGAGGAGTATTGGGTTGCGATGACCTCGGGACCCCCAGGGGGGCGACATCCCTACTGCCCCCCAAAATTTATATCTCTCCCTGATCCATCGACTTCGTACTGTGTCATAAAAAGACTTCAGGAAAAAGAGAGGCAGATTAAAAATTGAAGAAGCTAAAGAAGCTCATCTATTCCTCCTTTATCATTATTAAGAGCATCTTAAATCTGTCCAATGCTCTCAACGCATGAGGTTCGTTGGCAGGCATCACTATCATATCCCCTTCTTTGAGGTAATACGACCTGCCTGAAATGATAACTTCAGCTTCGCCATCTAAAACATACACAACGGCATCAAAAGGAGCAGTATGCTCGCTCAGCCCCTGCCCTTTATCAAATGCAAAAATGGTCACGGTACCAGTTTTTTTGTCTATTATAGTTCTGCTCACTATTGAGTTCTCTTGATACTCCACCATATCCTTCAGCTTTTTAACTTCTGGAGTTATGCTCATTTTGAAGTCACCTTTATAAACTTCCGTCGGTGACATATAAATATCCTGCGCTCCGCAGTGTTTTTATATCTCTCCCTTCAACTGCTCTAAGGTGTTACTATGGTCACGCTCATCATAGCAGAGAAGCCTAATGTTGCAAAAAAGATAGCACATGCCTTAGCTGAAGGAAAACCAGTACGAAAAACTTTGTATGGTGTTCCATACTACGAACTAACAAGAGATGGAAAAAAGATTATTGTAGCTCCAGCAGTTGGTCATCTTTATACACTAGCTCCAAAAACTAAAACTTATGGTTATCCAATTTTTGACATCGAGTGGGTTCCTGTCTATGTTGCTGAAAAAGGAAAAAGTTATGCTAAAGATTATATCAAAGCTTTGAGAGAGCTCGCAAAGAGAGCTGATGAATTTGTAGTTGCTTGTGACTATGATACCGAAGGTGAGGTCATTGGATACACAGCATTAAAATACGCCTGCGGTGTTGACCCAAAGAAAGCAAAGCGTATGAAGTTCTCAGCTTTAACAAAACGAGATATCCTTAAGGCATGGTACAACATTGAGCCAACAATAAACTTTGGAATGGCTGATGCTGGAATAGCCAGACATGTTCTTGATTGGTATTGGGGTGTCAACCTTTCGAGAGCTCTAACACATGCCATAAAGCGTGCAAGCGGCAAATGGATGATTTTAAGCACGGGTAGAGTTCAAGGGCCGACACTCAAATTCTTAGTTGAACGAGAAAAGGAAATTGCAAACTTCAAGCCGACTCCATACTGGGTAATAAAGATGATTTTGGAGAAAAACGGGAAACAGTATACAGCTACTTACGAAAAAGAACGCATCTTAGATGAAGAAGAAGCAAAGCGCATTGTTCAAGAGGCCAAGAAAGGGCCAGCTTTTGTCGAGAAAGTTGAAGTTAAGCAACAGAAGAGGAATCCTCCCCATCCATTTGACTTGGGAACACTCCAGAGAGAGGCGTATTCTGCTTTTGGTTATTCCCCAAAGAAGACCTTAGACATTGCACAAAGGCTGTATGAGCGTGGATTTACGAGCTACCCCAGAACCTCCTCCCAGAAACTCCCTAAAAACCTAAACTACAGATACATAATTCAAAGCCTCGCAAAGATTACAGAGTACAAGCCCTTTGCCCATGAGCTTTTGGGTAAATCTCAGCTAAAACCAGTTGAAGGGCCAAAAGATGACCCAGCTCATCCAGCAATTTATCCTACTGGTGAATTACCAAAACCTGGAGAGCTAACTCAAGAGGAGAAGAACATCTACGATTTGATAGTTAGAAGATTCTTGGCAGCATTTGCAGACCCAGCAGTTAGAGAGATAATGAAGGTCATAATAAACTCAAACAATCACAGGTTCATTTTAAGCGGAGCAAGAACAGTAAAGGAAGGCTGGCTTAAAATTTACGGCAAATATGTCAGCTTTGATGAAGTTATTCTGCCCAAGTTTAGAGAAGGTGAACCTGTCAAGGTTATTCAAATCAAGCGTGAGAAAAAGAAGACAAAGCCACCTTCGAGATACTCTCCAGCGAGTGTCATTAAGAAGATGGAAGATTTAGGAATAGGAACAAAGGCGACAAGAGCTCAAATTTTAGAGACACTCTATCAAAGAGGCTACATTGAAGGGAAGAAGAAAATTAAGGTAACTCCTCTCGGCATGAAAGTAGTTGAAGCTTTGGAAAAGAACGTGCCGGAAATTGTCAGCGTTGAACTTACAAGAGAATTCGAAGAAAAAATGGAAGAAATCATGAAGCGAAAACTGAGCAAAGATAGGGTTATTGAAGAAGCAAAGGAACAGCTGATAAAAATTCTCAAGGAGTTTAAAGCCAAAGAGCTTGACATAGGCAGAGAACTGATGGAAAAACTTATTGAGAGTGAAGAAAAGAAAACAAAGAAATCAAAGAAAAAGACTGCTAAAGAACTGACAGCAGAAGAGGAAGAAGCAATAAAGCGGGCTGCTGATAATGAAAAAGGAAAAGAAGAAGGAAAAAGAAATAATAATGAAATAATTGTAGGAAAATGCCCTAAATGTGGTGGAGATTTAGTTGTGAGGTACAACAGAAAAACAGGAAAGAGGTTTGTCGGCTGTTCTAACTGGCCTAATTGTGATGTTACGTATCCTCTCCTCCAGAGAGGGGAAATAATTCCAACGGGAAAAGTTTGTCCAGAATGTGGTAATGCTCCAATAGTGAAGATTAGAGAGGGAAATAGGGAATATGAGGTCTGCTTAAATATGAACTGTAAGAAATGGAAAAGAAGGTCAGGCAAAAATTATTGAAAAGCTTAAGATTAAGCACACAAACCATAGCACGAGAGACTTTAACACCGTTCCCTTCTCTTCAGGATAAACCCCCACGATCATCATCTTGTACAGGAACCAACCAAAATAAGCTAAAAAACCTACAATAAAAAATAACACTGCAATCTTGACAGTAAGTTCGCTCTCTGAGCCTAAGGCCAAGATTATTCCCTTTGTTGCAATAGCTCCAATTGGAGGAAGAATGGCAAGCTTATATGCAAGTTCCATACTTCTCCCTCCAGTAATCAAATAATTAAGAAATATTTGTACTTAAAATATAAGAAGTTTTCTAAAACCTTTGGTTTAGATGAGGTATAAAGCAAAAAATCACAAATAGAAACTTGATAAAATTAAAGGGCTTCTTTCAAAAGTTTGAGCATCCTTGGTTTGAGCAAGATTTTTGGGTTCTTTATCAAAGCCTTGAAGACTTCCTTGTAATCTCCAGCAGCTATTTTCTCGGCATCTGCACTACTCAACGCTTGGACTGCCACATCAAGCTCATCATCGCTGAGCTTTTCACTTATCTGCCTAACTTTTAGAATTCTAAGAAGCTTTTGACCTTCTCCAGCCCACCATTCATCCGTATATCCCTTAAGCAGTTCAAGGTTTTCTTCGCTCAAAGCTTTATCAATCCATTTGCTTGCTATTGTTGCTGCCTCCATAGCTTCAGCCATTCCTCCGCCGTGCATTGGGTTTACTTGCCTTGCTGCATCACCAACAACCACAACGTTATCTTTGACAAGCTCTTTCAAAAAGCCGCCGACTGGGACTCCTCCAACATTGACTTCTAGAATCTTGGTTCCTTTTATGTTGTTCTCTTTAAGCCACTTCTCTAGATAGTACTTTGCTGTTTTTGGATTGTCTCCATTAATTCCAATTCCAACATTAGCTCTATCTTCGTCTTTTGGAAAGATCCAGACATAGCCTCTTGGAGCAACTTCATTCCCAAAGTAAAGATGAATTATATCAGGATCAAACTCAAAATTCTCAATTATCATTTCGTATTCATAGGCAGAATCAAGCTCGTGAGGTGGTAAAAAGCTGTTTATTCCGGCCCACCTTGCTACCCTGCTTTCTACACCATCAGCTGCGACAATTACATCAGCGTAAATCTCCAAAGACTCTCCTTCGTGCTTAGCCTTAACTCCAGCTATCCTACCTTCTTTCCTTATTAGACCAACTGCTTCTGTTTTTGCCATGACATCTGCTCCTGCTTTGGCTGCATAATAAGCAAGCATTTTATCAAAAATCTTTCTCTCCAAGATTACACCAGCGACTTTATCATACCTGATTTCAAGTTTGTAGCCACTTGGAGAATATATAGCAGCGCCATAAATTTCCCTATTTATAAAGCGTTTATCCATGGGAATATCATATTTTTTAAAGTTTGCGATGCCCAATCCTTCCCCACATCTCTTTGGTGAACCTATTTCAGCTTTTTTATCAATCATGAGAACTTTGTATCCTTTTTTAGCTAAATTCCTTGATAAAATTGGCCCCGCAATGCCAGCTCCAACGACTACAACATCATAATGCAGCTCCATTTCACTCAACCTCCTTAGCAGTCAATGCTCCAACTGGACAAGCCAAAATGCAGAACTTACACCCAATGCATTTTTCTTGGAAGAATCTCCATTCTTCGCTTTCAATTATTATTGCCTCTTTTGGACATACTGCTACACAAGAACCGCAAAGATAGCACTTTTCTCTGTTAATCAGTATTTTAACCCTTGGAAGCGTCATAGTTTAACCCCCTTATTATTTCACAATTTTTCTAAGTTTTTCCTCGTCTATTTTAATGCTATCTTCTTTTATTATTAACGGTACAAACTTGTTTAACTCTTCAGCTTTTTTGATAACCTCTCTCTCTTTGAGATTTAGGCGATCACTAAGGTCTTCAATTGTAGCCTCCCCATAGAGCAGTAAATAATGTAATATTGCTAATTGAGTCATGTCTCCAATTTCATCTAAATAACGCTCTTTTATGCTTCTGACAAGCATATCTCTATAACTTTCGAGTGTCTTAAGAGCCTCTAAAAGATTCCCCAGCTCTTTGTTGGCATCGATAAAATTGATGACCATTGACTGCAATGTATCAGGAGAAGCATCGAGATTTTCAAGATTAATCTCAAATTTTCTGAGGCTTGGCTTTTCCTCTAATTTAATCCCTTTATACCAGAACAAATTGGGGGTAACAGTGACAACGTAGGTGTTAGATAAGGTAATTTTGTAATATTTTCTTACTGGACCAATGAACTTCCCCTCTTTTTCATAGGATTTCAAAAGTCCCTCTCTTTCCATGATCTTGAGATGCTTTGATACTGCTGTTGATGAAACACTAACTTTATTGCTTAATAGGCTAAAATAACATTCAGTACAAGTTAAATGACTAAGTAAATCTCTCCTCACCTTATTCCCTAAAATGTAAAATATATCCGGCTCAGACATGTCCCCCACCTACTCAAATTTGTAGCGTAAAGCTTATATAGTGTGCATCCAACCTTTGGTTGACAACTTTAAATTTGCAAACTTTGTTAAAATGTTGCACTCTAAAGGTTATAAACCTTTAGCTTAAAGATTGGAGGTGTTTGAAATGGGATTGATAAGCGATGGAGACAAGAAAGTTATTAAAGAGGAATTCTTTTCAAAACTAACTAACCCAGTCAAGCTCATCGTGTTCGTGGGTAAAGAACACTGTCAATATTGCGAGCAGCTTAAGCAACTTGTTCAAGAGATTAGCGAGCTAAGTGATTTAGTGAGTTACGAGATTCATGACTTTGACACTGAAAAGGAACTTGCAGAAAAATACAGGATTGATAGAGCTCCAGCGACAATAATCACTCAAGATGGAAAAGATTTGGGAGTTAGATACTTTGGACTCCCAGCTGGACATGAATTTGGAGCATTCCTTGAGGATATAGTCGATGTATCAAATGGTACAACTGACTTAATGCCAGATACAAAAGATACACTTAAGAGCATTGACAAAGATGTCAGAATACTAGTTTTTGTAACCCCAACCTGTCCATACTGTCCAATGGCAGTTAGAATGGCTCACAAATTTGCTATTGAGAACGCATTGGCTGGAAAGGGTAAAATACTTGGAGATATGGTCGAGGCTATTGAATACCCAGAGTGGGCTGACCAGTACAGAGTCATGGCAGTTCCAAAGATAGTCATCCAAGTTGATGGCGTTGACAAGGTCGAGTTTGAGGGTGCTTACCCAGAGAAGATGTTCCTCGAGAAGCTCCTCGAAGCTCTCGAGTGATTTTTAAAGCTCTTTTTATATTTTAATTTTGATGACAATGAGGATTTTCATCATCAAAGCAAACCATGCTCATACAAAAGCGGATTTCAGCCTGAAAGACCTACCAGGGACAAGCGGCAGAATTGACTTACTTTGCCGAAGCATTAACTCCGCTTTTCTGCTCTCTCATGGTTTTCGCAAAAATGTTAGAGTCTGGTTAAACTTAAACGGCCCACCAAATCCACCCAAAACCATTCGATTCGAAGGTAACGAGATTAGACCCAAGACAATAAATCCAGATGAGAGAAGCATTGCAAAACTGATAATTAAAGCATTAAAAGTTGGTGAGGAAATAAAGGAGCCCAGCAAAGAGCATCAGGTTCTGCCTGGAATTTACATCAGCAATTTAACATTTGAAGACATTGTGAGAAAGACTATCAAGACTGCAAAGCTTTACTACCTTCACGAAGAAGGTAAACCGATAGCTGAGGTTAACTTTAAAGGAAACGTTGCATTTGTTCTCGGAGATCACGTTGGATTACCTAAAGAAGATGAAGCTTTTCTTGAGAGCATTGCGGAAAAAGTTAGCATTGGTAGAAAGAGTTATCTGACCTCACATGTCATTGTTTATGTTAACGTATTCCTCGATAATCTGAGGATTTAGCTTTCCTCTTCCTTTTCGAATTCAAGCTTTAATGTTGTGTGCTCTTGCTTAATTTTCTCGACAAGTTGGGAAATATCATCACTTAACTCTCTCAGCTTTTCTGACAGCTTACTCAGTTCTTCAATTACAAGCTCAAGGGCTTTCTCACTCTCTTCTACCTCGCGCATAGCTTCTGCTAACTTTTCTTCTTCTTCCTTCTTGTAAATTTCAATCTTCAAACTATCATAGTTCCATTCAATTTTTCCGTCTTTGATTTCAAACTCCACTTCAATTCTTACCACATCCTCCTTTTTCACTCCTATCTCTTGGAACTTGCTGAAGAGATACTGATTGAGTTCTGCTGCAGCTCTCACAACCTCTTCTGGATTAACTTTTCCCCTCGTAATGGCAAATAGAACTTTCCTCACTTTGTTTGCATAGCCAGCTGCTCTAACAAAACCAGTTAGGAGACGGGGCATGCTTACCACCACATTCTTTTTATGCTTTGAATTATAAATCACTATCGGTGACCTACATGAATATCTTGATTTTTGGGCCACCTGGAAGCGGAAAATCTACTCATTCGCGAAAAATAGTTGAAAGATATCAGTTGGAGTATATATCCTCTGGAGATATAATTAGAGCAGAAATACAGAAAGGAACAGCTTTAGGTAAAGAAATGGAGAGATATCTCGCACAGGGTGAATTAATACCAGATACTGTCGTTAATACGCTAATCCTCTCAAAACTTAGGAGGGTGAGAAATAATTTCATTATTGACGGATATCCAAGAACAGCTGAACAGGTTTTGGCATTGGAGACTTATCTTTATGATCATGGCATAAGGCTCGATGTTGCCATCGATATATTCATCTCAAAGGAGGAAAGTATCGAAAGAATAAGTGGAAGGAGAATATGTAGCCGATGTGGAGCTGTGTACCATGTTAAATATAAACCACCAAAAGTTTCAGGAAAGTGTGATGTATGTGGCGGTGAACTAATCCAACGGAAGGATGATAAATCTGAGATAGTCAACAGAAGGTACGACATTTATATTAAAAACATGGAACCTATAATAAAATTCTACCAAAAGCAGGGAATCTACGTCCAAATTAATGGCCACGGAGGAATTGATGAAGTTTGGGAAAGAATCAGACCACTATTGGACTACATCCATAACAGAGAGAAAAAGAGAAAAGAGCACGAGTAAGAGAAAAATCTTTATTTCCAAACTCTAAAACTTGATTTTGGTGAGTCTAATGAAGGTGAAGTTTTATGCCACATTGAGAGACTTAACTGGAAAGAAGGAAATTGAAATCAGTGGAGTAAGAACCGTAGGAGAACTCCTAGACAAGCTTGATAAGATGTTTCCGGGGATTAAGAAAGAGTTAATCGATGAAGACGGTGATGTCAACGGAATGATACTTGTGAACGGGCATAACATTGTTCACCTAAAGCTCTGGGATACCGAGCTGAAGGAAGAGGATGTAATTCATGTATTCCCTCCAGCTGGTGGTGGATAAAGGGATGGTACAATACTTCGACAAAATTGCTCACCGCTACGATACATGGTATCAAACAAAAGTTGGCCAGTACGTTGATAGAACAGAAAAGAAACTTATTTTCTCCATGATTAAAACAAAGAGAGGAAAAGCTCTGGATTTGGGCTGCGGTACTGGAAACTATACCACTGAACTTTATAGGAGAGGCTTTGATGTGATAGGAGTCGATTTAAGTCAAGAGATGCTTAAAATTGCCAAGTCCAAGCTTCCTAATGTTCTCTTTATTCGAGCTAATGCATATAACTTGCCATTCAAAAAAGAAGTCTTTGATTTGGTATTAAGCGTTACAATGTTCGAGTTTATCTATGAACCTGAAAAAGTTCTAAATGAGATACATCGAGTATTAAAGCCGGGAGGAGAAGTTGTCATTGGAACTATGAATGGAAGAAGTTTATGGTTCCTTTTCAAACGATTTAAAAGCATTTTTATCGAAACAGCATACAGATATGCAAGGTTCTATACTCCAAAAGAATTAGAAACACTCTTGACAAATACAGGATTTGATAATGTAGAGAGCAGAGGTATTATATTTTTCCCACCGTTCTTTCCATTTGTTGAAATTGCTGAAAAAGTTGACCAGAAATTTAACAAAAATTTGAAAAGTATTGGAGCCTTCATAGCTGTTAGGGGAATTAAAAAGTGACAGAGAAAGAAGAGATCATTTTGATAACAAGGGAGAAGGCATTTGAAAGAGCAAGGCACCTCAAACGGGAGAATGAACTCATTTATGGCGTTAAGTTCAACATAGACCACAAATATCTCCCGCTTGATATTCTGATACCAACCCAGAGAGAACTCAGTGAAGCGAAGCTGCTGGTTGTTCTCCAAGAGATTAAGCATGGCTATGATGCTCCTATCATAGTGTTGGAACATCGAGAGGGGTATTATATCCTTGATGGCCACCACAGAGCTTATGCACTTAAAAAGCTTGGATTTTCCCAAGTAGAATGCTTAATTCTAAAACCAAGAGAAGAAATTGAGACAAAAATTGAAGAAACGGTTCAAAGATCAAAACTAAAAAGTTTAGACGATATAAAAATAGTGAGAGACAAGGGCTAACCTTGCTTATAAATCACATACTCTTTGTCTGCTATAAACACTGGCTCAATTCTCTTGCCTCTAACAATTACTTTATCAGCTCCATATTTCTGCTTGAGCTGTTCTATATACTGAGCAAAGACCTGGGGCATCTCTACATCTGCCGTTATTGTGTTCACACCAGCTTTAACTGAGATACCTTCTTTAACTGGAACATACTTTATGATGTCCATGTGGGGCTCAAATGCCGCATTTTCGTCTTCATTACTTGTTCCTTGCGTTCTGACCAGATATATTATTGTGGCCCTCAAGTATAGGCTGACTGTGTAATCTTTGTCAAATTCAGCTGTGAGCTTAAGCTTTCCACTCTGGCCTTCTTTTACAACATATATAGGATTAACGGGTTCCCCATTAAGCATTGGAATACCAGCTAATACTCCCACTGGACCTTTTTGAGTAAGCACAAGCTCGTATTTGGTGGCATTTGGGACATTTAATGTTACTTCAATTGGCTTTTCGTTGAGGTGGTCTATGTTAACATTGGTTGCTACTGTTTCATCAGCTATCAGCTTTCCATCCTTGTATGCTCTGAGCTTTATTGTTGCATCCTTCACATCTCTGCCAAATGCTGAGATGTAGAGTTTGGCTTTATATTCTCCTGGTTCAAGCTTTTTGATTGGAGTCCATGTTCCGTTTTTGTATATGTCTATCCTGTACACTATGAATGGATGGAACTCATACACATTGATATCTCCTGTTGACTTAACAAGCTGGAAGTTTGGAACTCCATTCCCACCTAGAAATGCCATTCTGAAGAAGTTGCTGAGGGCAACTTTTTGGTATGTTAAGATTGCATAATTGGGGAATATCCACACAATTCCAGGATAAGTTCCTTGTCCTTTGACAACTTCTCCTGTCTGGGCAAATATCGTCTGTATAGGTTCAAGTTGCTGATTTCCAATCTGAATTACAACTCTCTTTTTACCATTTTCTTCAAGCACCCTTATAAGTTGGTTCTGGCTTAGAGCATAGAGATTGTCTCCATACTTCTGGAAAGGCAGAATCATGGCAAGATTATCCCTTTCCTTTCTGCTTATTGCTCCACCAAGGTAACTTATTGCGTTGAACTTTGCATAGTCATATGTCCAGATTATGAAATAGTTAAGCTCCCAGCTCTCAAAATCAACTTCACTCTTTAGTCCATCATTTGCAAGGAATCTCGCCAGTATGTAATCTCTATCCCTTGCGTGACCTCCATCTGCTGGAGATCTTCTGTTTCCTAGCAGAGAACTCTCAATCCAGTATCCATAATCCCACCATGAGGTAGCGGTTGAAAGTTTTGGAGTGTTCTGATTGAGCCACTTAAGGACATCTTCCCAAGAAGGAGTTACTGAACCTGCTTTTGCCATAGCTTTTGCCTGGGAATTCATAGTGGTTGCACCAACTATTGGGATTGGTATGAACAAAATTATTAGAAGCACTGCGTACAAAGCTTTTGTAGATGTTTTTTCTTTCATATTCTCAACGAGGCTAAACAGCTCTCCAATTAATATCCCAAATACTAATATGACAGCGCCCGAAGCCAAGAACAAAAATCTTACTGCAGTCCACATTAAATAAAGAGACATTACATAGTAAATCAGTACAAACAGTTGCTTTTCATTGACTTCTCCATGTCTAAGTAAGCTGTTTAAGAAGCGCACTATCACTGTCCCAATGCCAAGAAGTGAAAGAAGAAATATCATGCCATCGGAAGACTTCACTGCATAGTACGTTGAGACATCACTCCATGTTGTCTTTGCCAGCTCCTGCACTGTCTCATAAATCTGAGTTGATTGATATGCACCGCTCATGAGCCTGAAAAGCTTTGGACCCACGTAGGCATAAGCCCCTGCAAATCCTATGAGAATTATTATTGCCACTACTGCAAATCTGTGCTTTTTGTCTGAATAGTTGAGCCTGAATCTCTCGCCGTAGAGCATTATTAGAGTCAACAACACCAAGCCAACGAAGACTTCAAATGCAAATTTTATAAACGCTCTAACTTGGATGATGCTCTGGAAAGTTAGGAGGTAACCTAAAACTAACACTCCGAAATACGCTGGGTAAAAGTCTCTGATGAACTCTTTGAGCTTTTCAATATTTCCAAAAATGAACAATAAAATCGCGTAAACACTTGCAAAGCCAAGGAAAACCATTAAGCCAAACGGCGAACCATTCCAGACGCTTAGAGAAGCTACTGAAAGAACTATAAAAAGCACCCCCCAGATGTATCTTTTCTTATCTCTCGTTTTGAGGTAAGCGAACAGCGAGAGCGTTGCATACAAGAACAGCATTAAGAATGGTCCATCACCTCTGTTATTTCCTGAAAATGTTCTGACAAAGTGGGCTGTTGAAAACATCATGATTGTAGCAGCCCATAGCCCAGCCCAGTCTGAGTGAAACTTCTTTCCGAGTAAATAGATTGCAATAATGCTGAAAAATCCTACTAACGGAGGCCAGAGCTTGAACACTGCTATTTCACTGTATCCAAACACTGAGAGAATCTTATACAGTATGGCAGGTAAGATGTAAAGTCCAAGGGGCTCGGCTATTTTAGCCCCAAATGGAGCATCTGCCATCATATAATATTTTGGTATCCATTCCTTTATCGTGAGCTTGTAAATTTCAAAGTGATAAAATGTATCCGGATCTATGAAATATTTGTAGCTTGCTGTTTGGTATCTGATCTTGAAGCCTATGACTGCCACAAGCAGTGCCAAAATTGGAAACGCATATCTCCTAATTTTAGCAAAATTAAAAGAAGATGATTCGGATTTTTCTTCTATTTTTTTCTTGGTTTTTGTCTTCACCATTCAAACCACCTCATTCGACTGTTACAGATTTTGCTAGATTTCTCGGCTTATCTGGATCATTGCCTCTCAAGACAGCCAAATGATATGCTAATAATTGCAATGGAACTATATAAACTATAGGACTCAAAACCTCATCGACTTTAGGCATTTTTATCCAGATATCACTTACTTTTTCTAACTCTTCGTTATCTCCGAGGCTTATGATTAAGGCTCCTCTGGCCTTAGCCTCTTGAATGTTTGATATCATTTTCTCAAATGTTTTCCCACTTGGAGCAACTGCTACAACTGGAACACCTTCTTCAATTAAAGCCAATGGGCCATGTTTCAATTCTCCAGCTGAGAGTCCTTCTGCATGTATATAACTTATCTCCTTAAGCTTAAGAGCGCCTTCAAGCGCAGTAGCAAGGCTTATACCCCTTCCTATGTAGAAGAAATCTTTTTTCTCTTTAAGCTCCTCACTAAGTGCTCTTATCTTACTTTCATAACCCAAAGCTACCTCAACATATTTTGGCATCTCATACAGCTGAGCTTCGAGTTTTTTGAGGTATTCTTCTTCAGTTGTTTTAAGATGCTTAGCCAGAGCAATTGCAAGCATCGTTAAGACTGTTAATTGTGTTGTATACGTCTTTGTAGCAGCAACGCCTATTTCTGGTCCTGCATGAGTGTAAAGAACAAGGTCGCTGATTCTTGTTGCCATGCTACCCACAACGTTCACTATGCTCAGAACTTTTGCACCTTTCTTTTTAGCTAGCTTTATTGCTGCCAAAGTGTCAGCAGTCTCTCCACTTTGTGTAATTGCTATGACAAGTGTATTTTCATCAACTAAATCTTCAAACTCATACCTGAATTCACTTGCATCTTCAACCACTGGAACTTTTTTTTTGCAAGCCTCTGGAAAAGATACTTACCCACAATTCCAGCATGATACGAAGTTCCCATGGCAACAATGAATATTTTCTCGTAATTTGAGATTTCTTTAGCAATTTTATTTATTATCTCAGCATTCCCATATATCGCTTCCTTTATTGCCTTTGGCTGTTCATGAATCTCTTTGAGCATGAAGTGTGGGAATCCTTGTTTCTCTGCCATTTCTAGCGTCCAACTAATTTCGTGGACTTTTTTATCTTTAATCTCTCCCGTTTTCAGGTCTTTAACAACAAATGAATTTTTGGTTACAATGGCATATTCACCGTCGTCAAGAAATACGGCTTTGTTAGTGTACGGGAGGAATGCTGGAATGTCTGAAGCAGCAAACATCTCACCCTCTCCAATACCAAGAACAAGAGGGCTCTCATTTCTCACAAAGTAGAGATGCTCCTTATCCTTTGTATAAATTATTCCAAGTGCAAAAGAGCCTTTAAGTTTGAGGAGTGCGTATCTAAGGGCGTCTTCAAAGTTCTTAAAGTCTCTCAGAGCATCTTCTATTAAATGAGCAATGACTTCAGTATCAGTGTCACTTTTAAATTTATGTCCTTTTTGAAGAAGCTCTTCTTTAAGCTCGAGATAGTTTTCAATTATACCATTATGGACAATAGCTATCTCTCCGGTACAATCAGTATGGGGATGAGCATTTACATCATTTGGAATTCCGTGCGTTGCCCATCTTGTGTGCCCAATACCTCTTTTTCCAGGCATTTCAAGGAGGTTAAGCTTCTCTTTGAGCTCATCAATTTTTCCGGCACCTTTCTTGATGTGCAACTTTCCATCTGCTTCTGTTACAACTCCCACAGAATCATAACCTCTGTACTCCAATCGTTTAAGGCCATCAACGATGACATGACAGGCTTTTCTTTCACCGATGTATCCAATGATTCCACACATTTTTATCCCCCATTTTTATGGTTACTATCTTTTGTTAGACAGTGTTAGTAATTAAAAGAGTTTCTCTGAAAATCGTTTCAAAATTTTGCTCAGTACCATTTCACAAGGTTTTATATGATAAAATACTGTTTATTATACTTTCATCTGCAAAAACAGTGTTCATTCTTGTTACTTCTGGTATCCCCATCCTGTACATGGATTTTAGTATTTATCAAAAAACCTATATAAGCGAAATCTTCAATTTCTTCGGGTGAGGAGATGGACAAAAAACTTGATGAATTCATTACATCCTCAGTGAAAATAAGTAAGGAAAAGAGTACAAAAACTATTAAAAAGAAGCGCCTTCGACCAACTAAGCTTGACAGTTTTCTTCCTGAGGAGCACATAAATTATTTCAAAGCTCTTAGAATTGGTTCAAAGAAGATAAGAAATGTTAAAATTAGTGAGGGAACTTTGGATGAATAATCTGGGATATTTTAATCTATTATTTGTGCCTTGTTGAGAAATTCTTGGGTTCTATTTTATCATCATATGCGAAATTTTATTAGACTAATTTTTATATAGCCTGAAAAAATATTAAATAAAACTGTTGAAAAATAAAAAGTGGGGGATAATAATGAACGCTGAAAATCTATTGAAATTCATAATAAGTTCAGACTTAAGGCGCAAACTGATTTTATCATTGGGGAATGGTCCTAAACTATTGAAAGATCTTCAAGTCGAATTAAAATCAACACCTTCTTCAATACTTCATGCTCTAAAATCATTAGAAAGCAAAAATATAGTGTACCAAAAAGAGGACACAAAAGAGTATGGACTCACAAATGTTGGATACCTAATGTACATTCAGCTTAGAAACATCATTGATTCATTTGATTCCATAGTTAAATTTGAAAGCTTCTGGATAACTCATGATGTTAAGTCTGTTCCAGAAGAATTCCTCAAAACAATTGGGGATCTTAAAAACTCTAAGCTTATAATTGCTTCTCCTGATGAGCTGAAATCTCCTCATGAGGTTTATCTGGAACTTATTAGAAACGCAAAATGGGTCAGAGCAATTTCTTCAGTTGTGTTTGAAGAATATTCAAAAGCGTTTTTAGAGTTAGCTTTTAAAAAGGCAGATATTGAAGCAGTATTACCAGAGAAAACTTTTGAAATGCTTCTCAAAATGCTTGATCCAAAGGAAGTGGAAGCCTTAAAGGAGCTTCCAAACATGCGCATTTATACTTTAGACTGGAATCCTAGAGTTTCATTCACAGTTACAGATTCGGTACTTTCATTTGGTTTGTTATTCCCTGATGGTAGGTACGACATGACCATGGACTTGGTTAGCTATGATCCAAAAGCTAGAAAATGGGCCCTTGACCTCTTTCACTACTACAAGAGGTTTGCAAAGAGAGTGATCTAGCTTTCTTTTCTTCTTTAGCTTGAAAATTTCATAAAAACTTACTCGAGAGATTCAGCAATTATGGCTTTGTCCTTATATTGGAACACATATGCCCTCTTTTCACCCTTCAAGTTACTCTCAACTTTTCTCCTAAAGCGCCAGTATTCGCTGTCTGGGATTGAAATTCTAAGCGTTGCCCTTCCAAATCCTTCTTTCCTCAAGAATTCATTAATTCTGAGAGGGTGAAACTTAACGATTCCAGCAATAACATAAGCTCTTTTGAAGTACTCGCTTTTGATTTCATCATCACTTGTTGCCAATATCCTTCTTTTCTCTCTCAGCAACATATAGAGGTTTCCTTTAACTGCATGGAATAGCTCATTTATTAAATCAGCATAATCAACGCTCTGGGGAATCTCGTAGAGGTATTTTTTAGGCTCGCTCCACTCAATGATGTTTTCAAGGTTAGGATTGCTTTCAAGCCTAACACCCTTTGGCAAAAGAACTGCAGAACGTTCAGCTTTTGCTAGAGGCTCAAAGTAAAAAGTTAATCTGTTCAGCTGTCCATACAGATCAATATATTCAAATTCACCTCTCCAAGGAACTTTTTCTCGCCTAATTTGGGGAGGCAAGTCAAATATGAATGCATCTGTTTTATGTTTGTAAGCTTCATAAATCTTGAGAGGGCTTGGAAGTAAATCTTCCAGTCTCCTTTCGGGCATTTCTGGTGGACGAGCAGGATCAGAGAATATTACATCTGCATCTACTTGCTTTATAACTTCCTCACTCAAAGAATCTCCATGAATGAATTTTATCTTCTCTTTAACACCATATTTCTCCGCATTTTTCATTGCATAAAACAGCTTCCTCTCATCAATATCAATTGCATAAGCTTCCCTCGCATATTTGGCGAAAAATATAAGCTGTATACCAATCCCACAGGTCACATCGGCTATGCTCTCTGGCTTAACCCTCTCAGCTCTATATTCAGCAACTATCTCATGAGTGGCATACCTCAGACCTTCTAAATCCATCCATAAATCTGTTCTCGAAAATTTATCCTTAGCTCTAATCCTAGCTCTCGCTATCTCAATTATCTCGTCAGCATTCTCTCTTGGAAGCCTCGCCTTAATCTTTCTCTCATCAAACCCTTTCTTTATCATCTCAACTGCAAGTTCAATGTACTCCTCCATTCTCTCACCGCTATCCCCTAGGAAGGGATTCTTTTAAATTTTTGCGAAAAGGTTTAAAGCAAAGAAGAAAAGAAGAGATGGGAGAAGAAATGAAGAGAAGAGAAAAGCTCTACTTTGCACTGCTCGCTCTCATCATTGTTGGAACATTTTACTACACTTATAAACAAGCTTCAAGCGAGGGTTTATACGACTATATCGGTGATGAAGTTTGGTACGTTTCTGCTTCTCGAAATGTCTTACATCGGTTAGGGATTGATGTGCATTACATCAATGAAACTACCAGAAGTGAAGGCGTTAATATAATATTTCTCACTGAACCTGAAGTTAAGGGAGAAGTAAAGGTTTCTTTTTGGAGATTTACAATTCTAAGAACTTATACTGCAGTCGAACCACCAAAAGTCCCAGATTTTGCTTCAAAACTTGGAATAAGGGTTGAGTACATTCCATTCAATTTTTCTCGAGAATATAACGTTGATCTCATGAAGATTAAGGTTTGGCAAATTGCCCAAGAATATAATTATACAAAATACATGCCCTATACTAATTTTCCAGCTGTATACTATGAGATTCCAAAAGAGCATTTCGATGAATTCTTAAAAGATGTAAAGACACTTGAAGGCGTTGATGTAATTCCGGGGTTCTGGTATCCCGATAAGGAGAACATCCAAAACTATCTCAACACTGAGCATCCATTTTTGGCAAAAGATTTCATAATGCTGGGCATGTTAATTCAAGATAAGCCAATATTCTGGCGTCTACCTGGCCTAATTGCTCACGCAATAATTAATCTCCTTGTATTTTTTGCTGCATTGAAAATTACGAGAAGCTACTTGGCAGCGTTCATTGCACTGATATTTTCAGCATTTGACCCTCTCTTGTATGCAACGAGCTTGGCAGCGATGCTTGACATCTATGTCGCCCTATTCACTGCAATTTTTATGTATGTAATGATTGTTGACGATTATCCTTTAAGTGGTATTTCAATTGGCTTAGCTGCTGCAACAAAGCTCAACGGTGCATTTCCTTATCCTATTTTAGTGATAAAAGCCCTAAAAGATAGAATGAACCTTAAGAGATGCCTTCTAATTCTCTTTGTGATCCCTGGAATTGCTTTCTTAATCCCAGAAATTCCAATAATAATGGCAATCGGCTTTCAGAGATGGCTTGAAGAATTTATAGCTAGCTTTTCATGGCATCTGAGCTTTAAAGGGGAGCATCCAGCAAATTCGCCTTTCTGGCAGTGGTTCATAAGCTTAAAGCCGTTTCCATTCCACTATAACCCTGATGTTTTTGCAGCAACTGACCCGATTCTAATGCTCTCAATGATAGTCTTTATATTTGCTATTCCCTATGCCGCTAAGAAGAGGGGAAAAATCTTAATTCCTTTTGGCATCTTTTGGTCAACAATTGCATTCTATGCCCTCCAATGGATTCTTGGGGGAAAAACACAGTTTAGCTTCTATGCAACACCATTAGTACCAGTCGGAGCAGTGACTTTGGGAGTTATGGCATACGAACTGATAAAGTGGGAGTACTTCGAGGAGTCCCTCAAGTTTTATTGGAGCTGGATCTGGAGGGTTATAAGTCCAATTGCCCGATTAATTCAAAAGAGGTTTATTCAAAAAACGACGAAAGCTAAAGCTGAAGGAAAAGAACCTCAAGAACTCACTTCAGAAACTCAAGGAGGTTTAGCTGGCCTTTCTTCTGAGTCCGAGCCTTGAGATTTTCTTCGATTTTCTTTAAAGTTTTCCAGCTTCTCCTAACTATTGGAGGAAATTCTCCGTGTTCTTTGTAATAGTCCTCTAGAAACTTTCTTGTCCTCGGGTCGCTAGGATAACCAGAGCCAATTTCACCATACTGCTCTTTGAGCTTCTCAATTGCCCTATCTCTCGTAACTTTAGCCAAAATTGATGCAGCAGAGACTGGAAGGTATTTGGCATCAGCTTTATGCTCGGCTATTATTTTTGGAGAAAAGTTCAACCTTTTTCCAATTATCTCGCCAAAACGCTCTTCTTTTACATCAGCGGCATCAATGTAAAGAACATCGGGTTTTACTTTCAGAGAATTAAGGGCTTTGATAAAGTTCTCAACCTCAAACTCATTCATTGTTCCCTTTCTTTCATCTATCTGCTCCGGGCTTAGCTCAATAATTACATAATCATCTAAAAGTGCAATTATTTCATTGAACAGCTTTTCCCTTCTCTCTGGTGTTAGCTTCTTTGAATCTTTGACTCCAAGAGCCTCAAGCTTGCTCAAGTTTTTTTCATCAACTACAACTGCCGCTATGACGAGGGGACCTATAACTGGCCCTCTTCCTGCCTCGTCAATTCCTCCAAGTTTCATAGCTCTGCACCTCATTTCTTGAATACTAATGTTCCATAGATTATGCCCAATAAAATGGTTGCTATTCCGCTTGGAGGTATGTTGGTAACATAGGCCAAAAATATTGATAAGATTTCAATACTAAGTGTCAGAAAGAGGCTTATACCCACGATTTTTCTCAAATCATCGCTGAGCATCATTGCAATTGCTCCAGGAAGGACGGCAACAACTTGAAGCGTTATTAAGCCAACTGTTTTGACTATTAAGGCTCCAATTGCCCCCACAATTATGTAGAGAACCATCAGATATGCTCTAACGTTTCCTCCGTAGCTTTCAACTCCTTCTGGATCAAAGCTGACGTAGAGAAAATCTCTGTAAAGGAAGAGCATCATTAGGAAAAGCAGAAAACCACCAAAAATTAGCATTTCCAAATCGCTGATTGTTATCAAAAAGACTTCTCCGGTTAAGTATGCTACTATATTCTCTGAGAGTGCAAAATATGGCCTTGATGCCATGACTTTGTAGAGAATTCCAAAGCCCAGAACTGTTGCCCCTGCAACGAAGCTTGAGACAATTCCAATTGCTGTATCACTTGTAAATCCTCTGTTCTCTATTTCCGCTATTATAATGACAACGATAACTGTCACAACCAGTGCAACCCATATTATAATGTTGATATTCCCAGCTAAAAGTCCCAAAATCATTCCTAAAACTGCTCCAAAGAGAAGAGAGTGGAAAGTTGCATGGGTAAGAAAAGCCAAACCTTTTATGTTGATTAAAGGGCTGAGCATGCCAAGGAGGACGCTTATCATTATGCTTGCAAGAAGAGCTCTCAAAAGGTACTCGGGAATCATCTCCGCTCACCTCTATGGATGTGCACATCTCCGATGATACAGTACAGTCTGTTGCCGATTCTCACAGCTTTTGAGAGCGGACCATAAACTCTGCTTATTACCTCATCTCTCAGCACTTCTTCTGGTGTTCCAAATGCAACAAGCTGCCTGTTCAGAAGCATTATCTTGTCCCCAATTTCAGTTAGGGGATTGATATCGTGAGTTGTAATTATCATTGTAATATCTTTTTCCTTCTTTATTTTTCCCAAGACGTTGGCAACTTCCACTCTTGCGCTTGGATCTAAGACTGAGAGAGGTTCATCTAAAAGGAGGAGCTTTGGGTTTGATATGAGAGCCCTTGCAAGCAGAACCCTCTGCTTTTGCCCACCACTCAGCTCTTTGAATAGTTTGTTTTTTATGTGCCTTAATCCAACGAATTCTAGAGCTTCTTCTGCAGATTTTAAAATTTTCTTTGGGATTTTAAAGTGGACAAAACCTCTCTTGTAAATTCCTCCCATTGCAACAACTTCAAGAGCTGTTAAGGGAACTCTTTCATTCAGATAGTGGCTTTGAGGGACATATGATATAAGGTCTCTAGCTTCCAGAGGATGCTTTCCAAATATTAAGAGTTTGCCTTTATAATCTCTGTGAAATCCAGCCAATGTTCTAAGAAGTGTTGTCTTGCCAGCCCCGTTGGGGCCTAGGAGAAGTAAGGTCTCACCCTCTTCGAGTTTAAATGTTAAGTTTTCCACAGCTGTGTAGCTATCATAATAAATGCTGACACTCTCTGCTTTTACTGCCTCCATGCAATCACCTCAGAATTTAGGCTCGCCTAAAATATTTAATCTTGTGTGTTTTTAAATGTTGGGGGGACAAAAGTGACTATTTCAATTCTTCTAAAGTCTTATTGAAACCCACGTTCCTAAGTGTCTTCAAGCCTTCCTCTATAAAATTTCAATTCTTCTAAAGTCTTATTGAAACGCGGAGGGGTGTAGATGTGAGGCTTAAGAGGTCTGCTGGAATTTCAATTCTTCTAAAGTCTTATTGAAACATTGGATGGGGGAACAGTAGGTCTTGCTGAAGGTGCAAATTTCAATTCTTCTAAAGTCTTATTGAAACGTGGCATTCTCGTTGTTCTTCATCAGCATTGTAGGATTTCAATTCTTCTAAAGTCTTATTGAAACACTCGATAATCTTTGATAAGGAGTCTGATGAGCCGCATTTCAATTCTTCTAAAGTCTTATTGAAACAGTCGTTGATATGCTTGATGCAGATAAGGTCCTCAACATTTCAATTCTTCTAAAGTCTTATTGAAACAAGCTTTGAAGGTTGCTATGGTACAAACTTGATTTTTCATTTCAATTCTTCTAAAGTCTTATTGAAACCACTAAGTCCATAATGTAGATTTCGATTTTGTAACCATTATTTCAATTCTTCTAAAGTCTTATTGAAACTTTTCCTTAAGACCACTGTCATCAAAAGAGATAGCAAGCATTTCAATTCTTCTAAAGTCTTATTGAAACTAATCAAAAAGAAAGAATTCCCGCTCTGGCTCAATAAAGCATTTCAATTCTTCTAAAGTCTTATTGAAACAGCTTTCTCCAACTTCCACACCCTCATAGCCATCAATATTTCAATTCTTCTAAAGTCTTATTGAAACTATGCAAGAATACAAAAGCTAGCAAGGTGCTAGGAAAATTTCAATTCTTCTAAAGTCTTATTGAAACTTGTTAGGAACACCACAAAGAGCCAAACAATTGAGGTCATTTCAATTCTTCTAAAGTCTTATTGAAACACTTAGAGAAGTGGACAACATACAAAACCAAAAAGAAATTTCAATTCTTCTAAAGTCTTATTGAAACTTTGGGTTTTCTTTAGAAATAAGAAGGAAGTCCAGCTAATTTCAATTCTTCTAAAGTCTTATTGAAACTACCCCAGACGGGGAGCCAACAAAAATAGTTCTTCATATTTCAATTCTTCTAAAGTCTTATTGAAACAGGGTGCAATTTTGCCCTATTTCCCCAATAAGACTATAAAAACGCTTGAATTATAAAAGCCTTTTGCCAAAGGGATAATAACTGAGCCAGGATGACTTTCTGATTCAAAGTATCTTGGAGCCTACTTAACGCAACCCAGCTCATTACTAACCCCAATCTCTCAATGCACAATAATGTCTAAGGGAGTTCTAACCTTCAAGCAAACCTTTAATTCCAAAAATCTCACATTAAACATCTCTAAACCAAAAATGACCAATTTCCATGAGGAGTACACACCGAAGAGGCTCTTAGAAATCTCAAATCCAAACATGTACATTTAAGATGTTACAATCTTACATAAAATCTGCAACATAGCGTAATTTTCTAACAAACAATTACTAAAAACTTCCAACAAACTTTCGGGATAATATTTCAGAAAAGAAAACTGTAATGAACCAAATACAACAAAAACAAGAAAAATAACGAGAATCAAAAATTATTCGGTTAGCATCTTAAGCTTTCTCAGCACGTCCTCTGGAGACTCCCCAAATATCAGCACCATTGCTTCCTTTTCCCAATCACCAAGGTGATATATTATGTCTGGTCTTCCACTTAGTCTTTTTATTGCTGTTTCAATGCCCCAAGGAATTGTTGCACCTTCTTTAGCTTTTATCTCCTCTGGTTCTTCTCTTCTATCATAGAATGAAACTTTGAACCCATTTTTTTGAGCTCTATCAATTAAGCCTCTGCTGTATCTCAAATTAAGGGCACTTCTGATCTCTGGGTAAAATTCCATGAACTTTAGAACTGCTCTTGCTAGATGGCTTGATGCCCCGAATTCTATACTGCCAACTGCTTTTACTGTATTTCCAAATCTTACAATACGCCCTTTAACTCCAGCCACATCTTTAGGAGTCCTTGCATAAAGCCTTGGTAATGCATAAACAAAGTTCATGCCAACTTCTGGTACATGGGGTAAAATTCTGTCTCCAATTCTCTCGAGCTCCCTTACAGCTTTTGTTAGGCTTTCATAGACCCGCCATTTCTCCGCTGGAATTTCAATCCAAACATTCTGATTAACTGGGCAGTGTCCTTTCCCAATTCTTGCACCATAAAAGATGCCCATTGTTATGAACTCTTTTGCAACCTTAATTGCTTCCTCTAAGCCTTTCCCTTTTGCTAAGTTTGCAGTTATCGCTGCTGAGAACGAGCAACCAGTTCCATGGGTACAGCCTTCAACAAAAGGAGCCCTGTATTCCCTAAATTTTCCAGCATGATAAAGCACATCAACAGCTTCACTGAGGTTTAGATGTCCCCCTTTCACTATTGCCGCTTTCGCTCCCAGCTCTTCAACAATAATCTTTGCCGCCTTTTTTGCATCCTCGAGAGTTTCAATTTTAATACCGCTCAGCTTTTCAGCTTCTGGCTTATTTGGCGTTACAAGTGTAGCTAGGGGGATTATATATTCGATAAGAGCATCCATTGCATCTTCTCTCAAAAGAGGAGCTCCGCTCTTAGCGATCATCACTGGATCAACTACAAGTGGGAATTCATACTTCTTCACAGTCCTTGCAACAGCTTTTATTATTTCAGCGTTGCTCAGCATTCCTGTCTTAGCAGCATCAACCCCAATGTCATCTGCAACTGCTTCAATCTGCTTTGCCACAACCTCTGGAGATACATCATAAATCGCTCTAACCTCTTGAGTGTTTTGAGCTGTGACTGAGATTATTGCCACCAAGCCATGAACTCCAAAGGCTGAAAAAGTTTTTAAATCCGCCTCAATGCCAGCGCCTCCCCCACTATCGCTCCCTGCTATCGTTAGAGCTGTTTTTACATACTTTCTAGCATCCACACTACTCACCTCCTAGATATTCATCAATTATCTTTCTCATTTCTTCAGTTGCCTTTTTCACATCTGGAGCTCCTACTATAGCAGAAATAACTGCTATTCCATCAACACCAATCTCCAGCACTTTTCTAACATTTTCGTGGTTTATTCCCCCTATCGCGACAACTGGGATTTTTACTGACTCAACTACTTTTCTTAATCCTTCCAAACCCAAAACTCTAACATCTTTCTTTGTTTTTGTTGGAAAGACTGAGCCAGCACCGAGATAGTCAGCACCGTCTCTTTCTGCCTTCAGAGCTTCCTCCAAACTGTAAACTGAGGCTCCGATAATTAAGTTTGGAGCAAGTTCTCTAGCTATAGCGGCTGGCATGTCATCTGGACCGAGCTGAACACCATCTGCATTAACCGCTAGAGCCACATCGAGCCTGTCATCAACAAAAAACAAGGCGTCATATTCTTTTGTTATCTTTCTGAGCTCTTTTCCGATTCTGATCATCTTTCCAGTTGGTGCATTTTTAATCCTCATCTGTATTGCAGTTGCTCCCCCTTCCAGTGCAGCATTCACAGTTTCTATCTCATCTCTAAGCCTTCTATCAGTAATAACATAAAGCCTGAGCCTTTTTCTAAGGTTCAACTTTTCTCACCCTTTCCATTTTATTTATCAGCTCCCCATTAATTCTATAGAGCCAGTCATAGAGCTTTACATGGAAGCTCCCCGGATATTTGGCTTCCTCATAGGCCTTCTCAGCCGCGATTCCAAAAACTACCAGTGCGGATACAGCAGCCCTTAGAGGTTCTTCAACAGCTGCAAAAGCACCAGTTATTGCAGTGACCATACATCCTGTCCCCGTAACTCTTCCCAGCATCTCATGGCCGTTATATATAGCATAAACTTCTCTACCATCGCTCACGTAATCAACAGGTCCAGTAACAGCTACAACAGTGTTGAATTCCTTTGCTGCAATGAAAGCCAGCTCTTTAGCTTTGTCTTTTTCATATGTTGTTGAATCAACACCCCTTGTTTTTCCATGCTCACCAAGCAAAGCTGCTATTTCATCAAAATTGCCGCGAAGGATCGTTATATCTCCTATCTCAAGGAGTTTTAGAGCTGTTTCGGTTCTCAGCTTAGTAGCCCCAGCCCCAACTGGGTCGAGAATTATGGGCTTTTTCATCTCGCTGGCAATTTTAACAGCTTTTTCCATTGAGGCAATCCAGTGCTCATCGGGGGTTCCAATATTAACCACGAGGGAGTCTGCTATCCTCAGCATGTCTTCAAGTTCATCCCTTGCATGTGCCATTACAGGCGAAGCTCCAATTGCGAGGAGGGCATTGGCAGTTGTGTTCATCACTACAAAGTTTGTAATGTTCTGAACGAGCGGTTTTCTTTTTCTAACTTTTTCCAAAGCTTTAGATATCCACTCCATATTATCACCTCTCCACTAGGTAATAGAGAACGCTCACCAAAATGAAGGTTGGAATGCTTGAGCCGAGCTTAAAGCCAACATCACTCAAAACTGGAATGTAGATGTTAAACAGCCCTTCAACTGCAAGCAGCATGTAGAACACAAATCCAACTGCCCAAATTGCTAGGGCTTTCACATTGTACCCAGCGAATTTCCCTTTTTCATCCAAGAGCTCCTCAGCGTTGTATTTTTTCTTGATGATGAAATAGTCAGTTATCATTATTGCAGTTAGAGACACAAATGCTCCTCCAATTAGCAGGAGAAAGCTCTCATACTGATCAACTGGAAATACCAAAGCCAGCAAAGTCCCCAATGTTCCCACGAGTAGAATTTGCTTTTTTGCATCTGCTCTTGGTGAGATATTCTTGTAGGTTATTGCTGCTGAATAAACATCGAGGAAAGTTGTGGTCACAGTAGAGAATACTATTATCAGCATTGCGGGGATTACGACTCCATATGCTACTATTATTCCAATTGGGTCGCTCTCTCCTATTGCCATATTTGTCAGCGCTCCAACAAAGTAAAACAACGATGACGAGATAAAGTAACCTATGTAGGTTCCCCAGAATGCCGAACTTTTGTCCCTAGCGAATCTTGAATAATCCGCTATAAGGGGTGCCCATGAAAGAGGCATTGCAATAACTAAGTCAAGAGCCAACATCTTTCCCATTTCCCCCGTCCCGGGTTTTGAGAGTAGTTCACTAAGCGGGAACTGCTTTAGCGTTACATAAGTTAGCCAGATACTCAGCACAAGGAGTAAAGCTGCTGCCGCTTTTTCCAGCTTATCCCAGTTCTTTGGTCCAATGTAAGTCCATGCAGTTACCAGGAGACCGAGAAGAACCACCCAAAGAGCATAATTTTCAAAACCAAAGTGCTTCGAGACAGTGTTCATTGCATTTGCACCGACGATCAGCATTATTGCTGTCCATCCTATGAGCTGGAGGTAGTTTAGAATTGAGGGCAAAATTGAGCCCTTTATTCCCAGAGCAGCTCTTGAAAGCACCATCGTTGGAACTCCGGTTTCTTCGCCTTCAATTGCTATAAGCCCCATAACTGCATTGCCAATTAGATGTCCAATTATTATCACTGCTATCGCTGTGAGAAAAGACAAAGCTGGAGTCAGCAAAGCTCCAGCCCAGAATTCTGCAATGCTTATCCCAGCGCCAAACCAAATCGCAAAGAGCGTTAGGAGTGTGAAGGTTCTTCTATCTTTTGAAACTGGCTTTATATCATAGCCCGCCTCCATGTTTTTCACCATTAGTTTTTTGCCTTAGATCTTTATAACACTTTTGTGAAATTTTATAACTAAGTTATACAAAGGCTTAAAAACGCTTGTAGTGAATACTCAACTGCTGGATGACGAGCGGTTTCGGAGCTGAGAAGTGATGATACCAGCTATCGCCGACAGCCGATTAACTTAATCCATAGCCCTTATAAACCCCCCACCTAATTCAATTCTGGTGGTGAAATATGTTTGGAAAGCTCAAAGAAAAGTTAAGCTCATTCGTCAACAAAGTTGCTCAAACCGAGATAAAGGAGAAGGATGTTGAAGAGGCTCTATGGGATTTGGAGCTGGAGCTTTTGGAGGCAGATGTTGCTTTAGAGGTCGTTGAAGAGCTAAAGGAAAAAATCAAACAGCAGTTGGTTGGGCAGAAAGTCAAGATCGGAACTGATAAGAAAAAGATCGTTGAAGATGCTGTAAGGAACGCTGTTCTTGAAGTTCTTACACCCGAGAGGAAAATCAACCTTCTTGAAATGATAAAATCAAAGAAAGAAAAACCTTTTGTCATAGTATTTGTTGGGTTTAATGGCTCTGGAAAGACAACAACGATAGCTAAGCTCGCTCATTGGCTCAAGAAACATGGCTTAAGTGTAGTGATAGCGGCAAGCGATACATTTAGAGCTGGGGCAATTGAGCAGGTGGAGGAGCATGCAAGGAGAGTTGGCGTTAAGGTAATCAAGCATCGCTATGGCGCTGATCCAGCGGCTGTGGCTTACGATGCAATCCAGCACGCAAAAGCGAGAGGCATTGATGTTGTTTTGATTGATACAGCTGGAAGAAACGAGCTGAACAGAAACCTTATGGATGAAATGAAAAAGATTGTTAGGGTTACAAAGCCTGACTTGGTAATCTTCGTTGGCGATGCTTTGGCAGGAAATGCCATAATTGAGCAGGCAAGGCAATTCAATGAGGCAGTGAAGATTGATGGGGTAATTCTTACAAAGCTCGATGCTGATGCAAGAGGGGGAGCAGCATTAAGTATAAGCCATGCAATTGGAGCGCCAATACTCTTTGTAGGCATTGGACAGGGCTATAATGACCTAAGAGAGTTCGATGAAAATTGGATGATTGAGAAGATCTTTGGGAGCTAACTTCAATCAACTTGAAAGATAAAAGTTCATAGACAAAGAAATAGAATCAGCCCCTAAGGTCATCATCATCTTTCAGCAATCCGCCTTTTCATCACATTTTTAATTTTCACACAAGAGCTAAAAATATTATTGCCCCAGCTATTCCCCCAGTAAGGGTCGCAATGAAATTCGTACCGTTGTTATCAACGATACCTTTGTTTTCCAAAGTTGCTCCAACAATGCTATCAATATTGCACCCAATGAAGCCTCCTAACAGAGTGGCTAAAAATATCTGCCATCTATATTGAGTTACAACCATAGCAATAACTCCAATGCTCATGGCTCCAACTAATGCAAAAATTTCTCCTTGAATTGAAATTGCCCCATTAGCGCCTGGTTTTGTAGGTTTTAAGTTCGTGATCATCTTAGGTTTCTTCCCCAGGATTTTTCCCATTTCACTTGCTAAAGTATCAGCATTTGCTGTTGCTATTGAAGCAAAAACTGCAGCCCATATGAAGTCCTGTCTAGTGATGTATTCTATAATTACAAAGATAACAGCAGCTAAGCCGTTGCCAAGGACATTTCCCCAACTTCTAATTCCTTTTTTCTCTTGAGCAATTCCAGCCTTAAGTTTCTCAGAGTATTTATACTTCGTGGACAGGACTCCCATCACTACAAAAGCCAGCAGTGCTAGAAATGGGTATACCCCTCCAAATTGTAATATAAGGATCCCAAGGATAACTGCCGCAATACTACCTTTCTTGTCCAATGCACGGCATATATAAGCTAGACCTCCAAACACAAAGACTATAGCTATTTGGACTACTGAAATTATTGTCATTCTCGCCACCTTGTATTTTATGTGTTATTTAACTTGCTGAATGATTTAACTGGAGATAATTGGACTGCTTTATTATGTTTTCCCTTCGTTTATTGACGAAAAAGAGTATAGGAAAGTAAGCTAGAGAATTTCAAACTTGACGATCTCTGTAATAAATGTTATATCCATCTTGTCAATCCCTTCTATTTTCCTGGAAATCTCGTGAATTCTCTTCTCTATATCTCTCATATCTTTTGGAGCAACCAAATGAATTACAAGATTATGTGAACCAATAGCCCTTTCAATAATTTTAATATCAGTATCATCCTTCAGTTTTTCGATAATCTCATCTACAGGGGTGCCAGGTTTAAGGGTAATTCCCAAAATTACGTATACATATCCAAGTCTTTCGAAATCTGGGATTATAGTGTATTTTTTAATGACTCCCATCTTTTCAAGTTTTTCTAATCTTCTAGAAATTCTCTGTCTTGTTGTTCTCAATTGTTCTGCCAGCTCTTTGTATGTAAGCCTTGAGTTTTTTGCTAGGAGATTAATAAGCTGTATGTCAACCTTATCTATTTTAGCTCTCATCAGTAACACCTCAGTACCTATACTTTCCTTCATTTATAAAAATGTTTCGAATCTTATCCAATATACTAAATCTCATCCAGAGTACTATGAAACAAGTTGTTACATTTAACTATCATTACTTTAGGAATCTTAATCTCAAATAGTACCTTAAAGTTACATGGAAATATAAGTAGTAATATTATAATTCATTATGTGATGTAAATAGTACAACTTTTAGTAGTCACAAATTGTCATTGCCATCTAAGTTTGTCTCTGCTCCGATACTTCGCTATAGAGCTCAAAAGAGCCCGTTCAACATCAATTCCATAATAGTTCGCGATACAAAAGAGTGCAAACATTAAATCCCCAAATTCCTCCTCTAATTTTTCTATACTTCCTTCACCTTTAACCTTTTCAAATTTAAGCATTTCATCAGAGAGTTCTCCCAATTCCTCAATGACAGCAGCTAGCATCTCAAATGGTCTCCAGTACCCTCCGAATTCATTAATCAGTTTATCCACTTCTTTTTGCAATTTGTTCATCGAAGTTCACCAAAAAGATATAATAAAATTAACTAAACTCCTCCTCCAAAAGTTTAATATACTTTTTGAGTTCCTCAAGGTTTGTTCTATAAAATCTTAGTTTCCCTTCTCTTCTCTCATGCACCAGGTTCATATCCTTAAGAGAACGGAGGTGATGGCTTATCAGAGTTTGATCTTCTTCAAGTGCTTGGGAGATCAAACAGACACACATCCACCTGTTTTTCACCATTTTTAGGATTTTGTATCTAATTGGATTGGAGATGAGCTTTAAAAATCTTAGAAGGTCTTCATTAATTTCAATGCCAACTTCTTCGTCTAAGTCAATTATCTCACAACTTTGAAGACATCTTTTTACAGTCTTTCTCTGCTTTTCATTTAATTTCTCAATAAGTTCCCTTATCTTCACACGGCCTCACCTAACTTTAATTAGGAAGGCAATACTTATAAAATTTCATGTGAAATTCTTTTTTAACTAAATATTTAGTAACCAAAATTTTTAAAAACAATTTGTTAATATATCCAGTAGTAGTGAAAAGCTAAAATATCAAAAGACATTAAAATTATTTGGAGGTGAATAATTTGGATCCTCTAAGTGGATTTTTGGGCTCGCTAATATGGTGGTTGTTTTTCCTATATTTGCTACTATGGCCTCAAATGCAATACAGACAGCTCCAGCTGATGAGAGCAAGGCTTCTTCAAAGATTATCTAGGAAAAGGAATTCCACCGTAATAACAATGATCCACAGACAAGAAAGCATTGGTCTTTTTGGAATACCCTTCTATAAGTTCATCAGCATTGAGGACAGTGAGGAAATCTTAAGGGCTATAAGGATGGCTCCAAAAGATAAACCAATTGACTTAATTATTCACACCCCCGGAGGATTAGTTTTAGCTGCAACACAAATAGCGAAAGCACTGAAAGATCACCCAGCAGAAACCAGGGTCATTGTTCCTCACTATGCAATGAGTGGTGGAACACTGATAGCTCTAGCGGCAGATAAGATAATCATGGATCCACATGCTGTTCTTGGCCCTGTTGATCCACAGCTTGGTCAATACCCAGCTCCAAGCATAGTTAGAGCTGTCCAGAAGAAAGGGCCAGAAAAAGTTGATGACCAAACCCTAATTTTAGCTGATGTTGCAGAAAAAGCAATCAATCAAGTCAGAAACTTTGTTTTTGAATTGCTTAAGGACAAGTATGGAGAAGAAAAAGCTAAAGAACTTGCTCAAATTCTTACAGAGGGCAGATGGACTCACGACTATCCAATAACTGTTGAAGAGGCTAAAAAGCTTGGGTTACATGTAAGTACTGATGTCCCAGAAGAAGTCTATGAACTGATGCAGCTCTATCCACAGCCAATGAAGCAAAGGGGAACTGTCGAATTCATGCCATATCCAGTTAAACAAGAGAATAAGTGATTAATTCACAATCTCTATTTCTACTTCTTTTCCATCACTTGTGTACGCTTTTACGTTCCATTTTTCAAAGGGATAAGCAATTATTATGTGAACTCCACCAAATTTTGAAAAGAAATGCAAATCTGCCTCTGAAGGCTTCACATAGGGAGTGGGATGTGAATGCACAGTTCCTTTAATGTTCTCATCGTGTGGCAAAAGCCATGGATCAAAGAATATTGAACGTTTTCCAAAATGTCCTTTTGGTATAATTAAAACTTCTTCAAACACACCGTTTATCTCCCTTAAAAAGCCTCCAAATTCATTTGGATAAAAATCCTTTGCAAGCTGGAGGAGGTATTCAAAAAGCTCTCTTCTAATTTTTACTTTCATTTCTCTCCCTCAACATATCAAGTGGAGTATACAACGTAATTCCCTCTTTTCCCCTAACTAAATCACAAGCTTTATCAACTTCCTTTATAATTCCTTTCCAAAGCTCTTCATTTTGCATTTTAAAACTCTCAAAGACAGATTTTAGCTCTTCTTTTTTTCTAACTATCTCTGGATTTTCTTTAAGCTCCAAAGCGTCTTGTCCCTTAAGCTCCTTTTTTAGTATATATGTGCCTAAAAATGCTGCAGGGAACCTCGATACTGGAAATGATAAAAACAACGCTGATCTCAAAGGAACTTTTTTATATGCCTCCATACTATTCATACCTTCTACAATCACTCCATATTTTTTAGGAATTGATTTCATCCTAGTTAGGAGAACTTTCTTACCCAGTAGTCCTTTTTTAAGCTCTAATTGAATGTATCCATCTTTTACAAGCTCGGCTAACGTTGCTCCAACTATGGAATAAGCAACATCATAGGCGTCATATCTTCTCTGCCACTCAAAATATTTCACTCCCCGCCTAATAGAATCTGTTTCCCTTGCAAAATCCTCGAGAAACAGTAACACTAACACACCCGGGCTCAGCTCCATTTTAACCACAAAAAGAAGTTAATCAAAGGGAAGATATAAGAGTTTCTACTTTACTCAAATGCAGCAATTGCTTCAATTTCTATTTTTACGCCTTTGGGAAGGTCTGATACTTCAATAACTGCTCTTGCCGGCTTTGAATGCCCAAAATATTCCTCATAAACTTTGTTGAAATCCTCAAAATCCTTCATGTCTCTCAGATACACTGTAACTTTAATTACATCATCAACCGTTGCTCCCGCTGCCTCGAGTATTGCTATGAGATTTTCAATTGCTTGCCTTGCTTGCTCTCTTATGTCCCCTTTTACAATCTCACCAGTCTCTGGATTAATTGGTATCTGACCAGAGATCACCAAGAGCTTATCCGGATTCTCCACAAGGATAGCTTGGCTATAGGGCCCTATTGGTTTTGGAGCGTTTTCAGTGAATATTACATTTCTCTTCATTCTTTCTCACCTCCCATAATTATAATAACATCTAGGTACTAAAAATTTTATGGTAATAAAGAAAAGAGAGGAATCAGCGAAGCGAAGAATCTTCATCGCTTTCGCTCAGGTGTCCTCGGCCTCATCATTCCTCTGTTAGTTTTAGCCTTTCTTTTCCAGGTATTTTTCAAGAGGTTTTGCAGGAATGTCTATGCTTAGTCCAATCTTTTCGAGCATCTTTCTCAAAGCGTAAATTTTTGCATGCTCAATGAATTCATCGGAAGCATATTTGTATGCTGGAAAGTGAAGATATTTATCAACTACTGTTTTTATCTCAACATCACTTTTTGCCTTTTTGATTTCAGCAAACCAGTCATCAATGCCCTTTAAATCTATTTTAGCGTATACAGGCAGTTTCGCAGTTATAGTTTCGTTTATGCTGGCTAAAAGCCTTGCAACATCAGCTGGAGGAGTTTTTTCATCAATTATCAATCTTTTCACAACTATCCAGCTTCCATGTTTAGCCGTGAAGTTTATGTGGTCCTCCCTATATGGTAGAGCTACCTTAGGTTCTTTTATGGGATCTTCTGGATAATATATGTTGATTTTCCTTGAAAGCGTCTCTCTAACTAACAATGCTTTTGAAACTTCTACTAAATGCTTTTTGAGCTTTTTATCAGTTTCAAATACCAACTTTCCTAGATTTCTTGAGGCTCTAGGTGATTTTAGTGCTTTTATCACTTCCCATAAAGCTCCTTTAGCCATTTCCTCAGCTAAGTTCATTACTGCAGCCACATCCATTACATCAGTTAAATATTCTGAAATCTTTGTATTCACAGTATTTGAGACACTTGCCAAAAAATGGGCAATGTTCTCCTCCCCCATAATGAGTAGTTTATCTCCAACTTCCCAGTTCTTATGCTTGGCTGTAAACATTATGTGATCCTCAATCTTCATTTTTCCCACCTCTATTTTCTTTGCAACAATCTCTATTTTAGCTTTTCTTACACATAAAAAAAGTTTATAAGATTATCACAACCTAACCATTCATGAGAGCGAGAAAGGGGTCTTGAGAATGAGTGAGGAGAGCAAAAAAGAAGTCAAAATTCAAACTTCTCAAAATTATGGAGAGAAACTAGATTTAGGGATTGAGTTTCAGACTACTGAAGAAATTGAAGTTCCTGATAAACTTATTGACCAAGTCATTGGTCAAGAGCATGCAGTGGAAGTTATAAAGACCGCAGCAAAACAAAAAAGACATGTACTTTTAATAGGTGAGCCAGGAACTGGAAAGTCAATGCTCGGTCAGGCAATGGCTGAACTTTTGCCGACAGAGGAATTAGAGGACATTCTGGTATTCCCAAATCCCGAAGATGAAAATATGCCAAGAATTAGAACAGTTCCGGCATGTCAAGGTAAGAGAATAGTCGAGAAGTATAGAGAAAAAGCAAAAAACCAAGAGAGCATTAAGTCGTATCTCCTTCTATTTGTGCTGTTTGTAGTTATGATAGCAGTCTTAATGGACCCCAGTCCTCAAACGCTTTTAATGGGTCTCTTTGTAGTGATAATTTCAATAATGGCAATTTCCAATCTCAGGCTCAAGAATCAGGTCCTTGTTCCAAAACTCCTAGTTGATAACTGTGGAAAGAAAAAAGCTCCATTCGTTGATGCTACCGGAGCTCACGCTGGTGCATTGCTTGGAGACGTCAGACACGACCCCTTCCAGAGCGGTGGATTAGGAACACCTGCTCATGAGAGAGTGGAGCCAGGAATGATACACCGCGCTCATAAGGGTGTTTTATTCATTGACGAAATTGCCACACTTAGCTTGAAGATGCAGCAAAGCCTTTTAACAGCGATGCAAGAGAAGAAGTTCCCAATAACTGGCCAAAGTGAGCTTTCAAGCGGTGCAATGGTTAGAACTGAGCCAGTGCCATGTGATTTTGTATTAGTTGCTGCAGGAAACCTTGACACAGTTGATAAAATGCATCCGGCATTAAGGTCAAGAATCAGAGGTTATGGTTATGAGATATACATGAGAACAACAATGCCTGACACTTTAGAAAACAGAAAGAAACTAGTCCAATTCGTTGCCCAAGAAGTGAAAAAGGATGGGAAGATTCCACACTTTACCAGAGATGCTGTTGAGGAGATAGTTAGAGAAGCCCAAAAGAGAGCTGGAAGAAAAGGACATTTGACATTGAGGCTTAGAGATCTGGGTGGTGTAGTCAGGGCTGCTGGGGATATTGCAATCAGAGAAGGAGCAAAATATGTAACAAGGGAACACGTACTTAAAGCCCTCCAGCTTGCGAAACCTCTGGAAAAACAACTTGCCGATTGGTATATTGAGAGGAAAAAGGAGTACCAAGTCATCAAAGTTGAAGGTGGCGAGATTGGTAGGGTAAATGGTTTAGCTGTAATTGGAGAACAAAGTGGTATTGTGCTGCCAATTGAAGCCGTTGTTGCCCCCGCAGCAAGCAGAGAGGAGGGCAAAATAATAGTTACTGGCAAGCTCGGTGAAATTGCAAAGGAAGCTGTTCAAAACGTCTCCGCTATTATCAAGCGCTACAAAGGGGAAGACATTAGCAACTACGACATTCACGTCCAGTTCCTACAAACCTATGAAGGTGTTGAAGGAGACTCTGCAAGTATAAGTGTTGCAACAGCAGTCATATCAGCTCTGGAGGAAGTTCCAGTTAAGCAAAGTGTGGCAATGACTGGCTCTTTAAGTGTTAGAGGTGAAGTGTTACCCGTTGGGGGTGTAACTCCAAAGATTGAGGCAGCAATTGAGGCAGGGATAAAGCAGGTTATAATTCCAAAGGCCAATGAGAAGGATGTCTTCCTAAGTCCAGATAAAGCTGAAAAGATAAAGATAATACCAGTTGAAACAATTGATCAAGTGCTTGAAGTAGCTCTTGAAGACTCAGAAAAGAAAGAGAAACTTATTAAAAGAATTAAAGAAGCACTCCCACTTTATCCTTCAGCACAGTCGTAAATAATCTTGGCAATCTCTTGTCCTTTTTTCGTATCTGTCAGTTCTTTGATTATCACTTTTCCTCCAGGATAAATACTTGTTTCAAATCCGTTCATGACAGCTATTAGGAGAATGTTTGGAATAAGCTTCTTTATTTCAATCCCTTTCTCTTTAAGACATCTCGAAACTTTAGCTAAGTCTAGTTTTATCTCCCTCTCCCAAGAATAAAGCTGAACCACGATTCCTTTCATGGTTACACAAGGTTTCGCGATTATCATTACCATCACCAACAGATGCTCTAATTAAAAGTTAAAAAATCTTGAGTATAGTGAATATCATGCTACTTGAGACTGCCTTGCTGATTATAATATTTTGGGATCTCTATTTTTTCCTTAATTACATAATTAGCTTATTGAGGAATTACAGAATTAAAGAGTGGACGCCATTTGTGAGCATAATCATTCCAGCATATAATGAAGAAGAGAGTATTAAAGACTCCATAATCTCTGCACTTTCTCAAGACTATCCGAAGTTTGAAGTCATTGTAGTTGATGATGGAAGCGAAGATAAAACATTTGAAGTTGCAAGCTCCATAAAGGATGAGCGTTTGAGAGTCTTTAGGAAGACACATAAGGGAAAAGCCAGAGCTTTAAATTTTGGATTGTCTAAAGCCCAAGGAGAAATAATAATAACAACAGACGCAGACACATTATTACATAATTCTGCAGTTAAAGAAGTAGTGAACCGCTTCCATGATGAAAGCGTTTTAGGTGTCGGCGGACAGGTTAGAGTTTTAACCAGTTCCTTTTTAGAGAGAGCCCAAGATGTTGAACATCTGAGAATAGCAATGTTTAGGAGAGCTAAGGAGCTTGAGGACTTAAGTGTAGCTCCAGGTCCAATAAGCGCCTTTAGAAAGGAAGCCTTGGAGAAGATAGGAAGCTTCGTCGAGAGCAGCGTTGAAGATTATGCAACTACGAAGGAGATTAAAAAGTTTGGCAGAGTAGTTTACGCTCCAAAAGCCAAAGCATACACAAAGATGCCAACTTCATTAAAAACGCTCTGGAATCAGAGAAAAAGATGGTTTTTAGGAGATTTAAGACATTTAGGTGGGGGATTTTTGAAGGGGTGGTTTTTCTTGATTTTAGGAGATTTCATAGCTTTTCTTGACGTAATTGTCCCAATTCTACTAATAGTTCATAGAAATTGGCTTTTGCTTGGAGTATTTCTAGGCTTTGAAATTATAACAATGTTAATCCCAACATTGATAGAAGGGGGAAGCATAATAAATGCCATTCTATTTCCCGCATTTTTATGGTTCTGGGCGCTCTTCTACCTAGTGTTGCATGTCTATGGTTATTTATGCATTTTAAAATCAAAAGCCCTATAGTCTTGTTAGCTTTATTGCTACCAAAAAGTTTAAAAATGTATCTGGCTGGCTATATAGTCTATATAGTACACCATAAAATATAGAGGTGATAACAATGGATTGGGCAATAATTGCAGCAGGGCTCTTTATGGCATGGAGCATAGGAGCTAACGACAGTGCAAAAGCCGTGGGGATAGCTGTAGGATCAGAGATTCTAAGCTTTAGGAGAGCGGTCTTCCTAATTGGAATATTTTCACTCTTAGGAGCATTCCTCGGCAGCTCAAATGTTGCCCACACAGTAGGTAGCAATATTGTCCCGGACTTTGATAAAGGCTATATTCCCTTTGCACTTTTAGCTTCAGCTTTAGCCGTAACTTTTGCTTCATTCAGAGGCTTGCCCATCTCAACTACCCAGTCAATCATAGGAGCAATCGTCGGAATTGGAGTTTACCAAAAGACTTACGTAAATTGGAGTATCGTTTTAAAGATAGCTCTAGCTTGGGTAGTTTCCCCAATAGCAGCAGCTATACTATCCATTTTGGTCTTTGCCATATATGGGAGGATTATAAACCACATTTCAAAAATTTATGAGATTGAAATTCTCTACAGATGGATGATAATTTTGAGCTCTGCTTATGCATCTTTTAATCTTGGAGCAAACGAACTCTCAAACGTAATTGGTCTCTTAACCTACTCAACCAATATTGAAGGCAGCACATTAAAGCTAATCCTTGCGCTGGCGTTATTCCTTGGAGCCCTAACTTTCAGCTATGAGGTACTAATGACCATTGGCAAAAATCTGACCCAGCTCGGCCCTTTAGCAGGATTTTCCGCCCAGTTTGGTTCCGCCCTAGCCGTAACCTCAGCAAATATAATAGGACTTCCTGTAAGTTCCGGGCAGGCAATTATTGGAGGGATTATAGGATTAGGACTGCTAAAGGGGCAGAAAATCAACAAGAAGCTGGCTTTTAATATTGTAAAAGGTTGGATTTTGGCACCTTTGGTTTCTTGTTTATTGACTTTGCTATTTATCAAGATTTTCAGTGTTTTACCGTTAACTTTTTAAACCCAAAGGGTCGAGCGGCTATTGAGGGAACTCCAATGGAGGAGCTTGGATATTTCATCCTAGCAAGTGGAATACTCGAAATGATTGGAGGGGCGATCTTAACTGCCAAAGCCCTGAGGGAAAAGGCTCCTAAGAGGAGGCTTTGGAATACCTTTTAAACCCCCTTTTCTATTTCCTTTTGGTGTTGAGAAATGTTCAAGTTTGAGATAAAAGCGAGAGATGCTGCCGGCAGAATTGGAAAGCTCGAAGTTAATGGAAAGAGAATTGAAACTCCAGCTATAATGCCTGTAGTTAATCCAAAACAGCTCATAGTAACTCCAAAAGAACTGAAAGAGATGGGATTCAACATAATAATCACGAACTCATACATCATTTACAAGGACGAGGAGCTAAGGCAAAAAGCTCTTGAAATGGGAATTCACAAGCTTTTGGACTATGACGGCATAATTGAAGTTGATTCCGGCTCATTCCAGCTCATGCGCTACGGCGGAATAGATGTAACTAATAGGGAAATCATCGAGTTTCAGCATAGGATTGGAGTTGATATTGGGACTTTTCTCGATATTCCCACAGTTCCGGATGCTCCAAGGGAAAAAGCTGAAGAAGACTTAAGGATAACCCTAGAGAGAGCTAAGGAAGCTGAAGGGGTAAAGCAGATTCCGATGAATGCAACAGTTCAAGGTTCAACATATCTTGACTTAAGGACTTATGCTGCCAAAAAGCTCAGCGAGATGAACTTTGAGATTCATCCAATCGGGGCGGTCGTTCCCTTGATGGAGTCCTACCGTTACAGGGACTTAGTTGACGTTGTTATCGCTTCAAAGCTCGGCTTGAGACCTGACAGACCTGTTCATCTCTTCGGTGCCGGTCATCCAATGATATTTGCTTTGGCTGTTGCTATGGGAATTGACTTGTTTGATTCGGCAAGCTACGCCCTATATGCAAAAGATGACCGCTATTTAACCCCAGAAGGAACTAAGCATTTAAGTGAGCTCGAATATTTCCCATGCTCCTGCCCTGTCTGCTCCCGCTATATGCCCCAAGAGCTTAAAGAAATGCCAAAAGAGGAAAGAGTCAAGCTGCTTGCACTTCACAACCTCTGGGTGATTAGAGAGGAGCTGAACAGAGTAAAGCAGGCAATAAAGGAAGGAGAACTCTGGAGATTAGTTGATGAGCGCTCAAGGTCTCATCCAAAGCTTTTCTCTGCATACAAGAGGCTGCTTGAGTACAGAGATTACCTCGAAGAAAATGAGCCAATAACAAAAAGCTCGGCTTTCTTCAAAGTGAGCGAAGAAATAATGAGAACCCCAACAGTATGGAGAGCCAAGCAGAAAGCTGAGATGGTTAAACAGAAGTTCCCTGAAACTATAAACCACCCAATCTTTGGTGAGATTCCAAAGTATTTGAGTTTGAGCTATCCTTTTGCCCAGAGTGAAGGAGAAGAGGAATTCACAATTGAGAAGCCAAAGAAAAATGAGGCAAGGCTCTACATCCAAGCTGTGGCAGAATACCAATTTGGCGAAGGAGCTAGTGAAGCTTTCAAAGATGCATTTGTTGAGCTGTCAAGAAAGACAGGAATGCCGAGGCAGATTAAAGCTAAAGGCAAACATTTGGCAACATTTAGAGCTGAAGACGGACTGTTAACGCTTGGCATTGAAGGAGCAAAGAGACTTCACAAGATTCTGCCCTATCCAAGAATGAGAGTCGTTGTAAATGAAGATGCAGAGCCTTTCGCGAGAAAAGGAAAGAATGTCTTTGCAAAGTTCGTGATTGATGCCGATGAGAACATAAGACCATATGATGAGGTTTTGGTTGTCAACAAAAACGATGAGCTTTTAGCTACTGGACAGACTCTGCTCAGTGGAAAAGAACTTAAGATATTCCAGCAAGGGTTAGCTGTGAAGGTGAGGAGGGGAATTGAAAAATAATTACTCCAAAGGCGACCTTCCATATTTTATGAAAACCCTCAGCTCTTTGTTTTTCCTCTTTAAGTAGTTCATGAGTGCCTCAAGCTCTGCCTTGAACATCTTCTGCTCAATCTTTACTCCTTCATGCGCCCTCTGAAGAGGTCTTATATACCCACTACTCTCATGCCAGAGAAGCTTTCCTATGAGTTCACCGCCGATTGTGCGGTTAGATTGAAGCAGATATATGACTCCACCTTTCATTGTTCTAATATAGGCGGATGGGACTCCTTTTTCTATGAACTCCTGAACAGTTGGGAAGTATTTTCTCAAAACCCTCGGCAGACGGTGAGCTATCTTCTTTTTCTCCTCGGTTTTCTCTGGGTCGTAAATTACGTAATAACCTGGAAGTTCTTCTCCATAAACCTTGAGCAGATAAGCATCAAGGAATGGAACATCAACAGCACTAATGCCGAGCTTTGAAGTAATTTTTCTGTTGTAAAAGCTCTTTGCAATGTATATAAGTTCTCTCTGGAGAAGCTTTTCGAGAGAGTAGAGATATTCAAGATATCCCAAAACGACGTGGATGGTGTTCTTGGCATCTTCAAGAGTCAATGTCTTTTCTTCCCCATATTCGGAGAGATAGCGGTTTATAACATCTTCAATGGTCTCTCCCCTTTCGGCAGCCTCTTGAAGCGTGATTAATGAAACTTTCAGTTTTCTAAGATTACTCGGGAGAGGCGCATCCCTGTATGTGTATCCCTCCATGGCTTTATAAAACTCCGAATATTCATCCACCACTTCATCTGCCAATATCACGAACTCTCGGATTTCTCTCTTTTCTGCGAGCTTCCTTTCAAGCTCTTCATAGTGGTCATTAAGTTTATGGATAAAATCATCAATAAGCTGTTCTAAGCTTTTCTCCCCTAAAGCATTCATCACGGTAGTTATACCCCTCACACTCTCCGGATAAACAGGGGGTCTCGTTAAAGAACCTGTAAGCGTTCCATCCATTAAAATCATGTGCTCATCAGTCCCAACTAGAGCACCAAGCTTGTTCTCAAGGGTTTCCATCTGCAACCTAATTATCTGGTCAGAGATTCCATGATTGTAGATCATAGCATTAGTATAAACCAAACGTGCGCTTTTGCCATTACCAAAGGCAAAAGATGCAACGGTATAGATTATCGTTCCGCTTAGCCTTGCCTTCCCTTGACTGCCATCAACAGCATAAACTTTGCTCTCTCTCTTTTCTGGCAGAGGTTTCCATTCAATTTTCCCACTCAAAACATTCTCGGCCTCTCTGAGCTCATTAGTGAGCATGTTGAGAATTTTATCCGCTTGATCCTTCGAAATTAGACGATACATTCAGCTCACCTCAACCTCTTCCACTTTCGAGACTCCATTCTCAAGTCTAACCCTAATGACCCTGTCTGCAGCGTCCTTCAGCTCCTCATCATGAGAAACTATGATTACCTGTGGAATTCTCCTAAGGTAGCGCTCCATTATATCAACAAGCCTCCTCCTTCTCTCGTCATCAAGATACGGTGTCGGCTCATCCATTATAAGTAGAGGAATTTCCCCAGCTAGATACAAGGACAAAGCCAGTCTAAATGCCAATCCAAGTGCTATCCTTTCACCACCACTTAAGAATGATAAATCCCTTTCCTTTCCATCGTAAATAACGCCAAGAACAACCTTGTTCTCCTTAGCCTTTACAGTTATCCCCGAATACTTCTCCTCTGTCAGCTCCTCAAAGATTTCACTTGCATATTCCCCAACTTTCGCCAAAGCGTCTTCCTTGAGAATATTCTTGAACTTTCTAACTTTTTCTCTCAGCTCTTGAACTCTCTCACGGGCTTTCTTTAAGTCTTCAAGCTCCTTTCTTTTGATTTTAACGTTTTCCTTCTCATTCTTTAAGTTCTCTAAGTTTTTGATCAGCTCTTCTTTCCTCTTTTCAAGATTTTCGAGCTCAGTTTCTGCCTTTATAAGTGCCCCTCTCTTTTCAATGTACTCTTTTCTAACTCTTTCATGTTCATCTTTGCTGTAATCCTTCTCAAGTCTCTCTAACCTTTCCTTTATCTCAGAAAGAGCTTTTTCCAGCCCAGCTTTTTTCTCTTTAAGGATCTCTAATTCGTTCTTGTCCCTTTGAAGACGTTCTTTTTCAGCTTTGAGTTCTTTCTCCGAGTTCAGGAGCTTTAGATACTTCTCATAAACTGGCTTCAGTACCTCAATCTCGGCTTTTAGAGTGTCGATGTTCTCAAATCCGAGATTTTTAAGTTTAGCCTCATACTCATATAGATTGGCTTTGATTTCCGAAATCTTTCTCTGCAAATAGGTTTTCTTCTTCTCCAAGGCAGCTTTTTTCTTCAGTTCATCTTGAATGCTCCTTAATCTTCCCTCAAGCTTGTTCTTCTCAGCAGAGAGGTTTTCATGCTTCTTAACTTTCTCCTCGAGTTCCTTAAGGTTAAATTCAGAGAGTTTCTTCTCATTTTCTCGTATTTGATTGAGAATCTCCTCGTTAGTTATAACATCCTTCTCCTTTTTTAGTATCTTCTCAATGTTTACAAGCTCAGCCCTAAGTTCCTTTTCTCTCCTCATAAGCTGCTCCATTTCTTTTGCATAGCCCTCAATTTCCAGAGTGTATTTTTTGATTAAATCTTCCCTGTGCTTTTCCGTTAGTTCAGTTCCACAAACTGGACATTTGCCCCTAGCTTTCCTAAGCTCCAAAATAGCCTTGTTCTTCTCACTTGTGGCATTTTTTAACTCTCCCTTTTTCTCTCCAATTTCTTCAATTTCCCTAAGAATTTCCTCTTTTCTCTGCTTGGCGTTTTCAATTTCAGCTTTGAGCTTTTTGAGTTCATCTTCACTTAAGCTAAGCCTTTTTCTGAGGGATTCAATTGTCTTTTTAATTCTTAAGGCTTCATCATACTGCTTGGCATATTCCTCTAGTTCTCCAAGCTGTTCGTCAATTTGGGATATTTTCTCTTGTAATTCCTCAAGTTCCTCTGCTTTTCTCTTCAGCTCCTTAAGTCTTTCCTCAATCTGAGCTATCTGGCCCCCATAACCTTTAATCTCTCTTTCTGCCTTGGCTTTCACATCGCTGTACTCTCTATAAAATTCTTCAAGCTCTTTGTATCTTTCTGCTTCGGGCTTAATTTTCTCGAACTCTTTGAATTTCTCTTCAAGTTCTTTAACCTTTGACTCTCTCTCAGCTATAGAAGTAGCAAGGGAATTCATCTTTGCGTTTATTCCTTCAAGAGATTTCTCAATCCTAGACTTGTTTTCTTTTAACTTCTCAAGCTCTTCGGCAAGCTTGTCAAGCTCGTCTAACTTTTTCTCAAACTCCTCAACTTCCCTTCTAAGTTTTGGAATTTGAGGAGAAAGCTCATTTATCTGCTTAATAACACTACTTAGTTCTTTCTCAGCCTCTTTAATCATATCATCTATGTTCTTCATTGCGTTCAGATATTCCTCAATCCCTTTAATTTTGGAGTCTATTACTTTTCTGACCTCGAGGAGATTTTTATATGCGTTTTCGTATTTATCAAGGCCTAATACTTTTCTCACAACTTTTTCTCTACTTTCATCACTCTCGAGTATTGCATCAATTTCCCCCTGTCTTATGTAAATTGCATTGACAAAAATGTCATAAGGAATAAGCTTTTCCATCCAGTCTCTCACAGCTTTTTGATTAGCCTCGGTTACATAGTGCCAAGTGCCGTCGTAGTACTTAGCAAAGGCAATACTTCTCGTTATGTTGCGGTGAACTTGATATTTCACTCCATCTTTTTCGAAGAATATCGTTATCTCTGTGCTTTTTCCATTAACACGAAGAAAGCTGTCTTTTTTGAGGTCTTTTGGTTTTGTAGGCCAGTATAAGCCGATGAGAATTGCATCAAGCAGAGAGCTTTTTCCAGAACCGTTTTGACCTATTATCAGATTTATTCCAGACGTAAAAGTTACTTTAGTAAATTCATGAGAGCGAAAGTCCCTCACAATGATTTTTTCAATTCTCATTTTCTCACCCCTTCAACCAAGCCAAAATGTCAGATTTCTTCTTTGGAGGAACTTTTTTCACTTTTTTCTCAGTTTTTTGAACCTTTACCTCTCTTTCCACTTGTAGCTCTGTCTTTTGGAGCTTTTCTTCTGTCTTTTCCTTCTCAACGACTTTCTCAACAGCATTAATAGAATCATTCATGCCTTCTAAAATGAGCTTTATTATCTCATCAAACTCCTCAAAGTCCTTCTCTCCAACTCTCTCAATTACCTTAAGTTCCATAGGTGTAAAAAACTCGCTTGCAGTTGTCCCTTTTGCCTTCAAGAGAGAAACTTTACCGAACTTTGTCCTTATGTAAAGATATTTAACATTGAAAACATCATGAAGGAAAGAAACGTCAAAAGGCTTTTCCCATTCAATATGAACTCTTAAGAATGCCTCACTCGGTATCTTTGCCACTAACCTTTTTAGTTCCCTTCTTGCAACACTTTCATTTGCCTTTATCCTGATATCATAGAAAGGTCTGACATCTAATTTAATGAACTGGGGCTTAAAGTCTTCAACTATCAAAAAACCCTTATCTTCTCCAGCTTGAGGCAAGAACTTATTTCCATCCCATCTATATCTTACCTCATAATCCCCAAAGTCCCACCTTTGCAGTGAACCGGGATAAGCTACGATCCCAAGAGCCTTGCTCGTCTGCCACCTCTTGTGTATATGACCCATTGCGTAATAGAGAAATCCATCTGGCAAGTCTTCAAGGCTTATCTCAAAGTAATCTCTCTGGGTTTCAAGATAAAGCTTGTCCATCATCTCCTTTATTCCTTGATGGAGCATCAATATGGCATCTCCACTCGGTTTGAAATAATCGCCGAGCTTATTTCTCTCAAACCATGCGGCACTCATGAACTTCATTCCGTAAATCTCAATGCTCTTATTCCCTTTCTCAAAAACTCCCTTGACAATTAATTTTCCATTGACTTTTTCCGTAGTTTGATATTTATTCTCCTTTTTCTCCTCGCTGAATCCAAGGAGATAAATCAACCCCAAAGACTCAAGGAGATGATAGGCGGAGATTCTTTTCTGAGTTCTGTCATGATTTCCTTCAACGGCAAAAACCGGAATGTTGGCTTCTTTCGGAATCGACAAAATATCAATAGCATCTTTAATAGTCTGAGGGCTTGGATTACTCCTGTGGAACAAATCTCCAGCTATCAAGATAAAATCAACTTTCTCCTCAACTGCTTTTTTTATCGCAGTTTCAAAAGCTTCTCTGAACTCTTCAGCTCTATAGGGCAAGCGGTACTGCTCAAATCCAAGATGGACGTCAGCAATGTGAGCAAATTTAAAGGTCATACTCTATCCCCTCATCCTCATAAATCTGCTGAATTTCCCTCTCCTTTTCTTCTTCCTCAGCCCTCTTGAGCCATCTTGAGACAACTCCTATATCTTCACCACCGTAATCTCCGCCTTTAGATTTGAAGTTGTGTATTTTGACCAAAGCAGGTAGAGTAATTGCTTGACCAACTATTACAGCCTCACCTTTACCGAGAGAGGCAATATCTGAGAGCAAATCTGAACTCAGTTGCTCACTCGCTTTAAGAACATAATCTTGGTCTTTTGGGTTCACAATCCTTAAAATTATCTTCGTGTTTGTTTGGCTCAAGACATCTTCATTCAGCTTATTTGGTCTTTGAGATACTATTCCCAAACCAACTCCAAATTTTCTACCTTCTCTCGCAATTCTGCTTAAAATTCTCACAGCGTCATTGTGCTCTCCTTGTGGAGCGAAGATGTGAGCTTCTTCCACAATCAGAAGGATTGGTTCAGCGAGAGCTTTGCTTTTAGCTTCAATATCCCTCATAGTTTTCTCAAGCTCTCTCATTTCTTCCTCAAGCTTTGAAGTTCTGGCAACCTTACTTTCTCTCAATTCTTCTTTTATGCGTTCAAGCTTCTTCCTTGCTTTTTCATAATCCACTCTCGCCTCAAATATAGCATGCAAAAGCTTACCAACGACAACTTTCATTTGCCCTTCATCTAAAGGACCTAAATCAATGACATTAGCTTTACCTGGCTCAATCTGGGAAATTAAATCCTCACTCGTCAATAATGCTCCATAGTTTCTTAGGAATCTTCTGATTCTCAGAACAACTCCCCTCAAAGTATCAACTCTCTCTGACTTGAGCTCCTCAGTTAGATAGCTCTGCTTTGCCCCGTCCCAGTATCTCGCCTCCTTATGCCTTATCCAATCACTTATTGTTTCCATGAGCTTTTCGATAATCTCTCTGCCACCTAGGTTCGGATACTCATGCTTAACGGTTTCCCAAGCTTTGGCCAAGAATTCTCTCTGAATTGTTGCATTTTTGGCAACCTCAATCAAATCAGCCAATTCCTCACTGTCCATCTCCTCTGGTCTTATTTTAGCTTCAATTATCTTGACATACTCTTTTCCAGTATTTGGAAGCTTTAGCTTAATGTAATCTCCATGAGGATCGAGAACAACAACTGTGCCCCTAAGCTTTTCAACAATTTGACTAATCATCACAGCCACAGTATTTGATTTACCAGCGCCTGTAACAGCTAAAACTGCAAAATGCCTTGAAACGAGTTCATCAGCATTTAGATAAATTGGAACACTTTCTCTCAAAAGAAGATTTCCAATCTCTATATATCCAACTCCGGGATTATATATTGCCTTGAGAACTTCATCGCTTAGACGATACACCTTCCTACCATTGGGAATAGGAACTCTATTTGGCAAAACTTCAACTTTTTCCCCGTTAATTTTGATTTTACCAAGAATTCTTACAGTTGCTATAAGTTCTTCATTAGCTTCAATACTGTCTCCATATTGTTCTAAATCCAGTTGAAGGGCATGATAGGTGCTTTTTCCTCCACTGAGAAGCCAGTTTATATTTTCAAGCTTTCTAATATTGCCAATGACCCACTCACCCTCTCTATTTTGGGCAACAACAAATTCTCCAAATCGTAATTCGGCATCAGGCTGAGCAGAGAATGTGTAGTTTGTGACAGTTGCCTCACCTTTGACTATACCAACGACTTCTTCTGTTATTTTCATGTTACCACCTTTTCATAATTACTCTTGGATGTGAATATAAATCTTTGTTCAATAAACAAAAGGAGAAATCAGCCAGGAATCCGCTCATCATCTTTTCATCAGGATCAAGGGCACTCATCACTAAGCATAGCTCTCCATGGAATCTTTTAAATCTTGCTCCCAAAATGTTAAAAGTTCCTGGGGAGTAAATTAAAACATGAGTGCCTCTTCAAGAGACTTGCCACAGATGAAAAGGATCCCTTTAAGTTTGGTTGTCATTAGGCCTGCAAAGCTTTTTGATTTGCCAGAGATAGTTAGGATAGAGCATCGGTCATTCAGAGAACAGTATCCAAGAGGACTTTTTATAATGTTTCTAGAGAACAATCCAGATACTTTTTTGGTTGCTGAGTATAACGGGAAAGTTGTGGGTTATGTTATGGCGTATCTGAAGCCTGATTTAGAAGGACACGTTATGAGCATAGCCGTTGATCCTCTTTATAGGGGGAATGGCATAGGTAAAGCCTTGATGACTTCGGTAATTAATAAACTCATAGAAAAAGGAGCTAGATACATAGGATTGGAGGTTAGGGTTAGCAATGAAAAGGCGATAAAGCTTTATGAAACCCTTGGATTTAGAAAGGTGAAGAGGATCATCGGCTACTATTCAGATGGAGAAGATGCATATTACATGGTCTTGCCAGCGAATGAATGGAGGGGAGGGAATTGAAGGAACCAATTGCTTTTTATCTAAGCGGAGAAAGGGTTTTCAGTGAAAGAGAGAAGGCAATAAATCAGTTTTACAACAAGCGGTATTTTGGAGAAGTCATCAACGGAAAGCTTTTCTTATCTCTGATTGAAGCCGCATACTTGGTGGATAAAGGGAAAATTAAAGTCTTTGATGGGAATAGGGAGCTGAGCCTGGGAGAGCTTTTTGATTTAGGAAAGAAGAAAGACGAGCAGTTTGATCTGAAGTTTTTAGTGTATAAAGATTTAAGAGATAGGGGATACGTTGTAAAAACTGCCCTCAAATACGGCTCCCACTTTAGAGTTTATCGCAAAGGGATGGAGGAACATTCAGATTGGCTCATTTGGGTTGTAAGTGAGAGCCAAAAAATGTTTCCAAATGATTTAACGGCAAGAATAAGGGTCGCACACGGAGTGAGGAAGAAAATGATCATGGCGATTGTTGATGAAGATAATGACATTGTATATTACCAGATTGAGAGGGTGAAGTTTTAAGTTAAAGTTTGAGCTCTCCAAATTCTCTTTTGAGGATGCTCAGCTCTCTTGTGTCGAATATTTCTTCTTTAATTGGGACTACAATAATAGTATTGTTCATAACTGCATAGTCCTTTAGGGCAGTTAAAAACTTGAAAACAGGTGTGAACCCATTTTCTAAAATCAAATACTCAATGCCATCGAGCATAACAACTTTTGGATTTTTGCATCGCCTCATGAAGTCAACCAATGTATGCATTAAAAATTCAAGACGGTGGGGGTGGATATTCTTATCACCCTCAACTTTTGTGAGCCACAAAATCGGTGTCTTTTCAAGTTTGAATTTTTTGCACAATGTATCTGGTGGAATTCTTGAAATTATGACTCCAGCCCTTCCTTTCAACAACTTGAGAAAAGCATGGTAGCACTTATCAACTTTACAAAGATAAATTCCAGCGGGTATTTCTTCATAATTGTCATCACTACCTTCAAATTCAACTATAGGAATGAGGTCATATTTAGAGGTCAATGTTTTCAAAATATGCATCCATCCAAGAATGAACAGTACACCCCCAACCATAAAGAGGAAATTTCCAGCCATGTTTAGTATAACTCCCTGGGAGGTAGGGATTGAGATTAAACCCATATCATCTAAATCGAGAGGTATGAATACTAACTTTGCCACAACAGAAAATACAATACCTAGGAGAATATAATCATAAAATTTCTTCAGCCTAGGATGATGCTGGATAAAAACTGATCGATACTTGAAGCTAAGTGCAACTATTATATTAGCTATAATGCCGACAACAAGTACAAGGGATATTGCGATTATTCTCATTTTTCTCACCTCTAGTTTATAAAACCATTCAGGGGAATATATAGTTTTCGTGAAAAGAACTGATGATTACTGTGCAGAAAAGTGCAGAAAAATAGAGGAAATAAGAAACGCTACTTTAAGAAACCAGTTTTCTTTCCAAGATCTTCAAAGGCATCAATAACATATTGCAAGTCTTCCTTGCTGTGAGCTGCTGATGGCTCAAGTCTAATACGAGCGGTTCCTAATGGGACTGTTGGATAAACGATTGCTTGTGCAAAGATGTTATACTCCTCATATAACCTCCTTGAGAACTCCTGAGCTAGTTTCTCATCATATAGCATAACTGGAGTAATTGGATGCTTAGTGTTTCCGAGGTCATAGCCGAGGTCTCTCAGACCTTTCTGGAGGAAGTGAGTGTTGTCCCAGAGCTTCTTGACGAGCTCATCACTGTGCTGAAGGATCTCAACGGCAGCTATTGCAGCAGCAACGTCTGGTGGGTTAAGTGCTGATGAGAACAAGAATGGTCTTCCTCTCTGTCTTAAATACTCTATAGCTTCCTCCGGACCGGCAACGTAACCACCGATGACACCAAATGCTTTACTCAGCGTACCCATTTCAAAGTCAACCCTGTCGTGAAGCTTGTAGTGATCAACAATACCTCTACCATGATCTCCAAGGACACCTTCACCGTGAGCATCGTCAACGTAAACCATTGCATCATACTGCTCGGCTAACTCAACAATCTCTGGTAATGGTGCAAGGTCACCATCCATTGAGAAGACACCGTCGGTAACAATGAGCTTCTTCTTGTAGTTCTTTGTCTCCTCAAGTTTCTTCTTTAAGTCCTCCATATCAAGGTGTTTATAGATAACCTTTGGTGCACCGCTCAAGCGCATGCCATCAATTATGCTCGCATGGTTGAGTTCCTCACTGATAAAGACACCATTATCCTTCTTTGTGATGAGAGCACTTATTGCACCCAAGTTAGCATTGTAGCCGCTTTGGAAGAGGATTGCAGCTTCTCTCTTCTTGAACTTTGCAAGCTTCTCCTCAAGTTCAACATGGAGTTCCATGGTTCCGGCAATGGTTCTTACTGCTCCAGCACCAACACCATAGTCGAGAATAGCTCTTATTGCTGCCTCCTTAATCTTTGGATGTGCAGCCAAGCCAAGATAGTTGTTTGAACACATGTTCAAAACTTTCTTCCCATCAACGACAACCCATGGCCCTTGGGCGCTTTGAAGAACTCTAATTTTGACGTAAAGACCTTTTTCTTTAAGTTCGTTTAATTCCTCAGTAATCCAGTCAAGCTTTCCCATAGAAACCACCAAATAGAATTAGAGTTTCATGGGTATAAAAGTTTTGCACTGTCATATTGACAAAATATTCAGCCGTATAAGTAGAACAATAAGTGCAATTAGAGTTATTGCCAAACTATCGTTTGAAAATCCGACATAACTTCCTCTAGACTTGCTAGGATATCCAACAAGAATCTCATACTTAACACTTATTCTTGGTAAACTCTCAAAAGCCACAACTCCCAATACTTTTAGGCCAAAACCCTTCTTTCTGAGCGGATACAAAAACGGGATAACACCAGAAAAGAAATCCAAGAAAAGATGTATTCCAATTCCAAAGACAAACAGCCGGAGATAAATGTTCTGAACATAAAGCGAAACAGTAAAAAGAGGAGCCAAGAGTAGAAGAGAATGGAAATAACTCCTATGCTCCTTAAAGAAAACATCAAAATCCGGAAATATCGAGCCAAATACGAGGATAATAATTGAAATTAAACTTGGATTTTTACTTAGAGCCAAAAATGCAAGCAATGGTATTGAAGCATGCTTTAGGACGTCCATTTTCTCCCCAAAGTTTTTAATATCTCAAGGCATAATAAACCTTTAGCTCACGATGATAGGTGATAGCTATGAGCGAAGAGGTTAAAGAAGTAAAAGAAGTCAAAATTCTGGAAAAGCCATGGGTTGAAAAATATAGACCCCAGAGACTGGATGAAATTGTAGGACAAGATCACATAGTTAAGAGACTCAAGCATTATGTTAAGACAGGTTCGATGCCCCATCTTTTATTTGCTGGCCCTCCTGGTGTCGGAAAGACGACAGCAGCTTTGTGTTTAACAAGAGAACTATTTGGAGAACACTGGAGGCACAACTTTCTCGAACTAAACGCTTCTGATGAAAGAGGAATTAACGTAATTAGAGAAAAAGTCAAAGAATTCGCGAGGACAAAACCAATTGGGGGAGCAAGCTTTAAGATAATCTTCCTTGACGAGGCTGATGCTTTAACGCAAGATGCTCAGCAAGCATTAAGAAGAATGATGGAGATGTTCTCAAATAACGTTAGGTTCATTCTAAGCTGTAATTACTCATCAAAGATTATTGAGCCAATTCAATCGAGATGTGCAATCTTTAGATTCAGACCTCTTAAAGATGACGACATTGCAAAGAGGATTAAGTTCATAGCAGAAAATGAAGGGTTAGAATTAACAGAGGAAGGATTACAGGCAATTCTCTATGTAGCCGAGGGTGATCTAAGAAGGGCAATTAACGTTCTGCAGGCTGCTGCAGCACTCGATACAAAGATTACAGACGAGAACGTCTTCATGGTTGCTAGTAGAGCAAGACCCGAGGATGTTAGGGAAATGATGCTCATGGCATTGGAAGGCAATTTCCTCAAGGCTAGAGAAAAGCTAAGGGAAATTCTCCTCAAGCAAGGTTTGAGTGGAGAGGATGTTCTCATTCAAATGCATAAAGAAGTGTTTAACCTGCCAATAAGCGAGCCCAAGAAAGTTGCTTTGGCAGATAAGATTGGAGAATATAACTTTAGACTGGTTGAAGGAGCAAATGAAATGATTCAGCTTGAGGCTCTGCTTGCCCAGTTCACTCTGCTGGGTAAATGATTAGGTGAGCACAATGGACATCCCATGGGTTGAAAAGTACCGTCCAAAAAGGCTAAGAGAAATAGTTAATCAAAAGCAGGCCATTGAAAAGGTTGAGGCATGGATTAAGCAGTGGTTTCACGGAACACCAAAGAAAAAAGCTTTGCTATTGGCTGGTCCACCAGGGAGTGGAAAGACAACTACGGTTTATGCTCTAGCCAATGAGTACAAATTTGAGGTTATTGAGCTTAACGCAAGCGATGAAAGAACTTTCGAGAAAATCAGACGCTATCTTGATGCTGCATATACAATGGATATCTTTGGAAAGAGAAGAAAGCTAATATTCCTTGATGAGGCCGACAACATAGAGCCAAGCGGTGCCCATGAGATTGCAAAGCTCATAGACAAAGCAAGGAATCCAATTATTATGGCAGCAAATAAGTACTGGGAAGTGCCAGCGGAAATAAGGAATAAAGCTGAGGTCGTTGAATACAAACGACTAACCCAAAGAGATATCATGCAAGCCCTATTTAAAATTATTAAGGCAGAGGGCATCTTTGTGCCGAAGGAAATAGTTGCTGAGATAGCAAAAAGAGCAAGCGGTGATTTAAGAGCTGCAATAAATGATTTGCAGAGCGTAGTTGCCGGTGGAATAGAGGATGCAAGAGATGTGCTTGCTTACAGAGATGTCGAAAAGACTGTATTTCAAGCCCTTGGGCTGATTTTTGGAAGTGATAATGCAAAGAGAGCTAAGATGGCAATGTGGAACCTAGATATGACACCTGATGAGTTGCTTCTTTGGGTTGATGAGAACATTCCATATATCTATTACAAACCCGAAGACATTGCTGAGGCCTACAACGCCATAAGCAGAGCAGATATCTACTTAGGAAGGGCCAAGAGAACAGGGAACTATGGGCTTTGGAAGTACGCCATAGATATGATGACAGCAGGAGTTGCAGTAGCAGGAATAAAAAAGAAAGGATTCACAAAATTCTATCCACCAAAGACCCTCAGAATGCTTAAGGATACAAAAGAAGAGAGAGGAATTAGAGATTCAATAGTTAAGAAAATCATGAAGCAAATGCATATGAGCAAGCTTGAAGCTATCGAAACGATGCAGATATTCAAAACAATCTTTGAAAACAACTTAGACGTTGCTGCGCATATAGCGGTTTTCCTAGATTTAGGTGACAAAGAGATAGAGTTCTTAGCTGGAGATAAAGAGAAAGCGGCAAAAATTAAAGGTAAGACTCTTTCAATTCACAAAAAGCTCAAAAAAGCGGGGATTGAAATAAAGGCCAAAATGGAGAAAGCGGGACCTAGAGAACTCGAAGAAGAAATTGAAGAAGAACCCGAGGAAAAAACTGCAGAAGTAGATACTACAAAGGAAGAAGTTTCTGAGGAAGAGAAAGAAAGCGAAGAAATCGAGAAAGAAATAGAAGAGGCAGAATGGGAGAAAGAAGAAAAATACGAAAAGGTTGAAAAGATTGACAAAGCTAAAAAGAAAGGTAAGCAGGCGACACTGTTTGACTTTCTAAAGAAATGAGCCCTCTTTTATTTCTACTTCACGGTGAAATTCATGAATAAGCTCCAAAAGATTTCCCTTATCTGTGGAATCATCGAAATTCTTTTAGGAGCCGTAACCATTTATAGTGCTTATACTAATACAAGAGAAAATCCAGAGGATTTTGATGAGGCTGGAGGCACTTGGGGACAGATGATGGTCTTTTTAGGAGCTTTAACGCTGTTTTCTATACCGGCCTATGATAGCAAGTTTGTTGTTTTTGTAATCCTCGGCACTGCAGGGCTAATTGGGGGTATGTTCTTTTATCTTGTCATTCAGGAGTTGTTAAAGGGAAGAATCCCATATACACCTTTTGCAGCCCATGCACTGCTGTTTTTCCTCGCCATGTATGGCATCTTACTGAGCTTTAAAAAAGCTTAATATCGGCACAAACCTTGTAAACATGCGGTTTATAGTCCGCTATTTTCTTTATCCTCACTTCACACTGTTTTCCGAGCTTTTGGCATTCTTCCTCAATCCGTCTCTTAAACTCATCAAACTTATCTTCATGAACAAAGTCGTAGTAGTGGACCCACTTCTCAGCCTTGCTCAAGGCTAAATTTAGAGCATCAACTCCTTTTGGAGTTGGGCTTATCACCCTGTCAAAAGTCCCAAGCTTAGGAACAACTTTAAAAACATCTCCATAAATTACCTCAATTTTCCCCTTGAGTTTATCCTTATTGAGCTGAATATTTTCCAATCCAAGTCTTACTGCATCTTTGTTGAGCTCTATTGCAGTAATTTCAACGTTCTTAAAGCGGGCAATAACCAGTGCATAGGGCAAGACTCCAGCAAACATCAAAAGAATTCTCTCCCCATCTTGAACAAGCTGGGCTAATCTGTATCGCTCGCCTTTCATTCGTGGATTGAAGAAAACTTTGCCCAAGTCAACTTTGATTTTAACACCATTCTCTTTATGAACTGTGGTCAGCCTTTTCTCACCCCAAATTATCTCATATTCCCTTACTCTGAACTTTCCCTCATGAAATCCTTTTTTAGCAATCACCTTTATGAATGGGTGAACGATCAGAAGAGCCTCAATAATATCCTTTTGTCTGTGCTCAAGCTCCTTTGGTATTTGAATAACAGCTATGTCTCCTATTATGTCATATCTTCTTAAATATGCAAGATCTTCTTTTGTAAATTTTTCAGCCAGAACACTCTCAAGATTTTTATATATCTGCCTCTCAGGTCTAAACGGCAGTTCTACATCCACAACTTCAAATCCAAGTTCTTTGAGTTTTGGTGAGCTAACAACCGGTAAAAGAACAAAAGTCTCTTCGCGCTTGGGTCTTCTTTTCCCATCATATAGACCAAGTTTTTTCAAGATATTCTTAACTTTCTCTGCTTCATGCTTCTGAACTCTCACTGCTGGCATGTTCTTCCCTATCTTCTTTCTCATTTAAAGATTTTTTCACCTGTTATCATTGTGAACATTTGTTAACTACAAAGAAGGTCTTGGTTTTGGAATAGATGACTTTGGAAGCTATTAAATCTTGCAATTAAAAACTTCCTAGAAAAGGTTAATTCTTGAGAGCCGTGCATAGGCGGATTGACCTATCAAATGCCCAGCCCCTCTTTCAGGGGCAAGAAACTCGGGCTGTTTATAGACTCGTCCCCATCTCTGCACCTGGCTGTCTATAGGAGAAATCTCAGTTATCATGGCGTCGAAATCAAGGTCAACGGAGGCCTCAACCAGTTGTGTGCAGATTAAGACAACACGCTTGCCATTCTTCATAAGCTCCTTGATTTCTCTGATTCTATTATCCTTTACAAGCTCGATGAGCCTTGAATGGAGCAGGAATACTCTGTAGCCCCTATTTTCAAGGTCTCCCTTTAGCTCCTCAAATGCTCTCATAGCTTTCTTAACGTTGTTGAAAACTATCATGACACTCCCAAAGCCGTTCTTTTCGAACTCCTCCAGAACACTAAGAACTGTCTCCTTTCCTGTGAACTCCAGCTCTTTATTGTATTCAAACAGGCCTTTATCGATAATCTTTATCACGTGCCTCTTCCTATGAAGATTCTTTACATCAACGCCACTTTCGAGCACATCAACCGTTCTAAAGCTGAGCTCCTCGAAGAACTCCCGGTAATATGGCGGCAGGGTTGCAGTTGTTATGAGAACCTTAGCCCCTGCTTCCTTAAGGAGCCTCAGCGTCCTTATGAAAACTGCCGCCATTTCGGGTGTGTAAGCCTGAATCTCGTCAACAACAACAGCGGACTCTGGATATACCGATATAACCTTGTCGGAACCGTAGTAATTGAGAGACGTTAGGAACACTTGATCAGGAGTGGAGAGAATTACTGGGGCCGCCAAAAGTCTTGCAGAGGTAACTTTCTTCTCAACATCTATATCGTCCCCTGTTCCCTTAACGTACTCTATGAAGGCTGTTGAGTGTAGCAAATTCACGTGCTCTTTCTCGAAGTACTCCCTAGAGAGGCGAAGATAAAGATCGTTTAGGGCTACGCGTAGAGGTAAAGTATAGATGAGCTTTCCTCTGTTCTTGGCCCACAACACAGCCAGCTCTGTCTTTCCGGAGCCTGTTGGTGCAACAACTATTAGATAGTCATAATTGTACTTTGCTAAAACTTCCTCCTGCCAGAGTCTGTCAACACTTGCCTTCTCTCTCACCACTTGCTTAATTCTCTCTTCGATTCCGCTGAAGATCTTTCCGAGATTCTCAGCAGTTTCAATGTTAACATCGCCACTTGAAGCGTAATCACATCTCCTTAGCATGCCGAGGAAAATAAGGAAGTCTACTTCCATGCGTTCGGGCTCGTGCATAAAAGCGTATTCAGAGATGTCGTCTCCCCAGTTCTCTATCGCATCAAGTAGCTTCGAGAATCTTGAGAAGTCCATTTCATCATTCAGCTCTTCTAGAGCCTTTTGTATGAAGTCCTCATCAAATTGCTTCCCCAGTTCTGTGTAAAGAGCTCTGATAAAGACTTCAAGCTCTTCCCGCTTATTCACAAGAAATCTCAGATATTTCATCACGTCGGTCTTGTAGGAGAGCACAACATCGGCTAGGCTTTTCTCCTCCGAGAAGAACTCATTGTAGTGGTGTAGGAGAATAGCCGTCCGTATCTTGGCATCCCACTCAGAATTGCCGAGCAGTCCAACTGTCCAAATGATCGAGAGTATCTCATGCCTTACCTTTATCCCTCTTGTGTCCTTCATGAATTCTCCCAGTTCTTCCCAGTCCTCGTGACCGTAGAGCTTCTTCTGGAAGTCATAACTTATCTTGCCGAGGTCATGGAGTATCACGGCTTTTGCTAGAGCCTTAAAGAATTCCCTTCTGCCATCTTCATCTTTTAGGGGTTTATAGGAGAGGCTATTCATATCTGATACAAACTTATAAAGAGTGGCACATCTCTTAAGAGCCTCAATCACGTGGTCTCTAAGTAGATAAGCGGGAGCGTCACTACTTTTAGCTCTTATTAATTCTAAGAAAGGTGAATCCGTTCTGCTTGAAAGGTAGGTATCGAGAGTCCTCTGACTCATCACAACCACCCATAGTTAAGGAGAATTTTGAATGGCCTTAAGCCATCAACTTCAAATCTCTCAACCCAAACCTTCTCAGCCAACGTTACTATATAGTCAGCTCCTGCATAAAGAACGCTCTCAAAATAGACATCCCTTTCAGTGCTTGAAGAGATTTCAGCTTTGTGCATTATGGGTCTGCCATCGTTTCTGAAGAGCACCCTAACGGGAATTGAGTAAGCTGGGAATCTCTTGACCTTGAGTAACTCATTTGGAAGCCTGATGTATGTTGGATAAGTAAAGATGATTTCCTTAGCTTTGTATCGCTTGGCTGGCTCGACAAATTCTGCCCTTCTCACGAATATCACATCTTCGCTCCTGCCAAGGGAGAGGACTTTATCAGGAACTAGTAGAGCCTCCCTTATTTCTTCGAGCAAATTGACTGATCCCCTGAGGAAAATATAGAGCCAGCCGTTAAAGAGCTCCTGCTGATAGACTGGAGTACGCTGAGACTTTATTGGATAGTAATATAGTGGACGGTCTTGATTCCAGAGAATCGGCCGTCCTTTGAATCTAACAAGGCTTATACCATCCTTTGTGCCCTTGATTAATTGCTGATAGTTCCAGAATACACTTTCAAACCCTCCGTGAATACTGACTTTTAAGTTCCACCATGTATCTAAACCTCTCTCATTTCCGTACCAGTCGTTAAGAGCATTCTGGAGCATACCAATTATGGTCGATTTCGGTGGGAGTGGGTAAGTCTGGGCATAGTAAAAGGTAAAAGGGTTACGATACTGGGCAAAAGGCTGAAAAAGTTCGATGAATAGTGTTTTCTCTGACATAAGCCATCACTCGAGTTTGACTTCTATCATTGGATCTTTGAACACCTTCACCTCTGCGAAATCTTTTTCCTCATTGAAGAGCTTCTCTACTGCATCAAGAATGTCTTCTTCGTTGAGTTCTTGAGGAGTGTTCTTGATGCCATGTATCCTAAAGACTGGCTTTCTGCTCTTTGAGACTCTATGTTTCACTCTGAGTATTTTCTTGCCATTCTCCTCAACTTCCTCGATTTCGTCATATTCTTCTTCCGTGTATTCATCAAGAAGCTCAATTCTGTCCTTGAAAGTCTGATAAGGCTTGTTCTTGTATACACCGAGAACAAGAAGTCTTGGTCTCAGATCTTCTTCTCTACCCTTAATGGAGCGCTTGAGGTGGAGAACAGCCTTTAGGAGTTTCTTAAGGCGTTCTGCTCTAATATTGATCTCTGGGGAAGATAGCTCCTGGATTAAGTGATAAACAAGTACTGTTTTGTTGTCTCTGTCGAGGATTTTTTCTACTCTGGTTCTTATAATTGCGTTAACATGATTTCCTTGAGAATTTTTGATTCTCACAACTCTTTCTTTTGGAATAACATACTTGCTATTTATTCCTTCTTTCTTAGCCTTGTTTCCTGAAATTTCTAGAATGTAACTTTCATTGTTTTCGGTGACTTTTGCAGTCCAATCCTTGTCTTTAGCGCTTATGTAGACTTCATTCTTACAGAGGGCATCCACATCGACAACAATAGAGTATATGTAATATGTGAAGTGCTCTTCAATTGTAAAAATGTTAATGTCCATTTTCCCCTTTATTGGGAGTCTCCGCTTTGCGAGTCCAAGATTTCCGGCAAATTGAGTATCGTACTGAAACGGTGTTAACGAAATTGCATGGCTAAGCTTGGTTGGAGAAACTCGTGATGCTTGTGGAGTCAGCGAGGTTATTAAGTATCCAAAGAGATCAAATTCAGGATATAAAAGGATGTCTCCGTTGAATAATAAGTCCACTGCAGGCTGGATAACGGTCTTATCACCAGTTCCACTCTCTACAAATTTAGCTCCATCAGCAACCTCCCAAAGTCCAAGTTTCTGCCCAGTTTCAAGAAGGCTGTACCTCAACGCATACCTACTCACGAGAGTGTACTGCCTACCGTCCCAACGGGTTATCTTCTTGAGCTCTTGGTAGTTCCCACTTCCTTGATCGTAGTTCAAAGAACTCCCGTAAAAGACCACGTCCATAACCAAGAACCTTCCCATCATTCACCACCTCCTGCCATTATACCGAGCACGATGGAATACGAAACCTTTTCAAAATCAGACTCAGAAAGTGGAAAAGTTTCACCAAGTAACCTAGCCAGCTCCATTGCTTTGGGACTGTCCTTAGAGTGTGCGTTTAGAGCTCTAAGGAGGATCCAGAAAAACCTCCTCTGGTCGTTTGCCTTTATTGCATTCAGTAGATCAAAAACAAGTTTCTGCCTGTAGTTTTCTGAACCAGCCTTTCCCAAAACCTCAGAAGTAATATCCCTAATCTTCCGAACTTTCCATTCTGGAACCGGCATATGAACCCCCTCCAACAAGACCAACAAGGAGTGCAAGGGCAAAATCCTCCCAAGCTGGATCGTTTAGAAGAATTCTGTTGATAAGATAGCCCGTTAGATATTTGATAGTTTCTTTCTCTTTTGCCTTAGTTAAGGCTTTCAGAAGAATGTTCACAAAGGCGTTCCTGTTGTGCTTCCTCAGTGCCGAGAAGAGCGGATGAATGTATCTCTTCCTCTCTTCGCCGAGAGCCCTAGAGATGTTAAGCCTTGCAATATTCATTGCCTCATAAAACTCTCGAATGTCCTGAACGACTCTATCAGGGTTCTCAAAGATAGGCTTGAAGACTGGTTCAGGCTTTGCCCGTTCTTTCAGCTTTGCGTCAACAGCAAGAGCATAAAGGAGCGTTCTCAAACTTGCAATAGGGCCAGTCTTTATACTAGTCCAGAGGTGCATTTGAACGAGTGGATACAAGGGTTTTTGTTTAAGAAATTCTTCGAGGAGCCATTTCCGCTCATCCCCGACTCTTATAGATGTGTTCAGAGCATCCCTAATTGTGTCATCAAGAAGTATTGATGCGTGGAGCTTTGGAATGCCTATGTATTCGACTCCGATTAAGTCCTGTTGTTGAACCTTACGATACTGGACAAGGTACATATTCTCCAGAGCCCATTTCGATTTGTATTCCACAAGAATGTCAATAACAGCTTGCCATGTTATCTTGAACAGGTTGATGTTTTTGTTATCTTCTTTTGATGCCTGTTCTACAAACGTTTTGAGCCTTTTGTTGACATAGTACGTAAACTCAAGATCTCCACTATAGAAAAAGACGCGTCCAACAGAAGGTATAGAGGTGAATGCATTTAGGAAGTTAAGTAGGTAGACGAACAGATGTGGCAGTTGCTTCAGCAAAGGCGCTACTCTTAAGGGAGTATAGGAGATATTTGGGAACTCCGAATCCGATGGTAGGAACTTACTGAGCGTTTTGTCAATCTTAGATAAGTACTCTGAGTATTCAGCGTTTCCCTCAATTAGATTCCATGTGTCTTCAAGTTGCTCTAATATTCCCTTGCTGTAATTAAAAAACAGATAATTCTTATAGAAGCTACTATCTACAGGTATTCTAAAGAACCGAGATTTATCTGCCAGAACACCATGATCAACTCTAACCTTCTCCCAAAGGGTTTTGAGGTACTCTTTGAGTTCTTTGTGTATCTTTAAGGCTTCCTCTATCAATCTCAGGCAATCATCGGATTTTTCGTGGCGTTGCAATATTGTATCCTTCAGGAATTCGAGATCTTCAAGTGTAAACTTGTGTTTCTCCCCATCAAAAAATTTCTTCCGTTTCCCAAAAATTGATTGGATGTAGCTCTCGCATTTCTTAAGCTTATTAAGAGCCTCTTCTCGTCTTCTGATGAGTTCTCTATACTTTTCGTCATTGTACTCTGGCTTTAACTTTCCTTTTTTGTCTAATATTTCCTTCTCATGCATCTTTCCTAGCTTCCAAGTTATCCACTTGTCTTTGAATGCCTCAACAATAAAGTTCCACCAAACCTTCTCTAATAATCTCTTGCCTTTCTCGTTTGATTGTTCTATTTCTTTGAGGGCTTTTTTTATTAGATTTCTTTTCTCGGATCCCGACAACTTATAAAAATAAGCAAAAGGAAAATACCCATAATAAACCTTCCCTGGATCTTCTCTGAGCTTTTCCTGAAGCTTTGTCAAATCCCAGCCATAAACTTCTTCCATCAAATTCACAAATCCTAAAATCCCAGCATCAATGAACCAATTTCCAGTAAATCGAAGCGGTTCATCCATTTCTCCGCCTCCCATCAACCTTCACCATCCCAAAGCCAAGGGAGTTCTTCTCTCCAAAACCAGCCAAATAACCAGCTCTAATTAATTCATCATCCCCATATGCCCTGAACACCATGTGCCAAGCTCTCTGGAAGATCCTGGGCTTAACCTCAAACCGCTTGGGCTTTGCATTCAGTACTTCAATTTCAAAATCCTCTGGAGGCTTTTTGCCATAAATCAGGAGGTATTTCTGCTTGAGATTCTCTTTTAGATTCTCATAGAACTTTGGCTCCTTTGGGCCTAAGTCGTAATGCTTCAGCTTCCCAAACTGGGGTTTTAAGGTCGTGACTGCTATTGGAGAGAGCGTTGAGTATCTCTTTCCATTAAATGAAACTGGCTCTGGTAAGGCCTTAACAGTCTCAACATAAAACTTCTCATCCCAGAGTCTGACTTCCGGCTCCTGCAAAAGACCTCCTATGAAAGCCTCGGCTATCTCCGGAACAGCCGTGGAAAAGTAGAAAAACGCCTCTCCTCTGCCAATGAAGTATTCACTGTTGCTATTTATTTTATGCCGCTCTTTGGTCATGAAGAGCGAAAACGTGAAAAGTTTTGGAACCTTTGGTCTGTGCAGAGACAGACTCAAGTCAGGATTAGCACGCTGAATCCTTCTGTATATCAAGCCTTGCAGATAGTACAAATGGTTATATGGCACCTTAAATTCCAAATTCTCATTTTTGAGTCTTATTAAAAAACGCATCCTACCACCACAAAAATTTTTATAAAATATGTCACTTAATCGATATAAATTTTTCCTTAGGCAATAGTTTAAAAATTAGAACCCATTCAAATAATAAGACAAAACCCAAATCTAGTACTTAACTAGAGCTTTCAAAAATCTCACAATATCTTCAAACCTAAAATGACCAGTCTCAACGCCGTAAATCATTGAGACTGGGACTTCCTTCACTCTCGCACCCTTCTTCACGGCTTTTATCAAAACCTCAGTCTCAACTTCATACCTCTTGCTCTCAATCTCAGGTAAGAACTCTCTTTTTATTGCTCTAAATCCACTTTGAGTGTCTCTAACATTTATCCCAAGTTTTAAACGAATGAGAGAAGTTGTTATGAAATTGCTTATCTTCCTTATCAGTGGTCTCTCTCCCTGAGCTTTTATTAAGCGAGAACCAATGACAAAATCTGCCTCACCATTAACAATGGGTTCGACGAGCTTTATAATCTCTTCAGGCCTGTGCTGTCCGTCAGCATCAATAAATACAATTATATCCCCACTCGCCGCTTTAATGCCTTCGCTCATAGCTTTGCCCTTCCCTTGGTTTTGCTCCAGTCTAATGACCTTTACTCCAAATTTCCTTGCCACTTCACTAGTTCTATCTTTGCTCCCGTCATCAACTACAATGACTTCATCAACAAATTCAGGCATCCTCTGAAGGACTTTCCCTATTCTCTTTTCTTCGTTGTAAGCTGGTATTATCACGCTTATTTGCTTTCCATTCAACATTTCTTTTCAACTCCAAAAAGCATTTTGGACAGAAATCCGGAATTCTTGAATCCCATTCCTCAATAGTTGAGGGGGAGTTCATTACACAGTTCTCAGAACAGTGCTTTAATCCAAAAGCATGACCCAGTTCATGTAAAATAGCCTTAAAGAGCCTTTCAGAGAAAATCAGCTTGTTTTCGTGATAGAAGGGACTTGCAGAAACAACAATAATATTCAGTCCAGAAATTTGTTTTTGGATTCCCAAAAATTTCTCATAGAAGTCAAGATAGGGATTCCTTGTAACAAGAGGTAAACTCACAACGCCTATAACGGTGTCTGGAATGTCATCTTCATAAAAGTGCTCAAAAATTTCTTCTTTACGTTCCTTGTTCAAGCTTTCTGTTTCTTTTGTGTCACTTTCTCCAGTTTTAAGCTCTGCAGTTTCTTTTGTCAAGCTTTTGTCTTGTCCTTCTTCTTGTTTGTTTTCTTTCTCCCTGCTTTCTTTCAAAAGCTTCTTTCTATAGTACTTCTCATAAATCTCTGAAACCTCATGACGAGTTTTCACAAGCCATCCATAAAGGATGTCAATAATGCCTTCAAGGGGGTATGCTATCACCTTACCTTGGTCTGTCTCAATCGTGATTGTAAAGCCGGGCTTTAACTCCAAGACAATGTCTCTAACTGTTCCCATAAGCCTATCTTTATTCCCACCTATGTGAAAATTCTGCTCTGGCAGCTTTTTGGTCATTTGTTCTCCGTTCTCAACAATAACTTTAGAATTTTCAATTTTAACCACCGGAAAGTGAAAAATTAGACGAATAGGAAGTTTATTCTCGGCTAAATATCTATTAACCTCACTATATGCATTAAAAACAATGTCTCTATACTCATTGTTACCAATGTAGACAAACCATATCGTCCTCATGATTTCACCGATTTTTGGTTTTAATTTAAACAATGAACCAAAATCTTTAAATGTTTTCTCTCTCACGTTAACTCGGGCGATGGCGTCCGCCCGGGCTTCGAGCCCGAACCGCCCGCAAAGGGCTGATGACGCCTGTTCTAACCGCTAATTATTATAAAACATCTGGGAGGCGGTAGAATGGGCTCGAAGCTTTATGAACTTGGGAGATATGTGGATATTAATGCTGCCATTAATTACATCTCAAAGAGACGCCATGAGGATGGAGGCTACTGCTTCGTCTCACTCCTAAATGAAACCAACATAAATGACACATATTATGCCGTTAAAATTTACGATCTGCTCAATCTTGAAATTCCCGAGAAAGAAAAGACAATTGAATTCTTGAACAATTCAGCACAAGCTCACAGAGCTACAGTTGCTCTTGCAATGGCAAGCGAAGCTCTTGCAATCTTAGGAGCAGTGGATTTGGCATTGGAAAAGCTTCATTACATCTTCAAGAAGTACAACCCCCTTGAGGGACAGTTCTCTGTTGGACTAGGGGGTAGTGAAGAGTTTGGAGCAGCAACGCCTTTAGAATCAACTTATTGGGTTCTCAGAGCAGTTTCAATCTTAGGTTACAAGCTAGAAAATGAGATGAAAGAAAAAATTAGAGAGTTCATTGAAAGCTTTAGAAAAGGTAACGGCTATGGAGTTAACCAGCCAACAGTTACAATGACGTACCAAGCGCTCTACTCTCTAAACGCTCTGGGATACCCAATCCCAAAAACAAGGTTCTTTGAAGAGTGTGAAGTCTATGGGGGCTTTACAGAGGTGCCACTATCTCTACCACCGTATCTCGAACCAACGTTTTATGCGATAAGAGGTCTGAAGCTCCTTGGGAAAAAGCCAAGATACATAAAAGAACACATCAAGTTCATAAGAGCTCTCCAAAACCCCAACGGAGGATTTAGAAGATCATTAGAGATGGGAATCTCAAACTTCCAGAACACATACAGAGCATTGAGAGCTTTGAGCGACTTGCTCAGCTTCTGAGGAATGGCTATGGATTTGATTGGGATTTATTTAAGAGAGGCTATTCAAGAGTCCGGCTGTCCAGTGTGCAGGATACTCAAAAAGTACGAAGAGGACATAATCGGCCAGATACTTTATGAGCATGTCAACACTCCCAGCGTTAGAGAGAAGTTTGCAGAGAGCTTAGGCTTATGCACTTATCATGCATGGAAAATGAAGGAGATAGCATATTCAAACCCTCTCTACGGTGGGCTTGGAGTGGCGATTATTTACGAGCACATGCTTTCCATTTACATTAATTCCCTCAAAAGCGGGAAAAATCTCGAAGAGAAGAAGTGCTACCTTTGTGATTTAGTCGAGATAAAGGAGCAGCATACCATAGAAGCCCTAGCTGACAGACTCAGCGAGCTTATTGAAGAATATAAGGACTCAGAAGCCATTCTATGCAAAAAGCACTATGAAGAGCTGATATCTATCCTCAAAAAAAGAAATTCAGGACTAGCTGAAGAGCTGAGAAAAATTCAAATAGAAAAGCTTGAGAGAACTAAAGATCTAATGAGGGCTTTTATTGAAAAATTTGACTACCGGTCAAAAGAAGCTCCGACAGAAAGAGAAGCCACATCAGTGCTTAAAGCTATTGAGAGCCTTAAGGGTCTCCCATTGGAGGTTAATTTTGTAAAGAAACGAAAACAACGGAGGTTTTTCCTTGGAAATAGAGATTAGAGTCAGCTGTGAGGAATTCCACAAAATTAGGAAGGAAAAGCGAGAAATTCAGAAGAGGTTCAATTCCCTTGAAGAGCTTGAGAGAACTCTGGAGCTTCTCGAAATTAAGTATCTAGCTGAAAAGCGTGAGAGGCTGGAAAAGAAGCTCAAGGAAGTTGAAGCTCACTATAAAATGCTGTTAGAGTTCAACAAAAAAGCCAAGCGAGATAAAGAAAAAATGAAAAAACTTAGATTGCAACTCAGCCTGGAAAACAGAAAACTGAGAGAAGAGATGAAAGAATATGAAAATTGTAGTAAAGCCTGAAGTAGGTTGGAGAAAAGTCGTATTCCAAATTGATGACGAAACTTTTGAGAAGATTAAGAAGATTGCTGAAAAGCACGGGTTTAGGTTAGATGAAGCCCTCAAAATAATTCTTCTCGGAGAGTTTTTGAATGAAAACACCAACATGGACGTTAAAAAGCTGAGAGAGGAAGTGAGAAAGCTTGAAGAAAAGCTCTATGAGATTGAGGGCAAGTGGTCTCCGCTGAAGTTTGCTTCCTATGGAATAGCAATGGACAATCAGAATTTGGCAATCCAGCTTTCTGGACTTGTTGCGGAAAACAAAAGGCTTAGGAAGATGCTTGGGAAAAAAGAGAAAGACTACAGAGAAATTGAAAAGCTTATCCACTGCTATCTCCAATTCGAAAAAAGGGAAAGGAGTAAATGAGAGGGTAAAACATGTGAGAACTATGAAGTCTACACAACCAATAGACTGCTTGCAATAAAAATACTTGGCTATGCGTCGGAGAACAAAATGCTGGGAGGAAATGGTCTCAGCAAGAGAGTGGAGGAAATTGCGGAATACTACCTAAAGGTGGGTTGAAAAATGAACGCTAAGCTTATAGTTGCAATAGCCCTTGGAGGGGCAATGGGAGCGTTGACAAGATTCTACATATCCGGAATTCTGCCAGTCTACAAAGACTTCCCAGTAGGAACGCTTTTGGTGAACAGCATAGCGAGCTTTCTGCTCGGCTACTTTTATGGACTAATGTTCTTTGGCTATGATGTCTCATCAGCAACAAGGCTCTTCTTTGGCACGGGTTTCTGCGGCTCTTTAAGCACATTTTCAACATTTTCCTATGAGACTTTTGTCCTCTTAAGACAGAGAGAATACATCTTAGCTCTGATTAATATCTCCGCAAATATTGTTGTTACAATCAGCTTAGTGTTTTTAGGATTCATACTTGCAAGGAGGTGATTTTATGGTTGAAGTTGAGCACTGGAACACCTTGAGATTGAAGATATACATCGGAGAAAACGATACTTACAAAGGTAAGCCTCTCTACAAAGCGATTGTTGAGAAGCTAAGAGAGATGGGCATGGCTGGAGCAACGGTTTATAGGGGAATTCTGGGTTTTGGTAAGAAAAGCAAACTACACTCTGCCGATGTATTGAGGCTCTCAGCAGACATGCCAATAATAGTGGAAGTCGTGGATAGAGGTCATAAAATAGAAAAAGCAATTTGTGAAATAAAACCTATGATTAAGGACGGCATGATAACCATTGAGCCCGTCATAGTTGTATGGGTTGGAACTGAAGAAGAAATGAAAAAACTCGAAGATGACTCTGTCTTAAAACACTGAAGTACTAAAATGCTCAATAATTAAACGATCTCAAGTAAAAACAATCAATTATCTTAATCTCCTTTTTACCCTGAAGAAGGTTATTCACATCAGAAAAAAGCAAAATTTACGATTTTACTTTACTTTTCCACGAACCTTAACGTTATAAACACAAAGAATGATATCCCTTTGGTGAAAGTTATGCTCCATCATGTTAAGCTTATTTATGCAACCAAAAGCAGAAAACTCGTTGGTAAGAAAATTGTTCTTGCCATTCCCGGAAGCATAGCAGCAGTTGAGTGTGTTAAGCTCGCTAGAGAGTTAATAAGGCATGGAGCAGAGGTTCATGCTGTTATGAGCGAAAGTGCCCAGAAAATAATTCATCCCCATGCAATGGAGTTTGCAACTGGAAATCCTGTAGTTACTGAGATTACCGGGTTTATAGAGCATGTTGAATTGGTGGGGGAGCATGAGAATAAAGCAGATTTGGTCTTAGTGTGTCCAGCAACTGCAAACACAATTTCAAAGATAGCATGTGGGATTGATGATACTCCCGTAACAACAGTTGTAACAACTGCTTTTGCCCACACACCGATAATGATAGCCCCTGCTATGCATTCAAGCATGTATGAACATCCAATAGTGAAGGAGAATATAGAGAAGCTCAAAAAGCTTGGTGTCGAGTTTATAGGGCCAAAATTCGAAGAAGGCAAAGCAAAAGTTGCCAGCATTGACGAAATCGTTTACCGCGTTATTAAAAAGCTTCACAAGAAGGATTTGAAGGGTAAGCGAGTTTTGGTAACAGCAGGAGCTACAAGAGAATACATTGACCCAATAAGGTTCATCACAAACAAAAGTTCCGGAAAAATGGGTGTTGCTCTGGCGGAAGAGGCTGACTTCAGAGGAGCTGAGGTGACTTTAATCAAAACCAAGGGAAGTGTGCCAAGCTTTGTGGAAAATCAAATTGAAGTTGAAACCGTTGAAGAAATGTTACATGCAATAGAAAATGAGCTGATGAGCAAAAAATATGATATCGTAATTTTAGCTGCCGCTGTCAGCGATTTCAAGCCAAAAGAAAAGGCTGAAAAGAAGATAAAAAGCGGACAAACACTCATTTTGGAATTGGTTCCAACCCCAAAGATAATCCAAAGAGTAAAGGAGATACAGCCAGATGTGTTCTTGGTTGGATTTAAGGCCGAATATGGCGTTAGTGAGGAAGAGCTTATTGCCCAAGCAAGAAACCAGATTAAGAAAGCCAAAAGCGATGTTGTGATTGCCAACAAGGGTGAGATCGCTTTTGGCAGTGAGGAGAATGAGGTTTACTGGGTTACAAAAGACAAAGCTGAAAAACTTCCACGAATGAACAAGAGAGAACTAGCTGAAAAGATCTGGGACAAGATTGTCGAGATGCTTTAGCTTTTTGTTTTGTGAAGATTTTTTCATTAAAAAGTCTCATAAACTCCTTTTCCTAATTCTTCTTGGAGGTGAAAGTGTGAAAAAGATAGGAATAATCGGTGGAATGAGCCCAGAATCAACACTCTACTATTATAAAAAGTTCATTGAAATCTCAAGAGAAAAGTTTGAGCCATATTTTTATCCAGAGCTGATTGTTTACAGCATCAACTTCAAGGAGTTCAAAGACAATCCCGATGACTGGGAAGGGAGGAAAAGAATCCTAATAAACGCAGCAAAAGCTTTAGAGAGAGCTGGAGCTGAAGTGATTGGGATTGGAGCAAACACTCCCCATATGGTGTTTCTTGATGTTCAAAAAGCTGTAAACGTTGAGATGGTCAGCATAATTGATGCGGTTGCTGAGGAAGCTAAAAAAGAGGGCTGAGAAAGCTTCTTCTTTTAGGAACCAAAACTACAATGACAATGCCGTTCTACAAGGAAGCTCTCAAAGAGAAGGGCTTCGATGTAATAGTGCCAAATGAAGATGAGATTGAGGAAATAAACAGAATACTCTTCGAAGAGTTCACATTTGGAAACTTCAAAATCAAATCCTATTTCTTAGATGTCATAGAAAAGTATACGAATGAACAAGGGATCGAAGGTGTTGTATTAGGATGCACAGAGCTTCCTTTGACTATAAAGCCGAGAGATATCAGTGCTGACGTTCTCGATACGCGGAAATTCACGTTAGGACATTGATTGAAAAAGCTTTGGAGTGATTTTTTCTCTTTTTAAACTTCCTTGGGAGGTACCAAAATCCCAAGCTCGGTAATAATCCCTCTCACATACTTCCAAGGGGTTACATCAAAGAGATAGTTCCTTATCAGAAAGTGGTTTCTCTTGAATTTTCTTTCCACAATTTCAACTTCATCAGCCTTAAGCTCCGGATGGATCTTGAAGCTCTCAGCCGCAACGTAAAAAGGAACGCCGTTATCATGACATGCTAATGCCAAAAGATACGTGCCGGCTTTGTTTATCACGCAACCATCTCTAGTTATGTTATCAGCTCCGACCAATGCCAAAGTTGCCTTTTTTGCAAAGAGTCCAAGCTGGGAATCAGTGATGACCTCAAAGGGAACCTCAAGTTTCTCAAGCTCTTTAGCTAAAGCCAAGCCCTCATAATCCGGAACACTCTCTGTGAGAATTACCTTAAAGTGCTTACCCTTCATCTTTGCTGCTTTTAAAATCTCAAAAACTGTTGAAGAGAAGGAGTGTGTGATTATTATGTCGTTTTCATCAATCAGTTCACTTCCGATATTGCCGATTTCCCTTTTTGCTTCTTCACTAAGCTTTATGAACTCCTCGGCTTTTGCTTTAACAAACTCTGGATTGTCTGTCAAAGGAATAAAACGAATCAAGTTGTAGAGAGAAGCCATGGTCGGGTTAACCCCTATTATCTCAGTTCTCATCTCCTTTAAAGTCTCAAAAAGATCTTCTCCGGTCAAAAGCTCAGCAAGCTTCAGGTAAGCTTCGGCACCTCTTTTGGCTAAGTAGCTTGCCCCTCGAATTCGCTCGGCTTTCATCTCGTCGATGATTGCTTGAACTTCTTGGGGAAGCATGAAATCACCAGCCCTCTTCAAATCTTATCCCTTTTTCCTCCATGAACTTTTTAGCCTTTTCTATGATTTCTCCATCTTCCCCAAAGAGAATTATACCAATATATTTTCCAAAGCCCTTTGGAGAAGAGTGAATCCTCACGGGAAACTTCTCGAGGGTTTCATTCAAAATTGGGGCGAGCTTTGACTCATCTGTGATTTCTGCCAATAGCTTTCTCTGAACGAATTTTCTCTCACCAAGCTTTGGAAGAACTTCGTTTTCAAGCATGGCCTTCATTTCCCTTGGCATTCCTGGGAGAACAAAGATTTTAACACCCTCATGTTCGATGTAAGCTCCTGGGGCAGCACCAACTGTATTTTTCAAAGGTTCAACACCCTCCGGAAGGTATGCCATCTTTTTTCTAGCCTCGTTTAAGTTTGGATCATCAATGAGACCTTTCTCATAAAGCTCACGGTAGAATTCCTCAATTCTCTTTAAACAGTCTTCCCTCAAAACGAGCTTTTTGCCTAAAGCTTCTGCCACGGCAAGCATAGTGACATCATCATGTGTTGGCCCCAATCCCCCAGAAATAATCAACACAGAAGGCTTTCTTGAGAGTATCTCTCTAACTACAGCTTTTATCTCCTCAACATCATCTCCCACAGTCGTTTTTCTCCTCACCCAGTAGCCTTTCTCTGTTAATTTTTGAGCAATGTAAGCGGAGTTGCTGTCAACGGTGTGGCCAGTTAAGAGTTCGTCTCCGATTGTAAGAATTTCAGCAAACACTTGCATCACCCATAGACCTCTTTAGTACTCGGTCTTTTTGGAGTTTTCCATCATTTGATAGACCGAATGTTCGTTCCACATATCAAACGGTTTTTTCATAACACCTCCAGTGAAAGCAATGTTTAAGTATCAACTTGTTAAAATAATCTCTGGAGGTGGTTTCTGTGAAAGTTAAGGTGGGAATTAATGGTTACGGGACAATAGGGAAAAGAGTAGCTTACGCTGTCACAAAGCAAGATGATATGACACTTATAGGTGTAACAAAGACAAAGCCAGACTTCGAAGCTTACAGGGCAGAGGAGCTCGGCATTCCAGTATATGCAGCATCAGAGGAATTTCTGCCAAGATTTGAAAAGGTTGGTTTTGAAGTTGCTGGAACTTTAGAAGATTTGCTCCAGAAAGTTGACGTTATCGTTGATGCGACTCCAGGGGGAATGGGAGCAAAGAATAGGCCAATTTATGAAAAGTATGGAGTTAAAGCAGTGTTTCAAGGCGGAGAAAAAGCTGATGTTGCAGAAGTTTCATTTGTTGCTCAGGCAAATTATGAGAAAGCCCTTGGAAAGAGCTACGTTAGAGTGGTTTCGTGCAACACAACCGGATTAACAAGGACGCTAAGTGCGATTCAAGAGTACATTGACTATGTTTACGCTGTGATGATCAGAAGAGCCGCTGATCCAAATGACATTAAGAGAGGCCCAATCAACGCAATAAAGCCAACCGTTGAAGTTCCATCTCATCACGGCCCCGATGTCCAAACAGTTATTCCAATAAACATTGAGACAACAGCTTTTGTTGTGCCAACTACAATAATGCATGTCCACTCAATAATGATCGAGCTGAAGAAACCAATTATGAGGGAGGATGTAATTGATATCTTTGAGAACACCACGAGGGTTCTGCTGTTTGAGAAAGAGAAAGGATTTGACAGCACTGCCCAGCTGATAGAGTTTGCAAGAGACTTACATAGAGAGTGGAACAACCTCTATGAGATTGCCGTTTGGAAGGAGAGCATAAATGTCAAGGGCAACAGGCTGTTCTACATTCAGGCAGTTCATCAGGAGAGCGACGTTGTGCCAGAGAACATTGACGCAATCAGAGCAATGTTTGAGCTTGCAGACAAGTGGGAGAGCATAGAGAAGACCAACAAGAGCTTAGGAATTTTGAAGTGAAGCAAACTTTGCACAGCAAAGTTTAGTCAAAAGTTCCTTAAGTGCTTAAGTTTCCCTTTTTTCTTTGAACATTTTCCAATTCACAAAAAATTCTCGCAAGAATGATTCTCATGAGAATCATTAAGCAAACAAAAAGATTAGGATTAAGCAGACAAAATCGAGTAAATGAACACCAAAAAGAACACCAAACCTGAAAGATAAGCAAACCCGTGATGTATTGGAAGATGCAGCTTTCTGTGAATCTTTTTCGCTTTTATATACATCATTGTCGGCAGAATGCCCGCATAGAGTAAGCCACCAAAGGTTCCAGCCATCCAGAGAGCGTTGACGAAGCTGTTTAGCCCAGCAAAGTATATGAACAGAGGTGGAAGAACTGTTAAAAGCCATGCATGTGACTTTTTAATGCCAAATATCTCTTTCATGTTGTCCATCTGAGCTAAACCAATCCCAATGTAGCTCGTGCTTATTGCTGCTAATGGGAGAACTAAGCCCAGAACTTTGCCTAATCTACCGTAGAGCTGCTCAAGGGCTGAGGTGGCTAACTCTGGAGTCTTTGGCCCAAAAGCACCAACAAATGCAAGCACGAAGAAAGCATAAAACACCATTGGAACAACATATCCAATCAGAACAGCCCTTGTGGTCTTCTTCACATCTCCCAAACCTTTTAGCATCTCCGGAACAACCATATGGCTCACATAGGCAAATACAGCAACACCAATGCCATTTGTTATAGCTGAATAATCAATCTTCGTTAAGTTTGAGACATTAGCTTTGGGAATAACAAGTGCTATCGCAAGGGTTAGAGCACCTAGTAAAAGGAAATTCAGTAAAAGCTCCGCTTCACCTGAAGCTTTCAAGCCAAGAAAGACTATTAAGCTCATTACAAACCAGAATATCAAAGCCCCAGCTTTTTCATTAATACCGACAAGAGAAGAGAGAATGTCCCCACTGCCAGCTATGTAAGCTATCAAAGCTCCATAACTCAGAACAGAGATGCTTAGAAACATTAAATATCCACCAGCTTTTCCTAAATAAACCTCTGCAATCTTGGAGAGTGTTCCATCGTTGTGAACAGCTAAATCGAGAACAAACAGCGCTGTAAGCAATGTTAACAAACCCGTTGCAATAACAATGATAATCCCCAAAAGTCCGGTATCCTTTAGAGCATAAGGCAAACCCAAAACTCCTGCTCCAATTTGAGTTCCGATCAAGATTGCACTTGCCTCTGCCAAGCTCAGCTTCTTCATTTCAGCACCACCAAAATTCATGAACAAAAATTCACCTTTAAAATCTTGCTATATGTAAAGTTAAGGCCATCAAATGGCAAAGAAATGCACCAACAGACACATGGATGCATTAAAATACATGGATTGCCGTTGCTTTAAAGCTTACATAAACTTCTTTTCCTTCCTTAATCCCCATTTCAATCAAAGAAGAACGGGTTATAAAGGCTTTAAGCTCAATTCCACCAATATCAAGGGTTAATCTAATCAGAGAACCCAGATCCTCAATTGCCAAAACCTTTGCTTTAAATTCATTCCTTGCAGAGGTCTTTATGGGTTCATTAGATATGATTATGTCCTCAGGCCTTATACCAATTCTAACCTTTCCTTTAGCCTCTGTCGGCAGTTCAATTAGAATTCCATTTGCTTTCAAAATTCTTCCCTCTGCAATACCATCAATTATGTTTTCAAAGCCAAGAAATCTCGCGACTTCTTCATTCTTTGGTTTTCCAAACACTTCTCTGACTTCTCCTGTTTGAATCAACTTTCCATTCAGCATTACTCCAACTCTGTCTCCTAAGCTCACAGCTTCCTCAAAAGAATGAGTCACATGTAGAGCTGTAAAGTTGAGCTCCTTACGCCAGCGCTTCATCTCTTGAATGAGCTTAGCTCTGGTTTGGACATCGAGATTTGCAAAAGGTTCATCTAAGAGAAGAAGCTTTGGCTCTAAAACCAAAGCTCTTGCAATGGCAACTCTCTGAGCCTCACCGCCGCTTAGTGTTTTTGGCTTTCTATGTAAAAGATGAGAAATTCCGAGGATTTCTGCAATTTCTTTAACCTTTTTCTCAATCTCTACTTTGGAAATTTTTCTTAGTTTTAATCCGTAAGCAATATTGTCGTAGACTCTCATATGGGGGAAGAGTGCATAATTTTGAGGAATATATGCAAGATCCCTCTTTTCTGGAGGTAAGAAAGTTATGTCCTCATCGTTCATGAAAATCCTCCCAGAATCTGGGATGAAAATTCCAGCGATAACTTCAAGAAGAAGAGTTTTTCCTGCACCACTTGGACCCAGAATTATGAAATACTCTCCTTTATTGACTTCAAAGCTTATGTTTCTGAGCTTAAACTCTTTCCAGTCTTTGCTTACATTTTCAACCCTAAGCATTTCTCGACCTCCCCACGAGCCATCTCAAAATAACGAATATGCCTAGGCTCAGCAGTATTAGAATCACAGAAATTGGCCTTGAAGCTCTTAGTCCATAGTTGTTAAAGTACTCCATAACTAAAACCTGAGCAGTTTTTGGATAATAAGCAACAATTAAAATAGCTCCAACCTCGCTTATTGCCCTTGCCCATGTCATTATGGCACCGCTGAATATTGATGGCAAAGCTAGGGGCAAGCTAACTGTAAAGAATGCTTTAAGCTTTGAGGCCCCTAAAGTTCTTGCTACATGCTCCAGTTTTTCATCAACAGCTAAAAATCCATCACGAGCAGCATTAATTGTGAATGGTGCAGAAACAAAGAGCATCACCATAATTATCCCTAAATAGCTGTCGAGAATTCTATTTGAAAAAGTCACGAGGAGCATTATACCAACGACAGAGTGGGGAATTACAATTGGAATATCAACAACAGCTTGAACGAAGCTCTTGCCCCTGAAATCTTTTCTCGCAAGGATGTAGCCGAGGGGGACACCGAAGAGAAGGGAAATCAGCATGGTTGCCGTTGAGGTTAGGAGAGAGTTTTTAAGAGAATCTAAAACAAGTTCATCGTGGAGGGCTTTTACAAGCATCCCCCAGTCGAAGAGCTGCTTGCTTATGATAACCACTAATGGCAGAAGAATATACAGCACAAGGAACGTTCCAATCAGAGCAAAGAATGCTGTTACATAGTCACGCTTCATATCTTCACCTCTGAAAAGGAAAAATAAAAAGGTTAGCCTTCAATCTTCACCTCATCTTTAATCTCATCAGGAACATTTCCAAATGCCACTGGTGGCCATATGAAGTCCTGATAATTCTCTGCGAAGATTTCCTTGCCTTTCTCGCTCAGCATGAAGCGGAGGTACTGCAGTGCAAGCTCTCTGTTGGGAGCATCTTTGAGAACAGTGACACCATAGACAATTGGCTTCGCTTTAATGGTCTTTCCTGTTGAGCCTAAAGTTATACTGACTTGTCCATAATGGTCAGCCAAAGTGAAGTCCTTCAGGTTTATCTCCTTTGGCAACTCAATGAACTTAAGGTGATGCTGCATTGCGACACTCTTGTAGATGAAGTAATAGTCAAGAGAACCGGACTCAACTAAACCTGTCAGATCAGTCTCCTTTGGTCTTATGACAACTTTATCATTCTTAACCTGTATTTCCTTGGGAGCAATTACATGATTGCCTTCTGCGTAGATGTTTGTGTTCTTCTCAACAAGCGTTTCAAATATCGGCTTTCCATAATAGAGGTCTGCCAATTTCATGACCATTACACTTCTGTATCCACAGGGATCTTGGTTGGGATCGCTGAAGCCAAACTTAACATCTGGCCTTGCCAAGATTTCGTACCAGTTGTCTGAGTTGATTTCATCAGCATATTTACTCTTGTCTGTGAACGCAATGACTATCTCATTTGTTGCGAAGAGGACGTAAAAATCAGTGTAATTTGGAACTAAGAGCTGAGGTATCAGTGTATAATCAGCAACGGCCACTATATCAGCTGTTTTGTGCAGATCTGTAACTTTTCTAACGGCCATGACGCTTCCACTTGCTTCTGCTTGAATTTCAACATCATAGCCAAGCTGTTCCTTAGCATATTCCTTGAAAGCTTCGCTGACGTCTTTAAGTGGCTCACTCAGAGAACCAGCGTGGAAAATCTTTAAAGTTGCTTTTTTGAGCTCTGTTTGTGTTGCTGATGGAGAGGCTTTTTCACTTGTTCCAGTATCTTTGACTTCATTTCCACCTATGCAACCACTTGCAATAACAATCCCTATAATCAGAACTCCAAGTGTGATTAAAACTAACAGCCTTCTCATAGTACCACCATAAAATACCCAGCCTTGGGTAATTTAAACATTTCGGACAAACAAAATAGTTTAGGTAAATACTTATGTTTAACATAATTAAGGGACTCCAAATTCAAGGAATCTAATCTGTCAATTAAGCAAGCGTATCGTAGCTCTTGTGATCAAAGTTTCAGAAGTTTTGGAAAGAGGAAAATTAAGGTTTGAGAGAAGAACTCCTAAAGTTTTTCAATCTTTTTCAATATTGATTTAAAATTATGCGCTTTTTTATTATGAACCTTAAAATTTGGTGATTATTACAAAAATTTTTAAAGCAAGACACAGAAAATAAAATAGGTGAGTGTGATGTACAAAGGCACCTGGATTCATCCTTGGGACTTTAACGAAGAAGCAATATCAAAAATTTCTCATTATGGATTCACCCACGCAAGCCTAGCGATCCGCTACATTGAAGAGAGACAAAATTGGCCCGGACCTAATATAATCTTCCAGAATTCTAAGAAGAGAACATATACCTCCGAAGAAAATGCAGTTTACTGGATACCTAACAAAGAAAGATATTCGCACCTACCCCCCAACTAAGACCTGAGCCTTCAAAAGAGATTAAGGAGGACATTGTAGAGAAATTCATCAAAGCTTGTGAGGAGAACTCAATTAAAAGTGTTCTCTGGTTTCCCACACTTAGATGGGAAAAGGCTGTTAGAGACAGCTTAGATTTTGGAGTTAAAGATGTCTATGGCTCTCATCCAGGTTATAAAAGGATGTTCCTATGTCCTTCAAACCCACTCGTAAGAGATGCTCTTTCACTTATGGTGGAGGAACTCTCAGAAAAGTATGAGTTTGATGAGTTTGAGTTCGATTTTATAAGATATCCAGAAATTCCCTCTACCTATGGAACTCCCTTGTTAAATCTAGCTCTTTCCCCTTGTTTCTGTGAGCATTGCAAAGCTGAAGCCTTGAAACATGGCCTCGACTTAGGAGAAGTTAGAGAAACTTTTAGGGAGATTGTTGAATGGCATGTTGAATACCTTCCAAACTCATATTACTGTAAAGATGAGGACTACTTGGAAGCAATATATCTTGAGTTTACAAAGGAAATTATTGAAAACGAGCTCATTAAGAAATGGTTAGAGTTCAGAGCAGAGCAAATAAGAATCATTTTAAAAGAGCTTTCGAAAATAATCAGAAAGAACAATCCTAAAGCACAGATAAGTGCTGATTTATATCCTCCTTCTGGGTCTTGGCTTCTAGGCCAAGATTACAAAAAACTCGTAGAAATATTGGATGCAGTGAAGATAATGATTTATGTTAAACCTTTTAGAAGATCCATCTGCAGAATACCATATGAAACGAGAATAGCGAGAAAATACTTGAAAAATAAGCCCCTAATTCTTGGTTTGGCATCATGGCCACCAACGACTCCAGAAGACATTGAAGAACAGCTTAAATTAGCTTTAGACTCTCCAATTGATGGTGTTAGTTTTTACTCATATGGCTGGACTCCCGAGAAAAATTTCCTCAAAATAAAGGAGCTTTTTAAGAGGTGGAAGATATGAAATTTGGAATTAACTGTTGGAGCTTCCCGAAAACATTTCCGATAGAAGAAGCCCTCAAAGCTGCAAAAGAAATTGGATATGATGGGTATGAAGTCGGACTAGCATTAGAGGACCTTGAGCATTTTGGAAAAGACGAATTCAAAACCAAGTTTAAAACAATCAAAGAAACTTCCGAAAGCATAGATATAGAAATACCCAGTGTTGCAACTGGCTTGTTCTGGCGCTTCAATCCTATCACAGACAAAGAAAACGCCTTGAAAGTCGTCAAAGCAGAATGTGAGGCAGCATCACTTTTAGGAGCGGAACTTATACTCGTTGTTCCTGGGGTTGGAGTTCCAAGCTTAGCTTATGAAAAGCACTTTGAAAAGGCATCAGACTTCGTAAAGAAAGCTTCAAAAATTGCAGAAGAATGTGGAGTTAAGATAGGACTGGAGAATGTGTGGAACAGGGTTTTTGCAGGACCATTGGAGTTCAAGCAACTCTTAGACGAAATAAACTGTGAGAATGTTGGGGCTTATTTTGATGTAGGCAACACAATACCTCACTCACTGCCAGAGCACTGGATAAGAGTTCTCAAAGACAAGATACTTCAGGTTCATGTTAAGGACTTCAACTTAGTCGAACTCAAGTTTGGAATTCCTCTCAGCGGAAGCGTTAACTGGAGTGAAGTTAGAAAAGCTCTTGAAGAAGTGAAATATGACGGATACATCCTTCCAGAAGTGCCGCCCTACTTGGCAGACCCAGTTAAAGCCGCTGAAGACTCATTCACCTCTCTAAAAAAGATATTCGGGTGATATGAATGAGAATTGCTCTCATCGGCGCCGGAAGCATGGGGCAGTTGCATTTGAAAGTCATGAAAATGGCAAATGTGGAAATAGCAGGGGTTTGTGATATTAAGCCAGAAATCCTTGAAAAAGTGAAAGCAGAATACAAAGTTCCAGTTTATACAAACTATAAAAAAATGCTTGAAAATGAGAGCCCAGACGGAGTAATAATCGCAACACCCCCATCTACACAGGGAGCAAGCTCTATATGCCTTAAGAAACGGATTCCACGTTCTCCTTGAAAAGCTCATGGGTGCTGATATCTATGACGCAAGAGCAATCTACAGAAAAGCCAAGGGAACAAATAAACTCATGGTGGCCTTCAGCCTTAGATTCCATGGACTTTTCATGAAGATAAAGGATTATCTAGACAAGGAACTTGGGGATATTCTCTTCCAGTGGCATGTAGCTTTAGGAAGAACACCCAGAAATGAATGGATAAAGGATAAAGGAAAAAGTGGTGGAATGATAAATGAAAACGCGGTGCATGTAATTTATTATTTCCTCTGGTACGCTGGAGACATAAAGAAGGTCTATGGAAGATGCTGGACTCTTGAAGAGGATGCCACAATAGAGGACAACGCCGTAGCAACGTTTGTTCACAAGAATGGAGCCGTTTCAACGTTAATGCAAACATGGACTGCTCAACATAGATGGAGAAAATGGGGACTTCAAGCTACCAATGGAACTGTCACGGTTGATGGGTATCTTGGGGGAAATTACAGAATTTCAAAGAGAGAGATGCAAATCCTTGAAGAGGGCAACTTTAGCGAACCCGTTGAAGAAATGTATCTGAGACAGTTGAAGCATTTTATCGAATGTATTGAAAATGGGACAAAGCCGGTTGTCAATGAAGTTGATGGTCTGAAAGTCCATAAGGCCGTAAGTGCATTGTATAGAGCCTCAAAGAACGATAGACAAATAACAATTTAATCTCTCAACTTTTTCAATTTTTGCTGACAAATTGCCAATAGATTTTTAAACCCCAAATAGTTTAAAATTTGATAACCAGAGTGCTAAAAACATCCAAATTATTCTCATGGAGGTGAAAAATTTGGTAAACAAAAATGAAGCAAGATATAAGAAAGAACTTGAATTTTTCAAAGAGATTCTCAAGGACTATCTTGACGAAATTGATATTCTAATTTGGTTGGCTTTGAGAGATGACGGAAGAATCTCTGATACAGATCTAGCAAAGATAGCTAATGTCTCAGTGCCAACTGCGAGAAGAAGGAGATTAACACTAGAAGAAAAAGGCATAATAAGGGTCAGGGGATTCTTAGTATTCGACAAATTAAAGCTAGCATCGGCAGATGTTCTAATTAAGCTCAAACCAGGCTGTTCTGCCGAGGCAGTAAAGGATTTTATAACAAAAGCCTTGGAAGAGCCTAGGATATACGAAGTTAGTGAATACATAGGTGAGTATGATTTTCTGTTCAGGTTCTTTGAGAAGGACTTTAGAACATTAAAAGAGAAAATCGAGGAGTTCATGATTGAAAGCAATGTCGTTGATCACTACACAATCCTTGCAAATGTTTATACGCCAAAAATATTCTCAGAACTCGTGAACTCACAATCAAAATAGTCACGACTCTTTTCTTTTAATTATTCCACCTCTTGTCAAACTCTAAATAACAAAATAATGCGAATTATTGGACATATCTTAAGAGACTTCGTGACTAAATTTTAATTTGAAATTCAACTATTTTAAATAAATATAATCATTTTTAACAAAAATTTTATATATCCTGAAAAACTTTATAATTTTTGAATCCCCCTTAGGAGGGATGATAGTGAAGAGGGGTTATATGAAACTTCTTGCTCTTGTGCTTGGAATATTAGTAGTAGCAACAGCTGGTTGTATTGGAGAAAAAACCACCACAACTTCCTCTACACAACCTACTAAAACTGCAACTCCAACTCAGACAAAAACTGTAGAGACAACAGCTAAAAAAGAGCCTGTAACATTGGTTGTATGGTTCCCCCAGTCTCTACCTGCCCAAGATATGAAGTCATTCTTGGATGAAATAATCAAAGGCTTTGAAGAGAAATACCCATGATTAAGGTTAAATATGAAATCTACCCATGGAAAGGATATTACGATAAGATCAAAGCAGCTGTAGCAGCTGGAAAGGGCCCAGATGTTGCCGAGTTAGGACTGCCAAACAACTTCGCAATTGAAGGAGTCCTACTGCCATTGGATGACTTCATAAAGAAAGAGGGAGATGCCTTTGTTAAAGACTTCTATGAAGGTCCTTGGAAGGCTGGTATAAATCCAATCGATGGAAAGCAGTACAACATCCCATGGTTCACTGCTGTTAGAATACCCTTCTGGAACAAAGACCTAATGGATAAATATGGCATTAAGGAAGTTCCAAAGACCTGGGATGAGTTCTTGAAGGTGTGTGAACTCATTAAAGAAAAGAGCGGAGGACAAGAATATTGTTTCGCATTTGGTGGACAGTGGAGTTCCTACCAGCTTCCATGGGTCTGGCAGGCTGGCGGTGATTTAGTATCACCAGATCAGAGAAAGGCAACAATTGACACACCAGAGTGGAAGAAAGCAATTGGATTACTCAAGAGCTTTATTGACAAGGGATATGCTCCTAAAGCATGCCCAACATGGAAAGGACTGCAGGTTGAGGGACTGTTCAAGAGTGGGAAAGTTTTGATGGTCTATGATGGTCCATGGTTCATTGGAGACTTACAGGAAAACACAAAGATTAACTTCATTGTCAGTGAACCCTTAGAAGGACCAGCTGGAAAATACGTCTTCGCAGGTGCTGACAGCCTGGTGATATTCAAGAACACAAAGCATCCGGAGGAAGCATGGTTATTCATCAAGTACATGGTAAGCCCAGAGGTTCAAGAAAAGTGGTGTAAAGTAAGTAGATTCTTCCCATCAAGATACTCAGTCAAGAATCCATTTGGTGACGATCCATACATGAAGATCTTTGCAGAATCCGCAAAGTACGGAAAGATGTATCCACCAGTGGCGTCATTTGCTGGAGTTTGGGGTAAGGTCAAGCCAGAGCTTGAAGCATACTACCTTGGAAAGAAGAGCTTGGACGAGGCTCTCAAGAAGGCTCAAGAAGAAGCCCAGAAGGCTGTGGACAAGTGGTGGACTGAGAAAGCTAAGAAGTGATTTTTTCCTCTCTTATTTCTTTTTGGGGTGGCTCAAATGGAAATAAATTGGAAAATACTAAAGGTTGAAATGAAGGAGAATAAATGGGGATACATCTTTGTTCTCCCTGCGATGATAATATTTACTGTTTTATTATATAATCCCGGCATTTTGGTCAGTTTTTGCGAGTTTTACGGATTGGAATGGAATGACGATGCCGGAGTTTATTGGACTTAAGAACTATTACAACATGTTTACTGACCCAGAATTTTGGATAGCCCTAAAAAACACATTCTATTATGGAGTTGCAACAACGCTAATTTCTGTAACTTTAGCATTAATTTTCGCGTTCCTCATTCATATGCAAATTGTAAGATTTTCCTCGTTTTTCAAAACATCGCTAATTACTCCTTATATTATTTCTTCCGTTGCAATAATGATACTCTGGGCCTACATTTTTGATCCAACTTATGGGTTAGTAAATGCCATTCTCGAGAAGATAATTTCAAATCCACCTCAATGGTACGCCGATCCTAAGTGGGCAATGCCAACAATTATACTCTATGGAGTTTGGTCAAGTGTTGGATACTATACAGTATTGTTCTTGGCGGGACTAGCCGGGATTCCTCAAACATTCTTTGAAGCAGCTATGGTTGATGGGGCAGACACCAAGACCATTTTCAGGAGAATAATGCTACCATTGATGAGACCAGTTATACTGTTAGTGTTAATACTCGCAACAATTGGTACCATACAGGTGTTCACACCAATTTATGTGATTACCGAAGGCGGACCAATGAGAGCAACGACAACAATAGTGTACTACCTCTATGAACAGGGGTTCCAACTCTTCAACATGGGCTACGCTTCAGCTGTGGCAGTATTCATGTCCGCAATGCTGTTTGCTTTGGCTATAATCCAAAAGAAGGCTGTTGGAGAAAAAGGCTACTATTATTGAGGTGATTAAGGATGAAACTTGAAATGGATAGGAGCGTGATTTGGCTCTCAGTCATTGGTCACATTTTGTTAATCTTCGCTACACTCGCTGCATTCTTCCCCCTTTATTGGATGATTGCATCATCTTTGAAGCCTGAAGGTGAAATATGGCAAATTCCTCCAACTTGGATACCACACAGCATAACTCTAGATAACTACAGAACCCTCTTTAATTATGCACCAGTGTTCAGATGGATAATCAACACAATAATAATCGCTGGAGGTGGAACCTTAGGTGTTCTCATACTCTGTTCACTTGCTGGTTATTCATTGGCAAAAATCAGATTTCCGGGGAATAGAATTGTGTTTTATGTAATTTTAGGAATGCTAATGATACCGTGGGAACTCACGATAATACCCGTTTACGTCATAAACACAAAGCTTGGCCTAATCGATACTTCTTGGGCCTTGATAATCCCAGGAAGTGTCTCCGCTTTCTGGATATTCATGTTCAAGCAGTACATGGAAACCATACCTGACTCACTAATTGAAGCAGCAAGGATAGATGGTGCTTCAGAGGTTCAGATATTCCTCAAGATAGCACTACCATTGGCAAAGCCTGCTGTGATAACAATAGCAATTTTAAATTTTATAACCTACTGGAAAGCCTTCATTTGGCCATTAATAATGCTGAATTCGTGGGAAAAATACCCAATAGAAGTTGGTTTGGCCCTATTTAGAGGACAATACTATACAGAATGGGGTGCTTTAATGGCTGGTTCGACAATAGCCGTGCTTCCATTGCTGATATACTTCCTAGTCTTGCAAAAGAGGATCATTGGAGGATTGACTTTGGGAGCGATAAAGGGGTGATTACCAATGGCTGAGATTAAGCTTATTAACGTAACAAAGAGATTTGACGAAGTAGAGGCTGTTAAAAATCTAAATCTGCACATAAAAGATGGCGAATTCATGACCTTACTTGGCCCAAGTGGTTGTGGGAAAACCACAACGCTTAGAATGATTGCCGGTCTTGAGGTGCCAACTGAAGGAAAAATATACATCGGAGAGAATCTCGTCGCAGATGCAGAAAGTTATCGCTTTGTTCCTCCAAAAGATAGAGACATAGCAATGGTTTTCCAAGATTATGCCCTCTATCCTCATATGACTGTATACCAAAACCTCGCTTTCCCTTTGGAGCTCAAAAAACTACCAAAGAATGAAATCGACAAGAGAGTCAAAGAAGTTGCTGAGATGCTTGGCATTTCCCACCTTTTAAACAGAAAGCCAAGGGAGCTCAGTGGTGGGCAAAGGCAGAGAGTGGCTTTGGGAAGGGCGATAGTAAGAAGGCCCAAGGCGTTCCTCATGGATGAGCCGTTGAGCAACTTGGATGCAAAGCTCAGAGTTAGAATGCGTGCTGAGCTTAAGAAGCTTCAAAAACAATTGGGAATCACGACTGTTTATGTAACTCACGATCAGGTTGAAGCAATGACAATGGGTGATAGAATAGCTGTTCTAAGGAACGGAGTCTTACAACAAGTTGGTACTCCCGAAGAAGTTTACCGTGAGCCAGCAAACATGTTCGTGGCTGGATTTATAGGCTCCCCTCCAATGAACTTCATCGAGGCTTCACTCTTGGAAGACGCTGAGGGCAACTTATGGCTAGATGCAGGAGACCTCAGAATAACACTTCCAGCCGACATTAGCGAAGCTCTAAGAGAGCTTGGATATGCAGGAAAAGAAGTTATTTTCGGAATAAGGCCCGAAGATATTTATGATATCTCACTTACAAAAGGAGATTATCCAGGAGTCAAAGCAAAGGTTGATGTTGTTGAACCATTAGGAAGTGAACTAATCGTCCATTTAAACGTGGGCAACATTAAATTTGTTGCAAAGTTCCATAAAGATTCGAAAGTTAAGGAAGGAGAAGAGATAGAAGTAGGTTTTGACTTAAAGCAGGCACACTTTTTCGACAAACATACAAAGAAGGTTATCCTTTGATTAATTTTTACTTTGAGGGAGAAAAATGAAGCTCAGAGAAGAAGACCTCATGGATATTCTTGTTGGGGCGACGATTCTTGGCTGTGGGGGTGGGGGTAGCTTAGAAGAGGGCTGGAAGTTAATAAAAAGAGAATTGAAGAAAGGTAGAAAATTTAGACTCGTTGATGTTGATGACGTTCCTAATGATAAAATAGTTGCAAGTCCCTATTACGTTGGCTCTCTTGGTGGAAATTCCAAAGACAACTTAGCAGTTAAATCATTTATATTGTTAGAAGAGTTTATTGGAGAGAAATTTTTTGGAGTTGTTTCAACAGAAATGGGTGGTCATAACACTGCAGCTGCACTGACAACAGCAGCAGAACTTGGATTGCCACTTATAGATGCTGACATGGCAGGGAGAGCGGTTCCAGAGCTACATCACTCAGTTTATTACATACGTGGCTATAATATGTGCCCCTTCTCTGTTGTTACAGCATATGAGGACAAAATAATATTTTCAAGAACTAGAGATGATTTGCATGCCGAAAAACTTGTAAGGAGCATAGTTAAAGTTACAGGAGCAAATGTCGGCGTAACCTCACACCCAATTAGAGGAAAAATATTCAAAAGGACCATAATAAGAAATGCAATCAGCCTTGCTATGGATATTGGAAAAAGTGTGAGAAAAGCAAAAGAAGAGGACAAAAATTGGGTTTTATCACTCTTAGAACTAGGAGGATTCCTTTTATTTAAGGGGGAATGTGTATACATGGAAAGAAGAGAGGGAAGTGGGTTCACAATCGGTGAGTTTGAGCTTCAAGTTATAGAATTTTATTTAAAAATGAGAACATAGCTTCATGGAGGAACGGAAAAATAGTTGGGATTTTCACATTAAGTGATTTACTTGAAGCTACAAGAAGAAAACTTGAAACGTCGATATCAACGGAGTGAGGTTTAATGATTAAAATAGCCCACATAAGTGATACGCACATAACCCAAGAATCAGCATTCAAATCCTACGCCTATGACTTAATAGTAAATGAGATAAATCAGAGCAATTTCGACTTGGTAGTTCATACTGGCGATGTGACAGATCAAGGGCTCAAAGAAGAATACGAACATGCCAGCTATCTGATTGGGAAGATAGAGAAACCCCTTATAGCCATTCCTGGGAATCATGATGCTCGAAATGTTGGATATGGGCTGTTTGAGAGATACATTGGTCCTTTGTACGGAGTTTATGAACGAGATGATCTTGTAATAATCTGGGTTGATTCCACAATACCAGATTTAAGTGATGGAAGAATCGGCGGCTACAAGTTTCGCTGGCTGAAGGAAAAGCTAGAGGAGTATTCACATAAGAGATTCAAAATTGTAGCCGCTCATCATCATCTTGTCCCTCTTCCAGACACGGGAAGGGAGAGGAACGTCTTATTCAATGCTGGAGATGTTTTAGATTTGCTGTTAAGGCATGAAGTTAATCTGTATCTTTGTGGACACAAACACGTTCCAAATGTTTACAATATTGAGGATTTGGTCGTTGTGAATGCTGGCTGTACATCATGCAGAAAGACAAGGAAAGGCGACGTGAACAGCTATAACATAATCAAACTAAATGATGATGAGCAAATTGATGTAACCATAAGAAGAGTGACTGGGGATGAGTTGAAAAAAGCTACAAATCTGTGAAGCCCAAGATTTTCATTCCAAAAGGAAAGCATCTCCTGAGGATAATCCAGATGAGTGAGAGCAATGTTTCCGATAGAATATACTTCAGGAAACGTGTTCTTGAGAATGCAATAAAGGCAATAAACGAGAAGTATAGGCCTGATTTGGTAGTCCACTGCAGCGACATTGTGGATGTAGGAATTGAGAGGTACTACGAGATGGCAGCAGATTACTATGCAAAGCTTAAGGCAGAAAAAATCATAGTTCCGGGCCATAATGACATAACGTATCTCGGATATGATTTGTTTAAGGAGTACTTTGGAGAGCCTGAGGTTAAGGAAATTGGAGACTTCGTTTTTATTCCCATACTAACTGCTCAATACGAGACACCTATAGGTGTTGTTGGTAGAATTGGTCAAAAAATTCTGAGGTCAATGCTTGAAGAATACAAAGAGAAATTCACAGCTGTTGTAATGCACCACAACCCAGTGCCGATTCCAAGAAGTAGAGAACTTGGATTTCTAGAGGATGCCGGTAATGTTTTGAAGATACTCACTGAAGAAAGAACAGAGCTTGTAATGACAGGACACGGCGGTAATGCATTTGGAGTTAGGATTGAAAGAACCCCAGTAATTAACGCTGGTTCAATAAGCTGGGAGCTACATAGAAATCCCTTTGGAAATTCATTCAATTTAATTGACATCTATGAGGATATAATTGTTGCCTTTGAAATCCAGGCAACATGGGGCTCAAGAAAGCTTTTAGGCATTTGGAAGATCAAAACTGAGGTTCCTTGGAAGAATTAAATCTCGATTCCAACTCTTATCCCTTTATCTCTCTCTATCTCACGCAGAAGCCTTAGAATCTTTTCCGTATCAATTGGGATCTCTTTGAGATATGCATAAGCCTTTTTGATTTGAGCCTTTTCTTCTCCTTCACTTCTTTCACTAAGGTAGAGAAGAAGAGACAGCAAGACTCCTTTAATGCTTCTTTCTACAAGAGGAACCATTTTCCAGCCATCATCATACACATAAAGGGCCTTTGGGAACTCGTTCCCTTTTATTTTATCCAACGTAAGCAACCTCTTCTTTGAGGCTGTTAAAAACTCTATCAGCTTTCTCTCGCTGATTCCCTCTTTTTTAAGCTCATCAAAGCTGAATTCTAAAGCTCTTAAGAGGGTTGTAAACCTTTCAAGTTTTTCTATTTTACTTTTTGACAAAAGGCTTAATTTAAGGACTGTTCTCTCAATTGGCTCATTTTCCACATCCACACTTAAAATAATCCTGTCCTCTAAGCGAGAACCTTCCTCAAAAGCTTTAATGACCACCCATAATATCCCATTTGTTAAGATCCCATACTTAACCCCATGATTGAAGCAGTATCTCCCGAGCTGTCTCAATGGTTTGTCCTTTTTAAGAACATTTACGCTTAGATTTTTAGCTTCAACAAATGCAACAACTCTGTCATTAAGGATTAACGCGTAATCTGCCCTTCCCTCTTCAGTCCTTTCCTCAGGACGTACTTCTTTTGGATTATCCCATTCCCAGCCAAGGGCTTGGAATATTTCTCCAATTAAATGCTGTTTTACAGCTTCTTCATTTCTCTCATACAGTCCTCTGTGCTCACTCACTTTTTTGAGGACATCGAGTACAGCTCTCTCTATTCTATTCATTCCGTGACACCTCAATGCTTTTACTTCCTTCTATTTTCTTTCTTAAAGCCTCTGAAAGGTTCAAAGCTTTTTAATGTTAGAATCTTTCATTGAAACTTCCCAAATCTTTATACAATAAACAATAAAAACCTAAAAACCTTTAGTGATTTTTAATGTACAGGATACTAAATCATGCTTAAGTCTCAGAGCATGACCCAATATCTACTCGCCCCCTTTCCCCACTCAAGGAGCAATCTTCAGGGTGCAATAATAGTCAAAAAGACAAGTTCATACCTGAAACTTTCTAATGAACCAAGCGACCTTAACTGCATCGAGTGTCTCCTTGACATCATGAGTCCTTATTATGTTGGCTCCATTCCAAACAGCCAGTGCTGTCGCTGCCAATGAACCAGATAATCTTTCATCTGGATCTTTTCTCCCTGTTATTGCACCAATGAAGGATTTCCTAGAGATTCCAACTAAAATTGGAAGCCCAAACATCTTAAGCATATTCAGGTTTGCTATAACCTTTGAATCCCACTCATACCAAGGCGGATAATTTGGTCTCAAGAAGCCAATTGCTGGATCGATTGCAATCTTTTCTTTTTCAATTCCATTTTTGTAAGCGATCTGCAAGCTCTCCTGAAGGAAGTTAATTACAGTGTGAATAGGCTCCATGAAATCCCTAACTTCCCCATGAGCACAGATTATTATCGGCACATCATACTCTTTTGCAACTTTAACCATTTCTGAATCACTTTTAAGCCCAGAAACATCGTTGATTATATCCGCTCCAGCTTTTACCGCTTCCTCAGCAACCTTTGCATTTGTCGTGTCTATGCTGATTGGAACATCTACGTAATCCCTCAGCGTTGATATCGCCCAGACTGCCCTTCTAATTTCCTCCTCAACTGGAATTTGAGTTTCTAAATAAGGAGCTGTAGACTTAGCTCCAATGTCGATGAAAGAAGCCCCATCTTCAATCATTTTCAAAGCCGTTCTAATCAGCTCATCCTCACTCTGCTTGACACTTCCTTTGTAAAAGCTTTCTGGAGAAACATTGATGACTCCCATAATTTTCGGTTCATCAAGATTGACACCAGCAAATTTCATTTTCGTTCACCTCAGAGTCTTTGTATAACAAAAGAAATCTGTTATCCGATAAGCGTAATCTTCACCAAACTGCATTTTGATTTTTGTTGTTAAATCATTTTTGTCATGGAATGCAAATAAATTAAAAAGGCAACTTTCAAATCCAAAATGGTGATGATCATGATAATCAAAACACCAAGAAGACTGCACTTGGGTTTAATTGATCCCTCTGGTTCTTTAGGGCGAAGATTTGGAAGTCTTGGTGTTGCTCTTGAAGATGGATACGAGATAAAGCTCATGCCCCATGAAAAGCTCGAAATTAGGGCTGATGAGGAAGATAAAAAAACAATTGAATTTGTTGTTGGAAGGATGAACAAACATTTCAGCACAGGTTTCAACTATCTTGTTGAAGTCAGAAGAGCAATCCCAAGGCATATCGGCTTGGGCTCAACAACTCAGCTCTCTTTAGCTGTTGGTGTAGGAATAGCAAAGCTAAACAACATAAATGCTAAAATTGAAGAGCTGGCCGAAATTTTTGGGAGAGGAAAAAACAGTGGCGCTGGGATTTATACCTTCAAATACGGCGGCTTTGTTATTGATGGAGGAGTTAAGGAAGGAATCCCACCTTTAATTCTTAGAGAAGAGTTTCCTGAGAATTGGGCTTTTCTTTTAGTGATTCCTCAAGTTAAGAGAGGATTTGACGAAGAGGAGGAAAAGCCTATAATGGCGAGCATTGGAGGTAAGCCCGAAATTGCAAAGGAGATAAGCCACAGAATTCTGCTTGGACTTCTACCAGCTCTAAAAGAAAGGGACATTAAGACCTTCGGAAAGCATTTGAGTGAAATTCAAAGGTTAGTTGGAAAGCATTTTGAGGATTATCAAAGAGGTGAATTTAGGGAGGATGTAAAGCTAATTCTAGAGTTTTTGAGGGAGAACACTTATGGATACGGGCAGAGTTCATGGGGTCCAACTGTTTATGGGCTGATATGGAAGAGCGAATACTCTATGCTGAAGGCAAAGCTGCATGACTTTCTGAAGGATTACGGCCTCAAAGCCAAGATAGAGCTTGGAACTCCAAGGAACAAAGGAGCAGAAATTGTGATGGAAAATGCCTATCTGCTGAGGCTGATAAACAGCGTAGCGAAGGGATAAAGATGACCCTTGACCGCTTTATCGCAGTCAAACACAAGGAGAACAAGCCTAAGATCGAGAGATTAAAGGAAATCCTTAAAGAGTTGGGCATAGAATGTGCCAGAACTATCGAGGAGAAAGTTGATTTGCAATTCTCTGCTCTGGAGCATCTTCACAAAAATCTCAAAAACGATGAACTATTCATAAAGCTCGTAATTGCCAACGCAATAGTCAGCTATCAGCTGACTGCCACAGGAGAGGAGTGGTGGTGGGAATTTGCCGAGTATTTCTCTTCGAATCCTCCAGAAAAAGGGATTGTTGATGCTTATTCAGGGTTTTTACCCGCCTCTCAAACTAACAGAAGGCTAACAGCTGCAAAAATTAAAAGGCTTGAAAAGCTCGAGCCTTTTTTAATTAAGCTTAAACTTAAAGATCTCAAGAATTACTACTATTCAATGACGTCCCTAAGAAACGACCTTGCAGAAGTGCTAAATTCCAAAAGAAATGCCAAGACAATAGTCTTTGCTGTGAAGATGTTTGGCTATGCAGGCAGGATAGCATTTAAAGAGTTCATTCCCTATCCAATGGAAATTGAAATTCCAGATGATGTGAGAATAAATGCCTATACAAAGAGATTCATAAACGAGCTACCCACAAGCTTTTGGTCGAGGATTGCAGAAGATGTTAATATCCCTCCTCTTCACATAGACTCAATTCTCTGGCCCGTTCTTGGGAAGCATACAGAAGTTAAGAAGAGGTTGAAAAAATACTGTTCCAAAGCTGAGCTTATTTTTGAGCTGGCTTCCCTTTAGGTCTAATATTTTTCGCAATCTTTTGTCATACTGACAATTTCCAATAGGTTAAACTTATATAGAGTACAGGACATTTGGAGTTGGGGTGTTTAAAAATGAGAGGGGGAGGAATAGACAACAAAAGAAATACAAACTTTAGAGAAGAAATTAACTCTTCAATCGCTTTTCTGGTGAGTTACTACCATCATTGACTATTCTGAAGTACTTAGCTTAGTTGGGCACTATTTAGCAGGGGATATTTTTATCGAAAAGTTCTTGGAGGGGTTATTGTGAAGAAGGATTTATTTTCCGAATCAGAGAGATTAGCAGATATTACAAAGTATTTAAGGCGAACATTTGAGCTTTGGGGTTATAGAGAGATATTTTTGCCAACGATAGAAGAGTTCAGCGAGCAGCTTAGAAAAGGAACAAAATTTGCTTACAACAATGAATTTTACGTAATAAAACCAGACTTAACATCTCAGATACTTGCAAACCTCAAGGAGCCTAGGAGACTTAAGCTCTACTACATCAGCGAAGTGCTGAACGGAGGGATTAAAGGAAAATGGCAGGCTGGAGTTGAGTTTATTGGCGGAGAAGATATCAAAATGCAAGTTGAGGTTCTTTTAACTGTTATAACTTCCCTCGAAGCACTTGGCATTGAGGACTTTTACATTGACGTTGGCAGCTTAAAAGTCTGGGAAAATGCTATTAAGGGGATCGAAGAATTCAAGGCAGAAATTTTCAGAGCCTTGACGAGAAGAAACTTTGAAATCATCGAGAGACTGCCTATAAACGAGGAGAAGAAAGAAGAGCTCTGGCAGCTCTTTAATTTCAGGGGAAAGAGCTGTGGATACGAGAAGCTCAACAAGATTATCGAGGCAGTTGACGATGAGAGAGTCTTCATAGACTTCGGCACAATAAGACCTCTCCCTTACTACAGTGACGTAATCTTTGAGGTCTATTCTCCAAAGATTGGAAAGCCACTCGGAGGCGGTGGAGAGTATACATTTAAAGGGGTCAGCGCTTTTGGATTCGCCTTTGACTTAAATGCACTCTCAAAGCTCTTCGACGGCAAAATAGAGAAGAGCAGAAAGAGAATCAGAGGGGAGATAAAAGAAGTATACAAGCTTGCGAAAGAGCTCGTAAAGCTTGGCATTCCGGTGGAGGTGGAAGAATGAGATTTGTTCTCCCAAAAGGGCGATTATTCAAGGGTTCACTTGAAATTCTAAGAAAAGCTGGAATCGAGCTTAAACCTCCAGAGAATAGGGAATTGATGGTACAAAATGGTAAATATGAGCTTCTTCTTGCCAGAGCATTTGATGTCCCGGTTTACGTTGAGTATGGCGTTGACGTTGGCATAGCTGGAAGTGATGTCGTTGAGGAAAGGGAAAGTGACGTCCTTGTTCCTCTTGAGTTGCCTTTTGGAAAGTGCCGCTTAAGCTTAGCGATGCCCAAAGAAAATGTAGTTAGCGTTGAAGAGATGGACGGGTTTAGGATTGCTACTAAATACCCAAACCTTGCAAGGAAGTTCTTTGAAAGGAGAGGAGTAGAGGTTGAAGTGATAAAGCTTCACGGAAGCATCGAACTTGCTCCAAAAATTGGGATTGCAGATGCCATCGTTGATATAGTCGAGACTGGAAACACGTTGAGGGCTAACGGCTTAGTTGAGGTAGAGAAGATTATGGATGTTTCCGCTCTGCTTTTGGTGAATAGAATTTCCCAAAAGACCAAGTTTAAGGAGATTAACGAGCTTGTTTTAAAAATTAAGGAGGTTGTCAAAGATGAATTTTGAGTTAGAAAGCTATGTGGCTCAAATTTTGAAAGACATAAGGGAAAAAGGCATTGAAGCTGTGAAGGAATACTCAAGGAAGTTTGACGGCTATGATGGGGAATTCCTTGTCAGCGAAGAGGAGTTTGAAGAAGCAGAGAGGCAGATTCCAGAGAAGGATAAGAAAATCATCAAGCGCACAATAGAAAGAATCTGGGAGTATCACGAGAAACAGCTTGAGAACGATAAGCTCTACATAAAGAACGCTTCACTTTACGGCATAATATACAAGCCGGTAAGGAGGATCGGTATCTATGTCCCTGGAGGGAAGCCTCTGCCTTCGACGCTCATGATGGTTGGAGTTCCAGCGAAGATAGCTGGCGTTAAGGAGATAGCGGTTACAACACCGCCCAAAAACGGCAAAGTTAACCCCTACGTCCTCTATGTGGCAAAGCTCCTCGGCATTAAAGAGGTCTACAAGCTCGGAGGAATTCAAGCGATTGGAGCAATGGCTTATGGTATAGGTATGAAAAAAGTGGACAAAATCTTTGGTCCAGGCAATAAGTTCGTGAATGAAGCAAAGAGGCAGGTTTTCGGTGTTGTGGGAATTGACAGCTTAGCTGGGCCATCAGAGATAGCTGTTATAGCAGATGAGAGCGCGAACAAAGAATACGTCCTCTACGACTTACTTTCCCAGCTTGAGCACGGAAAGGACAGCAAGGCCTGGCTCCTGACGACTTCAAGAGAGCTGGCAGAGTACTGCAGCAGGGACGGGATCGAGGTCGTTCTCTGTAAGAGCCTTGAGGAATGCGCCGAAAAGGCTAACGAGATAGCTCCAGAACACTTGGAAATAATCACGAAGGAACCGCTGAAGCTTGTGGATTTAATTGAAAACGCTGGAGCTATCTACTTGGGAGAATACACACCAGTGCCAGCTGCTGACTATTTCCTTGGAGTTAACCACGTCTTGCCTACGGGGGGAGCAGCGAAGTTCAGCGGGGTTTTAACAGTTATGGACTTCATGAAGAGAATAAGCTTAGCCTACGTCAGCAGAGAGGAGTTTTTGGCGGAGAGATATTTAGGGATTCGCTTGGCTGAAATTGAAGGACTTGAGATGCACAAGAAATCGATGGAGGTTAGAAGATGAGGCGCAAAACGAAAGAGACTGATATTATTGTAGAGATTGGCGTTGAGGGAGGCATAGAAACGGGAGATAGAGTGTTCGATCACCTCCTTACTGCTCTATTCTTTTACATGCAACAAAATGTCAGCATCAAGGCGAGCTATGATTTAAGGCACCACCTGTGGGAGGACTTGGGTATAGTCCTGGGTGAAGAGCTTAGAGAGAAAATTAAAGGCAGAAAGATAGCCCGCTTTGGAAGTGCAATAATGCCGATGGACGATGCACTGGTTCTGGTAGCTGTCGATATCTCAAGGCCTTACCTGAACCTTGAGCTTGATGTGAAGGAGAGCGAAGAGGGATTTGAGGTTACGTTAGTTAGGGAATTTCTCTGGGCTTTAGCAAGGACATTAAATGCTACAATTCACGTGAAACAATTAGCTGGAATGAATGCGCATCACATAATTGAGGCTGCGTTTAAGGGACTCGGTGTTGCTTTGAGACAGGCTTTGAGAGAAAGCAAGCGGTTGGAGAGCACCAAGGGGGTGTTGTAGTGATTGCGATAGTTGATTTGGGAATTGGTAACTTAGCCAACGTGAAAAAAGCCTTAGGGGGAGTCATTACGAGCGACCCCTATGAAATAGAAAAAGCTGAGAAAATAGTCTTGCCAGGAGTTGGAAACTTTGGAGCTGTGATGGAGAAGCTTGAGCCTTTGAGGGGAGTTATCTTGGATGCCATAAACGATGGGAAGCCATTTCTCGGGATATGTCTTGGGCTTCAGCTACTCTTTGAGTGGAGCGAGGAGAGCGAAGGAAAAGGGTTGGGGATATTCAAGGGCAACGTCGTGAGATTTAGAGGAGTTAGAACGCCGCACATTGGCTGGAACCAAGTATGGCAGAAAAAAGACTGTCCACTGTTTGAGGGAATAAGGGACGGGGCTTACTTCTACTTTGTCCACTCCTACTATGCGAATCCTAGGGATGAGAGCATAATTGCAGGAGTTACGGATTATCAATCGAAGGGAAACGAAGTGATCTTTGCATCGGCAGTCTGTAGGGACAACATCTTTGGCGTTCAATTTCACCCAGAGAAGTCAAGTAAAGTTGGATTAAAGCTTTTAGCGAATTTCAGGAGGCTGTAATATGAGGATTTATCCTGCTATTGACTTAATGGGCGGCAAAGCAGTTCGCCTCTACAAAGGAAGAAAGGATAAAGTGAAAGTTTATGGTGACCCAGTGGAGATAGCCAAGGGTTTCGCCGAATACGTTGATAAAATCCACATTGTTGACTTAGATGGAGCTTTCACAGGAAAGCCACAAAATCTCGATGTTGCCCAGCGCATAATAGAAGAAACAGAGCTTAAAGTACAGATTGGGGGTGGCTTCAGAGACTATGGGAGCGTAGAAAAAGCCTATAAAATTGGTGTCGAAAATGTCATAATTGGTACGAAAGCCTTTGATTTAGAGTTTTTAGAAAAGATAACAGAAGATTTTGATGGCATAACTGTCAGCTTGGATGCAAGAGGTGGAAGAATAGCAGTAAAGGGATGGCTTGAGGAAAGCTCGCTGAAAGTTGAAGAAGCCTATGAAATGCTCAGAAAATACGTTAGCAGATTTATCTATACGGCAATCGAAAAAGACGGCACTTTAACTGGGATAGAAAGCATAGAGAGATTTTGGGATAAAGAGGAGTTTATATATGCAGGTGGAGTTTCAAGCGTAAGTGATGTGCTGAAGCTCAAAGAGATTGGATTTTCTGGTGCAATCGTTGGAAAAGCTCTCTATGAGGGTAAAGTTAGATTGGAAGAACTTCTGGAGGCTTTAAAATGTTAGCTAAGAGGATTATCGCGGCTTTGGATATAAAAGAAGGCAGAGTTGTTAAGGGAATAAAATTTAAGAACATTAGAGATGCGGGAGATCCAATAGAGCTCGCTAAGAGGTATGAGGAAGAAGGGATAGACGAGATAGTCTTTCTTGACATCACAGCATCGTTTGAAAAGAGGAGAATTCTCTTCGATTTGGTTAAGAGAATAGCTGAAGAAATTTATGTCCCATTTACAGTCGGTGGAGGTATAAAGAGCGTCGAGGAAATTAGGGAGATAATCAAGAGCGGAGCAGATAAAGTTTTTCTCAATACGGCGGCCGTTGATAATCCTGAGCTTGTGAGAGAAGCAGCAAAAGTTGTTGGCTCTGCAAATCTGGTGATAGCAATTGATGCAAAGTGGAACGGAAAATATTGGGAGGTTTATACTCACGGAGGAAGGAAAGCTAGAGGAATTGATGCTATAGAGTGGGCAAAGGAAGTTGAAAAACTTGGAGCTGGTGAGATTCTACTCACGAGCATGGACACTGATGGAACACAGCAAGGCTTTGATATTCCACTGACAAAGGCTATCGTTGAAGCCGTTGATATTCCAGTTATTGCCTCAGGCGGTGCAGGGAGTCCAGAGCACTTTTATGAAGCTTTCAAGATAGGAGCTGAAGCAGCTTTAGCGGCGTCAATTTTCCACTATGGAAAATACACGGTTAGAGAGCTGAAAGAATACCTCGCTAAGAAAGGCGTTCCTATAAGATTGGAGTGATGAAAATGGAAGAGCTTATTGAAAAAGTCAACTGGGAGAAGAATAATGGGATTGTTCCAGTAATTGTTCAAGACACGAAAGGAGAAGTCCTAACATTAGCCTACATGAACAAAGAAGCTTTGAAAAAGACACTTGAGACAGGATATGCTCACTACTACTCAAGGAGTCAAAAGAGAATTAGGATGAAAGGTGAGGTCAGCGGGAACGTTCAAAAAGTCAAAGAGATAAAGATAGACTGCGACAGCGACGCTTTGCTTTTAATTGTTGAGCCTAAGGGTCCAGCTTGCCATACAGGAAATTACTCATGTTTCTATCGTAAGCTTGGAGAACCTGAGAAAGTTGAAGGGGGAATAGACTATTCACTAACAATTTTGAGAGAGCTAGAGGAGCTGATAAAACAAAGAAAAGAAAAGCCTGTTGAGGGTTCATACACATCAAAGCTCTTCGCTGAAGGGAAAGAAAAGATTTACAAGAAGTTTGGGGAAGAGGCAGTTGAAGTTCTCGTTGCAGAAGGCAGGGAGAGGATAATTTACGAAACTGCGGATTTACTCTATCATTTGTTAGTTTTGCTGGCTTATAATGACATAAGCCTCGGTGAAGTTATGAACGAGTTGAGGAGGCGTAGGAGATGAAAATTAGGGAGTTAATAAAAACGTTTCAGCCTTATAAAGTTTTGGAGGGAGATTACAAGATATGGCTCGATAAAAACGAAAATCCCTTTGATCTGCCGCCAGAGATAAAGGAAGAAATCTTCGAAGAGCTTAGGAAAACTCCCTTCAACCGCTATCCTCACATAACTTCAATGCCTCTTAGAGAAGCAATTGCAGAGTTCTATGGAGTTAGTCCAAAGAACGTTGCTGTTGGCAACGGTGGAGATGAGCTTTTAAGCTATTTGATCAAGCTTTTTGATGGAGATTACATAGTTACAACGCCTCCAACGTTTGCCATGTACTATTTCTATGCAAAGCTAAATGGAATTCCTGTTGTAGAAGTTCCCCTTAATGAAAGATTCATTATGAACGGCGATGAAATTGCTGAAAAATCTCAAAAAGCAAGCATCGTGTTCATAACTTCCCCAAACAACCCAACTGGAAATACTCAGCCAAGAGAAGAGATACTCAAAGTTCTCGACACTGGAGCTCCTGTTGTTATAGATGAAGCCTATGCTGAATTTTCAGAAAAAAGCTACATTGATTTGCTTGATGAATACGAGAATCTAATCATTTTGAGGACTTTCTCAAAGGCTTTCAGCTTGGCTGGAGTAAGAGCAGGATATCTTTTGGCAAGCGAGGAAATTGTTGATGCACTATATCGCATAAAATCCCCCTTTAGTCTGAATGTGCTTACAATGATAACTGCTAAGGTGATGCTAAACCACTATGATTTAGTTATGGAAAGAGTTAATTACATAATTAAAGAGCGCGAAAGGATTTACCAAGAATTCAAGGAGTACGCATATCCCAGTGAAGCTAACTTCTTGCTAATGAAGCTTGATGCCTACGAATTCTTGCTTGAAAGGGGGATTGTGGTGAGGAAACTTGACGGAAGATTGCAGGGACACATAAGAGTTACTATAGGCAAAAAGGAGGAAAATGATGAGCTTATTAAAGTATTAAAGGAGTTTGTCGAAAATGTGGCTGATATTTGATGTTGACGGCGTTTTAATTGACGTGAGGGAGAGCTACGACTTAGCAACAAAGATGACTGTAGAGCATTTCCTCAAAAAGTTTGGCAAAGATGATGAAATTAGCCTAGATTTAATCAGAAAACTGAGGCAGAAAGGAGCTTTTGGAGATGATTTTAAGGTTAGCGAAGCATTGATACTCTTTGCAATGGCCGGAGATGTGCAGCAGTTTGTGGAGAACTTCCCAAGTGGTGAAGGAATAGAATGGGTGAGGGCAAAGTTTGGAATGGCAATAGAGCCTAGGAGTATTGAAAGGATTTTCAACACATTTTATCTTGGTGAGTACTATGAAGACAGGGCTTTCGACTTTGATGGACTCTGGAAGAAGGAAAAGCCAATAGTAAGAAGAGAGCTTTTAGAAAAGACTAAAGATAGGTTCAAGCTTGGAGTTATAACAGGAAGAAGTGCCTTAGAGCTTGAATTAGCGGGGAAAATACTCGGTTTTCATTTCGAAAACGCTGTAACAAGAGAGCTCTATGTAAAACCTGATCCAAAAGCCCTTTGGTATCTAACGAAAGGAGAGTACGGAGTATACATCGGTGATACAGTAAATGATGAACTCTTAGTAGAGAACTATAAAAAGGATTATGGAAGGAACTTTGGTTTCCTCATGGTGGGAAGAGATGTCAAAGATGTGAATGAAGCCATAGAAAAGCTTCTAGATACTTTTTAACTCCTCTAAAGCTTTTTTTAGTACTTCTATCGCTTTCAAATATTCCTCTAAGTTTAAGCGCTCGTAAGGAGTATGGTCAAGTCTTGAATCACCGGGGCCATAAGCAACAGCATCAACTCCAAACTTAGGAGCCAGAATGTTCATATCTGCTGTGCCCGATTTTTTCTTCAACCTTGGCTTTATTCCATTCTTTCTTATAGCCCTAACAAAAGCCCTAACCAACGGACTCCTTGGCGAAACTTCGTAAGCGGGAACAAAATCCAAAATTTCTCCTTTAATTGCTGGTTCATAATTGAGAGGTGTTCTAATGTTTACAATCATCTCCCCATAAAAATCGAATTCCCTCTCATAGGCTTCAAGTCTCAAAATCCTTCCGCTTGGCTTATTAAAGCCTTCACCAAAATCTCTGCTTAATTCGAGCCATTTTTCAATTAAAAGCTCTGCGGCACCTTTTGAGCTTAAACTTCCATGGAACTTTTCAACTTTTTCAACAAACTTCATCGTTAAGCTTCCCTTATAGCCAATTGTAACGCTATCAAAGCCGCTTGGCTCCCCAATGATTATAAAGTCTGGTCTTGGAACATTTAGATTTTTAGCTCCGAGGGAATACCTTTCTTCGTCAACTAAGCCAGCGAAAATTAAATTTGCTCTGCTTTCAAGGAAAGCGAAAAAGAAAGTTGCCAAAGGCCCTTTGGCATCAACGCTCCCCCTTCCCCATAAGTAATTGTCTTCGATTCTAACTGGGATGTAGCCTTTAACGGTATCTATATGCCCAGCTAAGAGGATTCTCTTCCCATCTCCTCTTTTCCCAGCTATCACATTTCCTACTCCATCAATGTATGCCTCAACACCAAAGCTCTCAAAGCTCTCGACCAAAAATTTTGCAACCTTTTCTTCTTCTCCGCTTGGGCTGTAAATGCTCACAAGTTCCTTCAGAAATTCGATTTTCTCCTCTTCACTGATTTTCATTTAGGACACCCTCAATGGTCTCTTTGACCCAAAGCATTTGTTCCTTTGTTATTATGAGTGGCGGTAGGAGTCTAATCACTCTATTTCCAGCAGTTCCAACTAAAAGTCCTCTATCCTGCAGTGCTTGAACGTACTTTCCAGCGCTTTCTTTCAAGACGATTCCAATCATCAATCCCTTGCCCCTTGTCATCACGACCTTTTCTCCCTCGACAGTTATGCTCTTCTCCTTAGCTTTTCCTATTAGCCTTTCCCTTCTCAAAATTCTAAGCGTTGTAGATGCAGCTTTACAAGCGAGAGGATTTCCTCCAAAGGTTGAGCCGTGCTTGCCCCTTGGGACGTCAAAGTTCGTTAATGTTAATCCGATTGGCACTCCATTAGCTAACCCTTTTCCCATCGTAACTATATCCGGCTCAACACCATAGTGCTCTATAGCTAAGAACTTTCCAGTTCTAAAGGCACTTTGGACCTCATCCACTATGAGCAAAGCCCCAACATCCTCAGTTAAATCCCTCAATGTTTTCACAAACTCTTCTTTAGCTGGAACAATGCCACCTTCTCCCTGAATTGGCTCAAGTATTACAGCAGCAGTCTCTTTTGTTATAGCATCTTTTGCCGCTTCGACGTTGTTGAATGGAATATGCTTAAACCCAGGAACTAAAGGCTCAAACCCCTGCCTGTACTTTGGCTTCCAAGTTGCACTTAGAGAGCCAAATGTTCTTCCGTGGAAAGCATTTGTCATAGCTATTATCTCTTTCCTTCCAGTATAAAGGCGGGCAAACTTTAAAGCAGCTTCAACAGCTTCAGTCCCAGAGTTCCCCATGAAGGCGTATTCAAAATTGACAAAGTGAGATAGCTCCTCGAAAAATTCTTCCTTTTCCTCATGCTCGAACATTGGTCCAGCAACTACCAGCTTTCTCATCTGTTCATTTATTGTCTCCTCAAGCTCTTCGTTTGCATGTCCCAAGATTGCAACGCCTATCCCAGCTATTGCATCAAGGTATTTGTTCCCTTTATCATCCCAGACGTAAACGCCCTTTCCTTTGATGAGCTTGAGCCTCTTTTTGTAAACGCTTACCTCCCTCATTCAATCACCGTCCTGCCGTTGAGTCCTTGGATAATCACCTTTTTGACACCGCTTTCAACGGATTTTTTAGCCATAAGCAGCTTTCTCTTCATTCCTCCTCTTGCGAAGGGCAAGAACTTTTCCATTTGATTAACCTTAATTTTTTCAACTATTTCTCCATCAGCTAAAAAAGCAGTGTCCGTTAAAAAGACAAGCTCGTCTGCTTTCAAGCTTAGAGCTATTGCATGAGCCAACTTATCCCCATCAATGTTCAAAGGCTCATAGGCTTCACTCATTGCTATTGGCGCTATAACAGGAACTCCTACCTTGCTGAGTTCCTTTAAGGCTTTAACGTTGATTTCCCTTATAATACCAGAGTAGTCATCTCTTATTGCAACTTTTTTTCCATTGATTACGGCTTTGATGAGCTTTTTCCTTTCGGCTTTTATGAGACCTAAATCAAGCCCACTCAATCCTATGGCATTAATCCCTCTGCTCTGGAGAAGAGAAACTATCCTCTTGTTGGCTTTCATTATACCCATTAAGTAAATCTCAAGCACTTCTTTTGGGGTGTACCTAAACTCCACACCGGAGGGGCTTTTAAGTCTTTTAACCTCCATTCCTAACCTTTTGGAAAGCTCATCAACGTAATCTGAGCCACCGTGAGTTATTATATCCCCCTCTAAAATTCCATCAAACTCTTCCAGCCTATCTAAAACTGCCCCCCCAATTTTAACGACCCTCATCTTCCTCACCTTCAAATTGGATACACTGGCAAGTAGCTCAGTCCTAGAGTCTCATCTAACCCAAAAGCTATGTTCATGTTTTGCACCGCTTGTCCAGCGCCACCTTTAATTAGATTGTCCAATGCGGAAAAGAGTATAACCCTCTGATTCTCCTCATCGTAGGCAAAGCCTATATCAACGAAGTTGCTTCCTATTACGTACTTTGGATCAGGGAGCCTCTGGATTCCACCTTTCTCTTTGACGATTCTTATGAATGGCTCTTTTAGGTAGCGGAAAAACATCTTATAGAGATCTTTCTCACTCGTTTCCATCTTGAAGTAAATTGTAGCCAGTAACCCTCTCACCAAGTCAACAGAATGAACTGTGAACTGAGCCTTTACATTGGTCTCTTGAATTACCTCAGCTTCGTGCCTGTGGTGGAATGCTTTATAGACCCTAACTACATGGGACCTCTCGGGATGAATACTTGCCACGTTTTCTCTTCTTCCACCAGCACTTGAGCTAACCTTTAAATCCACTATTGCTTCGCTAACATCTCCTTTGAAGGGATACAGAGCTAAAATGACTGCTGTGGCATTACAACCAGGATTCGCTATTAGCTCGGCTTTTTTGATCTCCTCTCTGTGAATTTCTGGCAATCCATAGACGAACTCATCAATGAGCTCTGGCTTTACGTGCTCTCCATAATATCTCTTGTAGAGGTCCAAGCTTACCCTGAAATCAGCACTGAGGTCGATTATTTTTGCACTGCCAAGGAATTCGTCGATAATTTTCATTGACTCTCCATGAGGGACTGCTAAAAATATAACATCAGCGTCAAAGTTATAATCATTTGTAAAGCGCAAATTTAGCCCTCTCAAGTTTGGATGAACCTTGTGAACTTTTTTTCCAGCGTATCTTCTTGATGTTATTGCCGTTATCTCAACCTCAGGATGCATCGCTAAGAGCCTAACCAACTCTCCCCCAATATAACCGCTTGCACCAACAACAGCTGCTTTAATCATCTTTTAGCCACCTCAACTGCATACTCAACGATTTTCCTAGCTATATCAACTCCAGTAGCTTTAGCTGTGTTTTTGAACTCCATAGTTGGGTTAACCTCATTAACCAGCAGTCCTTCCTCACTCTCGAAGATATCTATAGCCAAAGCACCTTCCCCAAATGCTTCCCAAGCCTTAATGGAAATCTCCCTCACTTCTTCGTCAGTACAAGGGACAGCCTTTCCGCCCCTAGCTGTATTTGTTATCCAATGCTCAGAATATCTGTAAATAGCAGTAACAAATTCTCCTCCAATAACGTAGCTCCTAATGTCCCTTCCTGGCTTTTTGACAAATTCTTGGAAGTAGTAGATTTTGTAAAGTGGATTGCTCAGCCACTTTTTGTGCTCTATTATTCCTTCCAATGCATCATCATCGTTTATTTTCGTTATCAGCCTTCCCCAACTTCCAAAGACTGGTTTTGAAACTATAGGATAGCCAAGAGTTTCAGCGACTTTTTTGACGCTTTTCTCATCAAAGGCAACACTCCATCTCGGAATCTTGACCTTTTTACTAAGCTTTAAGGTTGCTAGGAGTTTATCTCCTGCTTCAAGTATTATATGGAAGGGGTTCACAGTTGGAATGCCTTCACTCTCGAAGAGCTTTGCTAAATATAGAGCCTTAAAGTGACTGACATTCCTTATTATTACAACATCTACGTCGTAGCTTTGGGGGAAAACAACGTCGCTATCGTGGAGCATAATTACTTCTCCGTAATCCTTTGCTCTCTCTTTGAGCATCATTTCCTCCTTACGCATTATTGTGTAGGTTATGCCGATTTTCATTGTTTGGCCTCCAAAAAAAGAAAATTAGGGAGTTACTCTCCCCAGTCCTCCTCTACCTCTGGGACTTCTTCCAAGACTATTGGATCTAAGTCAACTACCTCAAGCTCAGCTCCACAGACTGGGCACTCAATTATTTGGTGTAATTCTAACTCTCCGACTTCAATCTCCGCTCCGCAGACTGGACACTCCACCATTTCATTCACCTCCTTCTTTCCAACATTTGGAAATCTTTAAATCTTTTTTGTAGCATTTATTTCTAAGTTTTTTGGCTTTTGTTACAAATGAAACATTACTTTATGAAAAGTGTTGGGATGAAGTTGATCCTAATTTCATCAACCCAAACTTCGTCCCACTCCAAGGGGTCAATTCGATATTCTATCTCCTCGATAATTCCTTCAACAACATCCTTCGTCATTGCAGTTCCCCCCAAATCGGGCGTTAGGTTGCCTTTCCTCACGTAGGATTTGACAGCTTCCCAGATGATTTGACCGTTTAAGTTGAGATAATCCAAAAGCATGGCACCGCTCAAAATAGACCCAATTGGATTGGCTATCCCCTTTCCAGCTATATCAGGTGCAGTTCCGTGAATAGGTTCAAATAGGGCTATATCATCACCATAGTTTCCAGAGGGAACAATCCCAATACTCCTTGCGTGAATAGCTGCTAAGTCCGAAAGAATGTCACCAAAGAGGTTTTCCGTTAAAATAATCTCCTGATTCCATGGATTCCTGACGAGTTCTATTGTGAAGGAATCTACAATTTTTTCTCTAACCTCGACTCCTTCCCTTTCGGCTAAACTCAAGACGACTTTCCTAAAGAACTTGTCACCCATTAGGACATTTGCTTTATGGACGAAAGTAACCTTTTCCCTTTTTTCTTTTGCCAAATTTATGGCGAATCTTGCTATTCTTTCAGCTCCTTTTCTTGTTATTATCCTGTAATCAACAACTTTCTCTTTTTCAACATCGTAAAGCCCAGAATAAAGGCCTTCGCTGTTTTCCCTAACAATATAGATTTCTCTCTCATTCCACAAATCGGGGATTATTCTTAGGTTAGCATAAAGGTTAAGTTCCTTTCTAAGCGTTATGATTAAGCTTTTGTAATTTGGAACGTCGAAAGGTGTTGATGTTGCCCCAAATAAAACTGCATCCATTTTCTTTATCTCTTCCAAGTCCTCCTCTCTTATTGGGGCCCCATATCTTTTGAATACCTCGAAGCCACCTTCAAACTCAATAAACTCTATTCTATCAGTTACCGCGTTTATAACTTCAATTGCAGCTTCTGTAACTTCAATGCCAATGCCGTCTCCCTTAATGACCGCTACTCTATACACAGGTCTCCCCTCCGTCTCACGTATTCAATTATTCCACCGCTCTCAACTATCTCAAAGAGGAATCCATCCAATGGCTTAAACTTCCTTACTTCATCACCTTTTCTCACAATTCCCCGTTTCCAATCGACCTCAATCTCATCCCCATCGTTCAGCCAATCTGTGTCACCAATTAAGAGAGGAATGCCCAAGTTAATGCAATTCCTGTAGAATATTCTTCCAAAGGACTTTGCAATAATTCCACTTATTCCAGATGCTTTCAATGCCAAAGCGGCTGACTCTCTCGATGAACCAATTCCAAAGTTTCTTCCGCCAACTATCACATCTCCTGGTTTTACATTTTGAGAGAACTCTGGTCTAACTTCTATGAACGCTATTTTGGCTAATTCTTGTGGATCTTTCGTTAAGTTGTATCTTCCAGGAGTTATTTCATCAGTTGAAACATTATCCCAAAATTTCCACACCCTCATAGGACATCCTCCGGATTCGTTATCTCTCCATAAATTGCACTCACCGCTGCAGTAACAGGGCTGGCAAGATAGATTTCAGCGTTTGGAGAGCCCATCCTTCCTTTAAAGTTCCTGTTGGTTGTGCTCAAGATTATCTCCCCATCTCCAGCTACTCCCATGTGCCTTCCTAAGCAAGGCCCACATCCGGGAGGAAGAACAGTAACTCCTGCGTCAATTAACCTTTGCATAATCCCTTCTTTTATCATTTGAAGGTAAATCCTTCTTGATGCCGGCCCTACAAAGGTTCTCACACTAACCTCTTCGCCTTCAAGGATTTCTGCCACTCTTCTAAGTTGCTCAAGCCTTCCGTTGGTACATGAGCCTATGAAAACTTGATCAATCTTTCTTTTAACCTTCTCAACTCTCTCGACGTTGCTTGGGTGATGTGGTAGAGCTACTAGAGGCTCAATTTGGCCGAGCTCTATTGTAACTTCCCTCAAGTAATCCCCGTCTCCGCTGAAGGTTCCGTTGTCTAAAACAGCTGTCTTTGCATTTGTCTCAACGCTGAAGTTTGCTATTGTCATTTTTTCGTCAATTGAAAGGTCAAGGCCTCCAAAGAACTCTAGGGCCTTGTAGTTCATATCAAAATCTTTCAGTAATCCAATCAAGTGAAGCATTAAATCCATTGCCATAACATTTTTGCCTAATCTTCCTTCGAGGTTTACTCTAACGCTTTCCGGAACTTTGAACCAAGTTTTGCCCAACCCTAAAGCTATGGCAGTGTCTGTTGCCCCCATCCCAACGGCAAACACTCCAAAGGCACCTAAAGTTGGCGTGTGTGAATCCGCTCCAATGATTATTTTTGCGCCCTCTAAGAGACCTTCCTCTGGAACAACCTGATGGGAGATGCCGTAGCCTTCGAATATTCTAATTCCCTGTTCCCTTGCGAATTCCCTGATTTCTCTTTGCAAATTTGCTATTTTCACAGTTGGTGCTGGATAAACATGGTCAAAGAAAATGAAAGCTTTATCTGGTTTTCTTACTCTTGTGAATGTCTTTCTAAAAGATTCAATGATTAGAGGCACCGTTCCGTCATGAGCGTAGATTAAATCAACTTCCCTTATCACGGCCTCTCCAGCTTTTGCATTCAACAGCTCTTCAACAATTGTCATTCTACTCCCCCCATTTTTCTTGCCTCTTCAAGAAGCCTTTCTGGAGTGAAGACTTCCTGAGAGTTCTTCACAATGCTGAGCAGTTTTTCGGCAATTCCTTCATCTCTAATTCCCATTTTTTCCAAGTAGAATCTTATCGAGTCCCTTCCTGCATATTTGTCCAAATAAATCACCCTCTCTCTTCCAAAGATCTCTGCTGGTAAGAACTCGTAAAACCTGGGGTCTTTTATCACGGCGGAAACATGCAAGCCAGCTTTGTGTATAAAGGCGTTTTCCCCAACTATTGGATAATTCCTCTGCACTCTACTTCCAGTTATTTCTTGGATTATTTGGCTCAACTCGTAGAGCTTTTCAAGTTTGTAGTGCTTGATTCCATAGTGGTAGTAGAGAATCGTTGAAATTTGAGCCAAATCCACTATTCCCACTCTTTCTCCTATGCCATTTATCGTTGCATCCACTAACGTTGCTCCAGCTTCAATGCCCATTATTGCATTTGCCAAGGCTAAGCCCAAATCGTTGTGGCAGTGAACGTTAGTTGGAATGCCGAAGCTAACTACTCTTCTAACGAGCTCGTAGAAGTAGAGCGGGTGAGCACTTCCTGTTGTATCTGCTATGCTTACTCTGTCGACTTTAAGTTCCTTTGCTAAGCTTAACGCCCTCTCGAGATTTTCCCACTCCGTTCTTGTTGCGTCTTCTGGTGTAAAGCGCACTTTTAAGCCATGATCTTTGGCATAAAGGATAGCATTTTCAATCCTGTCTAAAGCTTGCTCAAGGGTTATGTTGAAGCGCTTTTGAAGGCAGGCATTTGAGAGGCAGAAGAATACTCCTATCCAGTTTACATTTGTGTTCAAAACTAAATCTATGTCCCTTCTCAAAGCTCTTGAGTGTGCTAGGAGGTTTGCTTTCAATCCTTGGCTAGTTATTAGTTTTATACCTTCCATTACGTCTTGGCTCACTGCTGGGTGCCCTACTTCTATAAACTCAACTCCAAATTCATCTAGCTCTATTGCTATCCTCAATCTCTGCTCAGGGGTAAAATTAACCCCTGGTGATTGTTCTCCTTCCCTCAATGTTGAGTCCAGCAGTTGTATGGCTCTTAATAGTACCACCCCCATCTGATTTAACATTCCCAACATTCATAAATGGGTATATAAATATTTCGGAAAACTTTGATAATTCTCGAAGAGATTTTTAGACTATTCGGATTTTTATTAAAATTTTTCGACTTTTCTTCAAAATTACCGAAGAAATTTTTGAGCATTGGAGAAAGAAATTGAGAAATGAAAAGAAAAAGCTTGGTAAATATAAAGTATATTTCATAGAATTTTCAGAAAAGAAGTGCTATAGAAAACTAAGATATAAAGTGAGAAAAGTCAATGCTTCAGAGACTTTGAATAAGCACCTCTATAGGTGTGGGCACATTTCTTAGCTTTATTTTTCCATAATACTCGCTTAGCTCTTTAATTTCAAACTCGTTCTCCTTGGCCCAAGCGAGAGCTTTTGAAAGCTCATAAGCCAAGTTTGCATCTAAAACAATTGGGACGTTTAGGTCTACCGCAGTTCTCCTTACCTTGTAATCCCTGTCTTTTGCATAGCCAGAGGTCATCACCAAGTCGATCTTACTGCTTTTCATTAACGCTACTGCCTTCTCTTTGCTTATGGGGTTTCCGATGCTTAAAGCATCTTCAAGCGTAAATACTTCGTAGCCGAGAGATTCAAGAATCTTAGCTGTTTCGCTTAGCTTCTCTTTTTCTCTTCCATAGCCGTAGACTAATATACTCTTTTCGGGCATTTTGTTCGGTTTCACTGAGAGCCAGCTCTTAAGCAGTGAATCCTCGAATTCGCTACCGAGAGCTGCTACCTCTCCCGTGGAACGCATTTCCGGGCCTAAGAAGGGATAAGCGTTTTGGAGCTGAGACCACGAGAACTGTGGACTTTTCACAGCGAAAGCCTTTGGAGGTATCTCATAGTATTTGTACTTCTCACCAATTGAGAGCTTTCCATCAAATACCGCCTGAGCCGCTAGCTCCATTAAATTTACGCCTCTTGCTTTGCTTGAGAATGGCATTGATCTGCTCGTTCTTAAGTTTAGTTCAAGGACATAGACGTCATCGTTTACCAAGAACTGTATGTTGAACGGCCCCCTAATTCCTAAAGCCAAAGCAAGCTCTAAAGCGATTTCCTGCATCTTTTTAACTTGCTTGGGTTTTAGATAGCGGTAAGGTGTCACCATCGTAGCGTCTCCACTGTGAACACCAGCTTTTTCTACGTGCTCCAAAGTAACACCAACAACCCTCCTTCCATCTGACACAGCATCAATCTCAGCTTCCATAGCATCTAAGAATTTTGAAACCACCACAGGATGTTCTGGAGATACCTTTGCCGCTAAGGAGAGGTATTCTCTCAGCTCTTTCTCATTGTAGGCGACTTTCATTGCAGTTCCGCTCAAAACGTAGCTTGGCCTTATCATAACCGGATACCCAACTTCCTCAGCGAACTTTAAAACCTCTCTAAGGCTTTTCGCAACTGTCCAGGGAGGCTGCTTTATTCCCAAATCTTCAAGGAGTTTGGAGAACTTCGCCCTGTTTTCAGCTACATCAACACTCGTTCCTCTCGTTCCCAAAAGCCTAACTCCATTCTGCTCAAGCTTTTTAGCCAAGGAATTAGCTAACTGTCCGCCAGCAAAGGCAACGACACCTTCAGGTTTCTCAAACTTGTAGATTTCCAAAACTCTCTCAAGGGTTATCTCTTCGAAATAGAGCTTATCATTAATGTCCCAGTCTGTTGAAACTGTTTCAGGGTTATAATTAAGCACGATAACCTCATAGCCCCTCTTCTTTGCTGAATTTGTGAAATTCACAACTGCCCAATCAAACTCAACGCTGACACCTATCCTAAAGACTCCAGCACCCAAAACCAAAACTTTCGGATTTTCCGTGTGAGGGATGGCGTTTTCTTGGGCATCATAGGTCATGTACAGATAATTTGTCTTTGCAGGGAATTCCCCAGCCAGAGTGTCAATCTGCTTCACGAAGATTTTTGGCTTCTTGAATTCCTTTAACTTCTTACCCACTAACCTCTCTATTTGCTTATCGCTGAAGCCGAGCTTCTTTGCTTCACTAATAAGCTCCTCAGTTGGGTTCCTCTTTAGCTCTTCCGCCACCCTAACAAGGTCTTCGATTATGTAGAGATAAAAGCGGTCTATCCCAGTGATTTCATAAATCTCATCAATGCTTGCCCCAAGCTTTAATGCTTTAGCTATATGCATTGGCATGTAGGGTTCATAGTTCCTTATCCTCTTCATGACCTCTTCCAAGGGTTCTTCCTTTTCATAATATTCACCAATCAGTTCATCTCCTATATCAACCATTCTAATTGCCTTTTGGAATGCCTCATGCAAGTTTCGTCCTATTGCCATGACTTCTCCAATACTCTTCATCTCTGAATTTATCCTCTTGTTTGCATTTTCAAACTTCTCTAAGTCCCATCTCGGAACTTTAACGACAACATAATCTAAGCTTGGCTCAAAAGCCGCTGTGGTAACTCCAGTCACACCGTTTAATAGCTCATCTAAGGTATAGCCCAAAGCAAGCTTTGCCGCTATATATGCTAAAGGATAACCAGTTACCTTGCTCGCTAACGCAGATGAGCGGCTCATCCTTGGATTTGTTTCAATAACATAGAATTCCTCTGATTTTGGATTTAAGGCTAGCTGAACATTACACTCGCCAACTAAACCTATTGCTTCAGCAACCTTTATTGCCGCGCTCCTTAGGATTTGATACTCTCTATTGGTGAGAGTTTGAGAGGGAGCGACAACTATGGAATCTCCAGTATGAACTCCCATCGGGTCAAAGTTCTCTAAGCATGCAACGGCAACAGCATTTCCGTTTTTATCCCTCACAACTTCAAACTCTATTTCCTTCCAATGATAGAGGTATTTCTCGACCAAAACCTCACCAATCTCACTCTGAGCGAAAGCCCTAATTATATAGTTTTCAAACTCCTCCCTGTTCCAAGCAACGAAAGAACCTCTACCGCCGAGGTTGAAGCTCACCCTAACGATGACAGGGAAGCCAATCTTCTCCGCTATTTCAATGGCTTCTTCAACACTTTTAGCTGCTCCGCTTGGTGGTATTGGGAGTCCCGCTTTTATCATTGTCTCCCTAAACCTTTCTCTATCCAAGGCTTTCTTTATGCCTTCTATGGGTGTGCCAAGGACTTTAACACCGTATTTATCCAAAATCCCACTTTCATAGAGTGCCACACCCAAAGATAATGCACTCTGCCCACCAAAGCCTAATAAAATTCCATCTGGCCTCTCTTTCTTTATAACTTCCTCAACAAATTTGACATCCAGAGGAAGGAGGTAAACTTTGTCAGCCATCTCATGGCTAGTCTGGATTGTAGCAACGTTTGGGTTTACTAAGATAGTTTCAATGCCTTCTTCTTTTAAGGCTTTTAACGCCTGACTTCCGCTGTAGTCGAATTCAGCAGCTTCACCAATCTTTATTGCACCAGAACCCAAAATTAAGACTTTAGAAACCATGAGCATCACCTTTGATTAGTTTTGCAAAAAGATCAAAGACCCAAGTTGAATCTAAAGGTCCGGGAGAAGCCTCAGGATGGAATTGGGTCGCTATAATCGGTTTGTTTGGATGATAAATCCCCTCAACGCTTTTATCGTCGAGATTAATCATCCAGACTTTAAATTCGTTCAAGCTTTCGGGCTTTACCGCGTAGCCATGGTTTTGCGTCGTTACAAAGGCCTTTCCTGTCTTTAGGTCTTTGACTGGCTTGTTAATTCCTCTGTGGCCGTATTTAAGCTTGTAAATCTCTGCACCGTCAGCTAAAGCTAGTATTTGACTGCCTAAGCATATCCCCATTGTCGGGACGTTATACTCAATTATGGCTTTGGCATTCTCTATCAGTGTTTTCAGCAAAGCAGGGTTCCCTGGACCGTTGCTTAGGAATATCCCATCGGCGTTAAATTCCTCGAAGGCATTTGTTGGGTCGTAGGTGTAGGGTATCCTTATGACCTTAAACCCTCTCTTTAAGAATTCTCGCAGAATGCCATACTTAACCCCGCAATCAACCACAACAACGGTCTTATCTGCTTTCTTTGGAGAATGGACAATTATCCCCTTTGGAGTTACCTTATCGACAAAATTTGCTTCATCATAGCTTAGCTTTCTAACATTTTCCATTATCTTTTCAAGCTCTTCCTTATCATAATCACCTACAGCCAAAGCTCCCATCATAACTCCTTTTTCCCTTATCTTCTTAACTAACGCCCTTGTATCAACACCCTCTATTCCTGGAATTCCTTCTTTCTTGAGCCATTCGTCTAGGCTCATTTCGCTTGCCCAGTGGCTTGGTCGCATGAGTTTTGAAATCACGTAACCCTCAACTTGAATTTTATCTGACTCATAGTGAATGGGAATGCCATTTTCCCTAATTTCTTTACTTGGCACGCCATAGTTTCCAATTAGTGGATAGGTCATGACTAGAATTTGCCCCTTGTATGATGGATCTGTTAGTGACTCTGGATAACCCACCATTGCTGTTGTAAAGACCACCTCTCCGAACTTGACTCCCTCGGCTCCAAAGCCCTTTCCTTCTACAATTGTTCCATCCGCCAATAAGAGATAAGCTTTCACTTAAACCACCTACTAATTTTGCCCTCATATTTTATAGACATAAATCCGTCCAATTAATCATTTTTGTAATATTTAAATTAACAATTTAATGTCAAAAAGCTTGAGCTTGTTGAAATCTTCTTCAAGAGCTTTTTCTGCCGTTTCAATGTATCCTCTGACTTTTTCTGGATTTGGGGAGCCTATAACGGGCTTTTTAATCCCATCATCTAAGCTGATCTTAACGTTGTACTTCTCCCGAGCCTTAGCGTAAAATTCTTCAACGCTTTCAGATTCTTTTACGAGTTTGGCTATCTCGCTGTAAACTTCCCTATAAGGTCTTTCACTCATCAAAGCGACTTTCTCAGCAATGTCCGTTGCTAAAATGGGGAAAATTTTTGCATCTCTCAGCAGGTTCTCTTCATTGACCTCAATTTTGGCAAAGAGGTCAGTGAAAATCCTAAGCGTTTCAAGTGTCCTTTTTAATACTTTGAAAGCGTGCTTGTTGGCTTCCTGCATATCTAAATTGTAACCCGTTGGAAGACCCTTCAAAATTGTCAGCAATGCAACGAGATGCCCTATGCTCTCAGCACCCCAAGCTCTTGCTATTTCCATTGTTGCTGGATTTCTCTTTTGGGGCATCATACTACTCGTTGCTAAATGCTCATTTGGAAGCTTAAGGTAGTTGAACTGTGGTGTCGAAAAAACCACTATATCTTCAGCTATCCTTGAGAGGAAGATGGATAGGTTTACATCGATTGAACAGGCTATCCCTAAGAAGTCCCTATTGCTCGTTGCATTTATAGAGTTAAAGATTATTCCATCGAAGAGCTCTCCAGCGAGCTTTTTCCTGTCTAATGACACACTTGTTCCTCCTACAGCTCCAGCGCCTAAAGGGGAGTTATTAACTATCTCAAGAGCAAAGAGTAGAGCCTTCGTGTATGTAGCTAAGGTTTCCTCTATGTAGCATAAATAGTGAGCGAAGGTTGAAGGTTGTGCCGGCTGTAAATGAGTAAATGCTGGCATTATTGTATTGAGGTAATTTTTAGCCTTCTCCAGGAGAATTCTCCTAAAAGCCAACATTTCCTTTATCTGCTCGATTAAAAGTTTCTTTGCTTTTAACCTTAAAGCAGAGGCAACGTGTTCGTTTCTACTTTTTCCTAAAGCCAAGTATCCTTCATCTTCGCCAAGCTTGTCTTTTAGGTAAATCTCAATCGCCTCGTGAACATCTTCAGCCTCAATTTTAAATAGCGGAGAAGGGTCTTTGAGGAGGTTTTTTAACTCCCCTAGTATTTTCTCTCCCTTCTCTTTAGGGATAAGATTTTGGGATGTTAGGACTTTTACATGAGATATTAAGCTCTCGATAACCTCTTCAACAAGCTCTTTATCTTCTTCCATTGAAGAAATATAGGAGAGAATTTCAGAGTTTATATCACCAAGCAGATTCTTCCTGTACATAACACCACCTAACTGATAACCTTTTCAGCCTCCAACTTTTTACTTCCAAAGGCTTCCATCGGTTTGGACTTATTAGCCATGCTATAGGCCAAAACGCTCTGCATTCCAAAGAGCTCGATGAAGCCTATGGCAAGTTTTTGGTCATAGTCAGACTTTTCGAATGTTGCGAGATTTATGTCATAGAGCGCATTCTGCGATTTCCTTCCAACAACAATGGCATTTCCTTTGTAGAGCTTTACTTTGACAGTCCCACTGACTTTTTCTTCAACGGTATTAATGAACGCATCTAATGCTTCCCTGAGTGGCTCGAACCAGAGGCCATTATAAACGAGCCATGACCACTTAGAATCAACTATTTCCTTAAACTCAAGAGCCCATTTTGTGAGAACAAACTTTTCAAGGTCTTTGTGGGCTTTGATTAGAGTTATTGCTGCTGGCGCTTCATAGACTTCTCTGCTCTTTATTCCAACGGTCCTATCTTCAATGTGGTCTATCCTTCCAACTCCGTGCTTCCCAGCTATAAAGTTCAGCGTCTCTATAAGCTCAACTAAGTTCATTTCCTTCCCATTCAAGGCAACTGGAACTCCTTCCTCAAATTCTATTGTTACGTACTCAGGCTTTTCAGGAGTTTTCTCTGGTGAAAGCGTCCACTCAAAAACTTCCTGTGGTGGTTCTTCAGAGGGGTCTTCTAAAATTCCCCCTTCTATGCTCCTCCCCCAAAGGTTTTCGTCAATGCTGTAGATTTTTTCCTTAACGGGAATGCCGTTTTTCTTTGCGTATTCCATCTCCCAATCCCTTGTTAGACCCCACTCCCTTACTGGAGCGATTATCTTAATTTCTGGATAGAGTGCTTTAACTGCCAAATCGAACCTCACTTGGTCATTCCCTTTTCCGGTACAGCCATGAGCTATTGCATCGGCGTTTTCTTTTTTAGCAATTTCCACTATTTTCTTTGCTATCAAAGGCCTTGCCAAGGCAGTGGCTAAAGGGTAGGCCCCTTCATAAAGGGCATTGGCTTTAATGGCTTTAGCTAGATATTCCTTCGCAAACTCCTCCTTTGCGTCAATCGTATAGTGCTTTACTGCTCCAAACTTCAAAGCCTTCTCTTCAATTTTCTTGAAGTCATCTTTCTGGCCAACATCCACTGTGACGGTTATCACTTCAGCGTTCAGCTTCTCTTGCATTAGTTTAAGGATAACCGATGTATCCAAACCGCCTGAATATGCTAAAACTACCTTCACCTAAACCACCTAGGCCAAAATAAAAGGAACACTTTTTATATTTTTTGTAACTAATGTGTCAAAATTGAAAAATTCTGTTACAAATATAACAATTAGTGAAAACTAACAATAGAGATATAGTTTTCAAAAATTTCTCAACTTTTTTGAATAATTATCCAAATAAATATGGGACCATCTGAACAAATTTGACAAAATCTCAATAATTTTTGCAAAAATGTCTTATACTTGAAGTGCTGCAAGGATGGGAACGTTAATTCAAGGGGGTGCTAAAAAGTGAGGGGAGCAAATATTTTGTTTACCATATTTGTGGCAATATTAATTAGTGGAAGCTTTGTATTAGCAGGAGACCCAACGGGAGCAGAGACCCTAAAGGAGACTCCAGAAGCACCAGTGGACTTCGTTTGGGTCTTAATATGTGGATTCTTAGTTATGTTCATGCAGGCAGGATTTGCACTGCTGGAAGCGGGTTTTACAAGGGCTAAAAACGTTGCAAACGTCATGATGAAAAACTTGATGGATTTTGCAGTTGGAAGCTTAGCCTTCTTTGCAGTCGGCTTTGCTCTAATGATGGGCAACGATTGGCACGATTTAGTAGGAAAGAGCGGATGGTTTTTACTTGGAGATGCCTACGATGTCTCAACAATAGAGATTTGGTTCTTCATGCTTGTATTCTGTGCTACTGCAGCGACAATAGTCAGTGGAGCAATAGCAGAGAGACCAAAGTTCTCAACATATCTTATCTACAGTGCAGTTGTGAGTGCAATAATTTATCCAATCTATGGCCATTGGCTCTGGGGCGGTGGTTGGTTGAGCTCAAGTGAATTTATGACGAAGCTTGGTGGGGGTTATGGAGCTTTAGATTTCGCTGGAAGTGGAGTTGTTCACGCTTTAGGTGGTTATGTAGCCTTAGCAGCCGCTATGCTCTTAGGGCCAAGGATTGGGAAATATGATAGACATGGAAACCCAAGACCAATTCCTGGTCATAACATGGCTTATGCAGTAATTGGAACCCTCATCCTATGGTTTGGCTGGTTTGGCTTTAATCCAGGTTCAACGCTTTCAGCTCACGAGCTTAGGATTTCAATCATCGCTGCTAACACTAACTTAGCCGCAGCTGCAGGTGCCATAACAGCGATGCTAATAACATGGAAAAAGCTTGGGAAGCCAGATGTTGGAATGATCTGTAACGGTGCCATTGGAGGATTAGTTGCCATAACAGCCCCATGTGCGTGGGTTACTCCTTGGGCTGCAATAATCATTGGGATAGTCGCTGGATTCATAGCAGTTTATGGCTACTGGTTCCTTGAGAAGAGAGGAATCGATGACGTCGTTGGTGCTGTTCCTGTCCACGGGTTCAACGGAACTTGGGGATTAATAGCCTTAGGTCTGTTCGCTGATGGAACTTATGGTGTTTACACAACTGAACCACCCTATGTAACAGGTTTACTTTACGGAAACGCTGGATTTTTCGTTGCTCAACTAATTTCAGCGGTGGTTAACTTCCTCTGGGCCTTTGGAACAGGTTATATATTGTTCTACATCCTCAAGAAGACAGTCGGAATAAGGGTAAGCCCAGAGAAAGAAATGCTTGGACTGGACATAGTGGAGCATGCAACAATAGCATATCCAAACTTCGTATCAACTGAGGCAGTATTACTTCCAACAGTTAAGAACGGAGGTGAGAAAGAATGAAGAAGGTTGAGGCAATAATCAGGGAGGAAAAGCTTAAGGACGTCATAAAAGCGTTAGAAGATGAGGGATTCTTCGGAATGACAGTGACTGCGGTGATGGGAAGAGGAAAAGAAGGAGGAATGACAATACAATTTAGAGGAAGACTGATGAAAGTCGAGCTCCTAACAAAAGTAAAAATTGAGGTAGTCGTTGACGACAAAGATGTGGACAGAGTTGTCAAGGCAATAATAAGTGCTGCAAAGACTGGTGAAGTTGGAGACGGAAAGATATTCATAATACCCATCGAAGAGGCTATAAGGATCAGGACTGAAGAGAAGGGAACAAATGCCCTTTAGCTCTTTCTAGCTTTATTCTTTTTGAAATAAAAAACGAAAATCCTAAGAGATAGAAATAAGTTTTGCTAGAATCTTTACCCCTTCCCTTATCCGTTCAACACTTTCAAATGTGAAGTTCAGCCTCATCTGGTTTTCTCCACCCCTTAAGGTATAAAACACTTTTCCGGGAACATAAGCAACTCCTCTCTTAACAGCATCCTCAAGCATTTCTTTGGTATCAACATTATCATCAATAGTTAACCAGATAAACATTCCCCCATCCGGCTTTGTCCAGCTGACGTTTTCAGGCATGAACTCATCTAAGGCCTCAAGCATTGCATCCCGTTTTGGCCTATAGAACTCTATAAGTCTTTGGATGTGCTTCTTTAATAACCCTTTCCTCATAAATGCCCAAGTAACGTACTGTCCAACTGTGTTTGAACAAACATCGGTGGTTAATTTTCCAACTTCAAGCTTTTCCATGAGTTCTTCACTCGCTATAAGCCATGCCAACCTAAAGCCCGGAACGAAAATCTTTGAGAACGTTCCCAAGTTTATTACCCTTCCACTCTTATCAAAGTGCTTTATTGCTTTTACAGGGCTTCCTGAATAGCGAAGCTCTCCATATGGATTGTCCTCAACTATTATGAAGTCAAAATCCTCTGCAAGCTCCACTAAGTGTTTCCTTCTCTCTTCGCCCATAGTAACTCCAGAAGGATTTTGGAACGTTGGAATTGTATAGACGAGTTTTATCTTTTCACCCTTTCTTAATAGGCTTTCAAGTTCTTCAGTCTTCAGACCCTCTTCATCAAGCCCAACTTGAAGAAATCTCGCTTCATAAACTTGGAAGGTGTTTAGAGCGACAAAGTACGTTGGTGCTTCGACTACAATTATATCTCCTGGATCAACAAGAACCCTTCCAATGATATCAATTCCCTGCTGAGAACCGTGAGTTATCATTATCTCTTCGAGTTTTGCATGAATTTCCTGACTTTCCTTTAAGTGCTTTAATAGTTCCTCTCTGAGGCCTTCAAATCCCAAAGTTGAACCATATTGAAACACATCAGCAATTTCCCCAACTTCTAGAAATGCTTCTCTCAGCTCTTTAAGAGGAAAAAGCTCCTTACTTGGCACTCCACCGGCGAATGAAATTACGTTCCCACCTTTTATTAAAGAGACCACTCGTTTGACTTCACTCATATCGATGTCAAGTATTCTCTGAGAGAACATTTTATCACCTAGGCCCACACTTATGTTCATTAATGGATATAAATTTTTCCCCTTGTGTTTTGTATTTTTGACAAACTTAAGCCTTCCTCATCTTTAAAATCAACTCTTCAAGGATTTGGTAAGCTTTTGGAGCATCCCTTCTGTCGAGAACGAATATTGTATCTTTATGACACGAGATTACTTGGGTTATGTTTACTCCATTTGAGGAGAGTGCCGATGTCACGAAAGCCACTATTCCCGGAGTCTCAATTATTTCCTCGGGACTTATGAGGATTATAGCCGTTTGTTCTTCGATAATATCGACTACGCTTTCTTCCAAAATCTTGATTATCTCTTCTTTCTCCTCACTCGAGACAACAATTGTAAATGTCTCAACACCTTGTGTAAGTTGGAAGAAACGAGCTTTTTCCATGACCTTCGAAAGCCTTTCAATTTTATTTAAAAGGATTCTTTTTTCGACTGTTACAACTACTAAATCGGATTGGAGTTCAATAACTGTTCCAGCGATAACATTCTTAATTTGTCTCTCAAGGGATTCCCTCTCTTTCTTAAGCTCGCCTCCAAGCCTTATCAAAGCCATCTTTACAGCTCCAACTGAGGTTTTGATGTCCCTACTCTCTAATTCTTCCAACAAGAGTCTTGCCAGAGCACTGTAGTTTACAATATCCAGAATCATACATTCCCTAATCGCTGGTTTTGACATGATAAGGTCTTTAACAACTTTTGTGATACTCGGCTTATCTTTTTGCATAATCCCACCAGAACTACATCTAAGGCTTGAATAATAAGTTTTGCGCTGGAATTTCTGACCTCCTCCCCGCCCTAAAGGGCGAGGCTTTCAAAAGAAAAATGTAATTATGAACCTTCCTATGGTCTCAAGGTGTCTCTAGAGTTCCTTCTTGAGGAAGAGCATATCCCCTTCTGATTTCTACACCATTTTCAAGCACTTCACTGACGAGTTTTATGAGCTCGTCAAGGTTATTAGCATTAAAGTCAGCATGTTCAATGGCCTTTTTGTTGTTTCCGACTGCAATGCTTACGTTAGCCCTTTTAAACATTGGAATGTCGTTACTCCCATCCCCAATAGCTAAAACAAAACTTCTTTCTGCTGAAAATCTGTCCAGTATTTCATCCTTGCTCCTGAAAGATAGGTAAACTCCACAGACTTTTCCATCTTTGAAAAGCAACTTATTCGCAATGAGCATGTTTGCATTGGTATACGTTAGGGCTTTTTTTACAACTTCCTTAAAACCTCCACTCACCAAAACTACGTAAAAGCCTTCACTCTTCAAGAGCTCGACTAATTCTCTCGCTTGGGGTTGGAGCTCAAGCTTTTGAGATGCTTTTAAAATTAACTTTTTGTCAACTCCCTTTATGAGCTCTATTCTCTTCATAAATCCTTCAAACCAGTCAATTTCTCCTCTAAGCCCATTATAAAGTAACTCACGTATTTCATTTCCTTTCTCAACGTAATTCGCTATTTCGTTCCAGAATTCATATTCTGTTAATGTTCCTTCAATGTCTATGAATGCTATCCTTTCCATTTTTGACACTCCCTTTTTTGAAATCCTTTGGCGATAAAAAGTTTTTCAAAGAGAAAATGTCATTTAGACGAAATTTGTCAATTCCAATCATTCTTTGTTTAACACTATGTAAAATCTTTTGTAGCTCTCCTCAATTTCATGTTCAAACTTCTCTCTAAGCTCCTGAACGTTAAATTCTCCTTTTTCAACGAATCTAAGGAATTCCTTGATTTTGTCCTTTGAGAATTCCAAAACCTCGTCAATGAATTCTGGTGAGTCATTCAGTACAGCTTTTGCGTAAGTGGTCAAATACTCAAATGATGTACCTCCAAAGTTTTCAACTCCTTCAAATTCCGAGAGGAAGCTTAGGAATGAGATGCCAATGAAGTATGGGAGTCCAATGACAATCTTCATCATTTCATCGTGAGTTTTTGCGTCTGCAACGAAAACTTCAGCTTTAAATTCCTTGAAAAGATTTATCACTGGATTTATATCTTCCTCTCTCCCCTCAACTGGAATTACTATGAATCTTCTTCCTTCGAAGCTCTTAGCTCCAGCACCAAACATCGGGTGAACACTGCAAACCTTAACACTCTCCGGAAATCTTTTGTAAATCTCTATCACATCTCTCTTGAATGTCGAGATATCAAAGATGACCTTTCCTTCAATTTTTTCACTCAACTTTGCAAGCTCCTCTAAAACTTTGGGTGTCTCCTCAAGAGATTTAGCAATTACAATCAAATCTGCCCATTTAAAAAGCTCCTCTATTGAGCTAAACAGCTTAAACTCACTCTTTTCTGCATGGTTTGAGTAAATTCCAACTTCATGCCTTGTGCTGAACTCTCTGGCAAACAGCTTCCCCATTTTTCCATAGCCGATTATTCCGATGCGCATAGCTTAACCTCCTTAATTATTTTGAGTCCTTCTTCAAGCCTCGAACTTACCAATGAGATTCTGATAAAATCTCCATAATCTCCGAAGGCTATTCCTGGAAAAACAGAAACACCCTTTTCTAAAAGCTTCTCGGCAAAACTAAGTCCATCAATTCCTATTCTAACGAAGAGATAAAACGCTCCATCTGGCTCGTAAAATTCAAAGTCTTTCAGTATTCTTGAAGCAAGTCTTGCTCTCTCCTCGTAGATTTTGACAACCCTCTTTTTGACCTCTTCTCTAATTTCTAACGCTTTAACTCCAGCCTTTTGAATGAAGATTGGAACACAAGTTGTTGTTACCTCTAAAAACTTCTGCATAGCTTTAATATCTTCTCTTTGCGCTATTGCATAACCTAACCTAAATCCCGTCATGGCGAAGAGCTTTGAGAAGCCTTTAACGGTCACAACGTTGTCATAAAGCTCCCTCGCTGGTGTGAAGGGTTTAAAAGTTATGTCAGAGTAAATTTCATCGGCTAAAACTTTTACATTTCCATCCTCAGCAATCTCAAGGATTTCTTTGAGCTTTTCTCTTGGCAGAATTTTTCCCGTTGGATTGTTTGGATAGTTTAAGATGAGTAAGTCAACATTTAATCTTTCTATTTTTGGCTTCCAGCCATCTTCAAGGGAAGTCTTAAAGATTTTAACTTCTTTCCCAAATGCCTTAGCTATGCTCTCATAAGCCTGCCAGTAAGGAGAAATTACTCCAATACGCCTAGCCCTTAAAATCTGCGAAGCAATTAAAATCTTTGAGCCGTTACCAACTATTACATTCTCTTTTTCAACTCCTTCAACTTCTGCTATCTTCTCCCTAAGCTCATCTAAGCCAGGAGTTTTGGTATATCCTGTTTCGCCCCTCTTTAAAGAGCTCACAGCTTCTTCTATTATCCTCTCATCCACATTTATATCCGGTTGTCCAGCATCTAATCTTATTTTGGGATTGAGCGATGAAATTTTGTTAAAAAACTCATACACGTTGAACATCCCTACAAACCTCCACTATCTTCTCAAAGACTTCCCTAAACTTGCCAGCTCTCCTGAGGACTTCTTCCTCTCTTTTTTCATCCCTTATGGGCAAGTTTAACTCTCTCTTTATTTCCCCAATCTCCTTAGCAATCCTAACTCTCTTCTCCAAGAGCTCAATTATTTGTTTATCAATCTCATCTATCCTTTTCCTAAGCTCATGAAGCCTTTCCAACTCAACCACCTCAGCAAATGATCTGCCAAAACCAAGGCCATCATGGATTCAACAACTGGCAGAGCTTTTGGTACTATGCAGGAATCAAAGCGGCCTCTGAGCTTTATCTCAGTTTCTTCTATCTTCTCCAAGTCAACCGTTCTTTGTGGCTTGTAAATTGAAGGTGTTGGTTTAAATGCAATTCTCGCAACTATTGGCATTCCATTGCTTATTCCTCCCAAAATGCCGCCGCAGTTGTTGGTCTCTGTCATAATTTTCCCATCTTTGACAACAAATGGATCGTTTGCTTCACTTCCTCTAAGCTCAGCTATCTTAAAACCTAAACCAAATTCAACCCCCTTAACAGCTGGAATTGCAAAGAAGGCTTTAGCTAAATCCCCTTCCAAATCTTCGTCGTAAGGACCGCCAAAGCCGGGAGGAACGTTTAGGGCTATAACTTCGACAATGCCACCAACACTGTCCCCATCTTTCCTTGCTCTTTCCATCTCTTCGAGCATTTTTTGAAAAACTTCCTCATCTGGGCAAAAGCTGTTTTTTGAGCTAAAGATTTCTTCAACGCTCAAATTCCTTGCTTTTACTTTTCCAATGGATTTTATGTAAGCTTTTACTTCTATTCCAGCTTTTGCTAAAATCTCCTTCGCAAAGTAGCCGGCTATTACTATTCCAGCCGTCAACCTGCCAGAGAAAAATCCACCACCCCTGTAATCGTTGAATCCAAAATACTTGATTTTAGCAGTGTAATCACTGTGTCCGGGTCTTGGGGTGTTTTTTATTTCCTCATAATAAGATGAATCAACATCTTTGTTCTCAATGATTACAGCTATAGGAGAACCAGTCGTAAAGCCGTTGAAGACCCCTGAGAGGATTACTGGCTTGTCGCTCTCTCTTCTTTTAGTTGAGAACCTCTTAATGCCCTTTCTCCTCTCAAGCTCAGCTTTCATCTTTTCTAGATTAACTTTAATTCCTGGTGGAACTCCCTCAATTAGAACTCCAACAACTCTTCCATGGCTCTCACCGAAGAGCGAAAATCTAAGCATTCTTCCCATCATTGGCTGACCAACCCCCTTAAATCTCCAAAGAAGTTCGGATAGGACTTTTCGACGCATCTCTCGTTTAAGATGACACTTTTCCCTCTTGCACCTAAAGCGGCAATTGTTAATGCCATTGCAATCCTGTGGTCATTTTGCGGATTCAATACAGTGCCTCTAAGCTCGCTCTTGCTTATTATTAAACCGTCGTCGAGCTCTTTTACTTTTGCACCCATCTTCGCCAAGTTCAAAGCCATAGCCCTTATCCTGTCGCTCTCTTTGTAGCGCAAATGCTTTGCCCTCAAAACAGTTCTTCCTTCTGAGTAGGCTCCTAAAACAGCTAAAACTGGGAAGAGATCAGGAAAGTCCCTGCAGTCAACTTCTTGCCCTACTAATTCACCCCTCTCAACTTCAACGTAGTCTTTGCCAACTTTTACGTTAGCTCCAAACTCCCTCAAGAGCTCAACTATCACTTTATCGGCCTGAACATCATCTTTATCCAATCCTTCAACTCTAACTTTACCGAATATCGCTCCAGCTACTAAAAAGAATGAAGCTGAAGAGTAATCACCGGGGATTGAGAAATGCTCAGCTTTTATACCCTGATAAACGTGGAAAATACCATCATCTCTTTCAACCTTAACATTAGCCCACTTTAGTGTTCTAAGCGTTATCTCAAGGTAGGGCTTTGAAACTGGGTTCAGCACTTCCACGCTTAATCCAACTTTAGCTCCCAAGAAAAGCAGGGCAGTGATGAACTGTGACGAAATACTCCCATCAACTCTCACGTAATCCTCTCTTATCTTCCCACCAAAAACTCGCACTGGCAAAAATCCATTCGATTTAGTTTTTACCCCTAAATCACTTAAAGCTTTAAGTAGAGGTTCCATGGGGCGTTTCCTTAAAGATTCTTTTCCGTCTATCACGCTTTCTCCATCTGCTAAGGCACTAATTCCTATGGCTAACCTCGCGGTTGTTCCTGATTCAAAAGCGTTAATTTTAGCTGGCTTAACTTCTCCAGAACTTTCGACAAAATTCCAATCTGCTTTGGCTCCAAATGCTCTCACAGCGTTTAGCGTTGCAAGTGTATCAGTGCAGATTAGCGGGTTCTCTATTTTCGTTTTCCCTTCCGAAAGTAATCCCAAAAATAATGCTCTATGCGTATAGCTCTTTGAGGGAGGAGCTTTAATTTTTCCATCTAAAGTTTTTATCGGTGTGATTTCTATCATCAGCTCACCTCAGCCTCGTTGTCAAAACTTCCCCATAGTCTCTCCAAATTTCTACAATTTTTTCAGGCTCTTCAGTTATAGCGAACATTGCAGGGCCTTTTCCAGAAAGTCCAGCAATCGCTTTAACTTCTAAAGCTTTAGCAATGGGCTCGAGGTTGTATCTTAAGAAAGACCCATATATCAGCCCATTCAAAACCAAAGCTTTTTTCCACTCTCCTCTTAATGCTAACTTAAAGGCTTCCTCGACATATGGAGCGAGGACTCTAAAGTTCCTTCTTCTCAGACTTGACGTCAGGACAGTTTCTTGGGGAATTAGCAAAACTACTGGAATTTTTTCCACTTCCTCTCTCTTCAAGAGCTCAAGCTTCAGGTTGTCCGTCAAGCATAGACCTCCAAAGTAGGAGGCACAAGCATCATCAAATGCTCCCGTTAAAGTTACACCAGCCCTCTTAGCGGCTTCAACGCCGAGCTTAACAACTTCAATATCGGACAACTCAATTTTAAGCTCTTTTAAGATTGCCTTTGTTAAAGCGTTAGCTACAGCTGAACTGCTCTTCAATCCCTTCCCAACTGGAATCTCTGAGTCTATCTCAACTTTAACGCCAAAATCTAAGCCGAATTTATCTTTGATTGTCTCCACAACTGCTTTAACTAATGAAAGATCTTCAAACTCCTCCCCTCTGACAGAGATTTCACCACTAACCCCTTCATCAGTTAGCTTAACCCTAACACTAACCTTCAAATATATTCCAATTGCTCCTCCCTTTCCAGTGGCAAAGGCATTGATTACCGTTATCGCGCTAAATGCTTCGCCTTTCACTTTTAAGCGCCTCCAAGGCAACTTTACGCATGAACTCAACGTCTGGCTTGACTCCAGTCCACAGCCTAAAGCTCTCGGCTCCTTGATATATGAGCATCCACAAGCCGTCAATAGTCAAACAACCAAATTTCCTAGTTTCTCTTAAGAGCTTGGTTTCTAAGGGGGAGTAAACGATATCAAAAACAACCAACTTTTCTTTCAAAAGCTCCTTTGGAATTGGGGTTTTATCTTCGTTCATGCCAAGGGATGTGGCATTTATCACGATGTCAGCCCAGCTTAAGTAATACTCTAAACTCTCTTTGCTCAGCTTCTCCCCTTTGACACCAAACTTTTCAAGCTCTTTCGCTTTTTTCTCAGTTCTGTTAAGCACAACAACTTTGGCTAACCTGGAGAGAGTGTAGGTTATTGCCTTCCCGGCACCTCCAGCTCCCAAAAGCAAGACCCTTTTCCCCTCAACTTCCGTAAAGCGCTTTAGAGCTTTTAATGTACCAATGCCGTCAGTGTTGTATCCAATGAGTTTCCCCTCTCTGTTTACTACTGTATTCACGCTTCCAATTGCGTTAGCTTCTTCGGAAAGCCCATCTAAAAACTCCAAAATTTGCTCTTTGTAGGGCATCGTAACGTTTAATCCAGAAATCTTAAGCCCTCTAATCCCTTTAACCGCTGATTCCAAATCATCAACTTCAAAAGCTAAATAAACAGCGTTGATGTTGTATTTTTTGAATAAAGCATTGTGAATAGCTGGACTTAGTGAGTGTTCAACAGGCTTCCCGATTAATCCATAAAGCTTCGTTTTGGCGTCAATCATTTCTACCACCAACTATAGCTGAGAGTAGCTTCATATCTTCAACATTCAGCTGTCCAGGTGCAACTGCTTCACTTATGGAGGCATAGGTGAATGGACTTAAAATCAAGCTAAAAGCCCTTGAAATCTTCCCTTTTTCACCCATGCAAAAAGCAATGAGATTTTTTTCGTATTCATAGAGCCTTACAATCCTCACGTTGTCGATGTAGTGCTTAGCGAAGGTGACTATTTTTATGACATCAGCCTCAAGCTTTTTCATTTCCTCCAAGAGTGCTTTGAGTTCTTCAAAGCTCGGCGTTTTCTCAAAATCGTGATATGAAATGATAACCCTAACTTTTTTCTCCCTTGCCAGCTCAATAACATTTTTTGCGATCTTTGATTTGAATTCAACATCAACGAACGCTGGGTTAATCCTCATGAACTCTTCGAAGAGTTTAAGCCTCTCTTCATCACTAGTCTCTCTAAATCCCCCCTCCTCCTTAGAACGCACTGTGATTATCAGCTTCCCAGCAAAGGGCTTCAGCTTTTCAATTCCATCAAGGCTTTCCATGGCATCAACTCTAAGCTCATAGAGATCAGCTGTACCCTTTTCAATGATTCTAATTACTTCATCGACGGTTTTAGCTTTAATTGTCCCTGCTATCATCCCTCATCGCCTCGAGAACAGCTAAAACTACTTTCTCGTCAATTTCCTCTATGAAAACTTTCCCAATGTCCTCCGGAAGTATGAAAACTAATCTCCCGTACCAAGCTTTTTTATCTATTTTCATGGCTTTCAAAAGCTCTTTTGGTTCAAAGTTGTGCCTCTTTGGGAGGCCAAACCTATCTAATAACTCCTCGACTTTTCCAGAATCGAAACCGTTTATCTTTTCCGCTATTAGTGCGCTCGCCATCAAGCCGATAGCGACGGCAAGACCATGCTTTATCTTGTAATTTGAAACTTTCTCTATTGCATGCCCAACGGTGTGACCTAGGTTCAAAATCCTCCTCTTCCCACTTTCCCTCAAGTCTTCTTCAACGATTCTGAGCTTTACATTTACGCATTCTCTAATTAGCTCTTCATCGATTTCCCTGAAAGACCTGAGCTTCTCATAAACTCCCGAATCAAGAATTCCGTACTTAACAACCTCACCAAAGCCATTCAATATTTCAACCTTGGGGAGCGTTTTCAGAGTTTCTGGATCAATTAGAACAAAGTTGGGCAGGTAAAAAGTTCCAATAATATTTTTGCCTTCAAAATTTATCCCTGTCTTCCCCCCTATAGCGGCATCAACTTGAGCTAAAAGCGTCGTTGGAAGTAAGCCCAAATAGGTTCCCCTCATAAAAGTAGAAGCAACAAAAGCAGCTAAATCTGTTATAACCCCACCGCCAAGTCCAATTATCAAGGATTTCCTTGTGAAGCCGATCTCAATTAGCTTTTTCCATATCTGCTGAGCCGTTTCGAGGCTTTTGAACTCCTCTCCGTCGGGAATAATGATTGGAATAGCGCTTATTTGATCCAAAATCTTATCTAACCAAAGCTTTTCGAGGGTTGTGTTTGTTATTACGATGGTTTTGTAAGGGGAAAGCTCATCAACAATGCTTTTTAGCTTTTTAATGCCACCTTCCTCGATTATAATCCCCATTTTCTTAAATCCTCCAAGAGTTCTTTAAAATCATTGAAATCTAGTTGTTGCTTTGAATCTGATAGTGCTCTCTCTGGTTCAGGATGAACTTCAACCATAATTCCATCCGCTCCGACGGCAAACGCTGCTTTGGCTAAGGGTTTAACCAAGCTCCTCTTTCCAGCGGCGTGGGAGGGGTCAATTATTATCGGCAGGTGGCTGAGCTCTTTAACGACTGGAACCGCTGAGATATCCAAAGTGAAACGCGTTGATGTTTCAAATGTTCTAATGCCTCTCTCGCAGAGAATAACATTTTCATTTCCCCCAGCTAGGATGTATTCTGCCGAATAGAGCCACTCTTGAATCGTATTGGCAAAGCCTCTCTTTAAAATGACCGGCTTATCTGTTTTGCCGACCTCTTTCAGAAGGTTAAAGTTTTGAGCATTCCTTGTCCCGATTTGCAGAATATCAACGTATTTAGACACAAGTTCAACTTTCCTTGTATCCATAACTTCGCTGACCGTAACTAAGCCGAACTCTTCTCCAGCTTTTTTGAGCCACTTCAAAGCTTCTTCCCCATGCCCTTGGAAGGAGTAGGGGGAAGTTCTGGGCTTAAACGCCCCCCCTCTTAGGACTTTAACTCCAAGCTTGCTCAAAAATTCCGCAGTTTTCATTATCTGCTCTTCAGTTTCAACGGAACACGGTCCAGCGATTATAGTAAATCCTTCTCCAAATTTGACTCCATCAACTTTGATAACGGTCTTAGCTTTGTATTCTTTGCTGAATTTAAACATCAAATCACCTCCCGGCATTTAAAAGCCCTCAACTGCCTCAGCTACTCTCTTTGCAATTTTATCAGCGCTTAAGCCATAGAGATCCAATAACGCTAAGTAGTCCCTCGAGCTTTTGCCAAACTCTGTTGTTCCAATTCTAATGACCCTCTTTGGCATTCTTTCACTGAGAACTTCTGCCACAGCCCCTCCAAGTCCTCCAAAAATGCTGTGCTCTTCTAGGGTGACTATTAAGTTGGCTTTTTTAGCTATTTTGAGCAGAGTATTCTCATCAAGGGGCTTTATTGTGTGAAAATCTGCTACTCCAACGCTCAGGTCTTTAAGCTTTTCAGCAACTTCTAAAGCCACTGAAACCATGAATCCACAAGCAATCAAAAAAACATCCTCCCCTTCCCTTAGGATTTCTGCTTTCCCAATTTCGAGCTCTTCTCCATCGTAAACCTTTACCGTGTAATCCCTTCCCAAACGCATGTAAAAGGGTCCTTCACTTTCAACCATCCGTTTAAGGAGAACTTTGGTTGCATAAGCATCTGCTGGCACAAGGACTTTCATATTTGGCAAAACCCTCATTAAAGCTATGTCCTCTAAACATTGATGTGATGAACCATCCATGAAATCGGAAAAACCTGAATGAGTCGTAACAATTTTGACGTTTAAGTTATCCCTAGCTACTGTATTTCTTATCTGCTCCCAGGCTCTCATCATAAAAGCTGCAAAAGCAGAAGCTATTGGAATTTTGCCGGCTATCGCGAAGCCTGCTGCCGTTGAAATTAAATCCTGCTCACTTATGCCGATTTGGAAGAATCTATCAGGAAAAGCTTTTTCAAAATAAATCGTTTTTGTTGAGCCCTTTACATCCGCATCGAGGACTACAACGTTTTCGTTCTCCTTTCCTATCTCAACTAAAGCTCTTCCAAAGGCTTCCCTAAAGCTTTCGATGATTTTACTCATAACTTTTCACTCCCACTTTGCTATTATCACTTTCGGCTTTCCCTTTACTTTGTCGAGCTCAAAGAGCAACTCGAGGATTTTCTCGGCTTTGTTTTCAACCTCAAACACTTCCCAGCCAAAGGATTTCCACTTCTCCCCTAAGGGTTCTTTTGACATAATCTCCTCTGTTTTCCCTGTTAATTGCTTGAAATTCCTATCAACAATTGCTATGACATTGTCAAGCTTGTAATGCGAAGAAGTCATTGCTGCTTCCCAAATTTGGCCCTCATCCAATTCCCCATCGCCTAAAATTACGTAAACGTTCTTTTCTTCTCCTTCAAGCTTTGAGGCTAGTGCTATTCCATTGGCAACTGACAATCCCTGCCCTAATGAACCGCTTGAGACCTCAATAAAGGGCAAACCTCTGATAACATGGCTTGGCAGTCCATCTAAATTAGCAAAGCTTTTCAGATCTTCTTCACTTAAAAGTCCGAGCTCTGAAAGAATTACATAAAATGCTGGTGCTGAGTGTCCTTTGCTTAAGATTATTACATCGTTTTCTCTTTTCTTTGCTATCACTGCCTTTAAAATTTCAAGACACGTTATAGAGGAGTTGAGATGGAAGTTGTTCACTTCTGAGAGCATTTCTTTGAGCTTGTCATTTAAGGCTGAGCGAACTAGGCTTTCACTCATTCTATCACCCCAAGAATTTTTAGAACAAGCTTTCCATGCTTTGTCAATTCAACAGGCTTTGGATTGTTCTTTTCGCCGTAGTCAATTAAGCCAAGCTCCTTCAGAATCTTGGCATTGAGTTTTAATGTTGAGATAGGCTTCTTGGCTTCTCTGCTTAGTTCTTCTAAAAGGGCGTTTAGAGAGTGGTGCTTCCCATTGATACTCCTTAGAATCAGAAGCTGGTTTTCGTTCAAAGCCCTTAAAAAGAGCTTTCTAAATACAACTAACTCATCTCTTTTAATTTCCATGTTTTGGGCTATCAATATTGGCGAGGCATCACCATCACCGACTTTGAAGATTGACTTTTAGTATTTAAATTTTTGGCTAGGAAAAGCTAGCTAAATTATCATTATGTCATTTCGAAACAAATCTAATTGAACTATTTTGAAAATTATTGCACTAAAATGTGACGTTTTGACAATTCACTTGCAGGTTAGTTTTGCAAATCTCGACAGAAAGACAAAAATTTTTCGAAAAAACTTATAAGCAAATTAAAAACTCTACGAGTAGGGTGATGCACTATCGGTGATTTACAAACTCTCCGCCAAACCAAGAATAGTTATTAAATTTGGAGGAAGCTCAGTTAGAGACTCTTTTAGTGAAGCTTTAGGGCTCGTCAAGAAGCTCCATGATGGAAATGAGGTTGTGGTTGTTCTTTCAGCGTTAAAGGGAGTTACAGACTCTCTGTTACATTTAGCAAACAATAAGGACGAAAAAATAATTCAAGAAATTGCAGAAAAGCATGAAAAGGTCATTGAACAACTTGGAGTCGATTTGAATGTTGAGAAATTCTTCCTTGAGCTTCGGCAAGTTCTGAGGAGTGAAAGGAGTTTCCCAAATAGAGGAGCGTTCATTGACCACGTTTTGTCCTTTGGAGAAAGACTATCAGTGAAAATATTTACAGAAGCTTTGAGAAATCGGGGGATAGAAAGCGTTCCAGTTGATGCTTTCCATATAATTAGAACAGACAACAACTTTGGGAACGCCAATGTTAACTTCAGAGAAACTGCAAACAGAGTGAAGGCACTTGAAACTCTGTTAAAAGAGGGCAAAGTTCCAGTTGTGACGGGATTCTTGGGAGGCTATAAAAGCTTTAGAACCACGCTTGGAAGAGGAGGAAGCGATTACACAGCATCGATTTTAGGCTCTCTTTTAAATGCAAGGACAGTTTTGATAATGAGCGATGTTGAGGGAATTTACACAGCTGATCCAAGAATAGTTAGAAAGGCAAAGTTAATTCCATTCGTTTCTTATGATGAAGCACTAATAGCTTCAAGGCTCGGAATGAAAGCTTTGCATGAGCGAACTATTGAACCAGTGAAAGATAAAATCCCGATAATCCTTGGAAAGACAAGTGACTGGAAATTAGGGACGCTTGTTTCAGATATAAAATCAGGAATGCCAATAATAACCTACAAAGTCATTGACGAAAACTTTGCAAGAATTGGAGTTGTCGGAAGTGACGAAATCGAATTTAACGCCAAGGTTTGTGACAAGGGCAAAAACTGGATTTGTTTTCTTGTGAGAAGAGAAGAACTAGAAGATGCCCTAAATGAACTTCATGAGGTGATTTTAAATGAAGGTTTTAGCTCCAGCAACGATAGCGAACTTTGGGCCAGGGTTTGATGTGTTTGGTTTATGCCTTGATGAACCTAGAGATGTTATCAAAATCAGAGAAAGCAATGAAATTGAAGTAAAAGTTGAAGGATTTAACGTGCCAGAAGATCCAGAAAAAAACGTTGCTTCAATATCTGCTCTTGCGCTCTTGAAGATGCTTAAAGCAGAGATGGGCTTTAAAATGAAGGTTAAAAAAGGAATAAGGCCCAAAAGCGGGCTCGGTAGCTCTGGAGCATCAGCATTGGGTGGAGCATTGGCAATGGCAACTCTTCTTGAAGTTAAAAACAAAGAACTCATAATAAAAGCTGCTCTTGAAGGAGAAAAGGCAGCATCTGGAAGTGCTCATGGGGACAACATTGTTCCATCCCTCTTTGGTGGATTCACGATACTAAAATCTCTTTCACCTCTTGAGGTGTTTAAGCTAGATGTAAACTTTGAGCTTGTCATTGTTCTTCCAGAAGTCGAGGTGAGCACAAAAAGAGCAAGAGAAGTCCTGCCAAAATATGTTCCCCTAAGCGATGCTGTCAGAAATTTAGCCCTTGCAAGTGCCTTAATCTCGGCTTTGAAAGAAGGGGATATAGAAAAAGTCGGGAAACTTCTGGATGACTACTTAGCTATCCCATACAGAAAACCACTCATATCATGGTTCGATAATGTTAGAAGAGCTGCACTGGAAAGTGGTGCTTATGGTGTTTCTTTATCAGGCTCTGGTCCAGCGATGTTTGCTTTGGGGGAAGATTTGAGAAGTATCGGAGAGGCTATGGTCGAAGCATTTGGGAATGAGGGAATTAGAGCGGAATACTTCATAACCAAAGTTGGAGGAGGAGCAAAATGCTTAGATGTATAGAGTGTGGTAGAGAATATCCGGAAGATAAAGTTAGATATAGGTGCGACTGCGGCGGCTTATTAGAGGTAGTCATCGATTTGGATAAAGTTGAAAATGTTTTTGATGGAAAAAACATAACACTCTGGAAGTACAAGAGCTTTATTCCCGTTGAAAAGAGGGTTTCTCTCAATGAAGGAGGAACACCTCTGTATCGTCTGGAAAATCTCCAGAGAGAACTTGGGATGAAAGAGCTTTATGTCAAAAATGAAGGTGCAAATCCAACAGGTTCTTTCAAGGATAGAGGAATGACAGTTGGTGTTTCAAAGGCAATTGAGCTGGGCATGGACAAAGTTATATGTGCCTCAACGGGGAATACCTCAGCGTCTCTAGCAGCTTATTCAGCAAAAGCAGGGATAAAGAGCTATGTTTTAGTGCCAAGCGGAAAAATAGCATTAGGAAAGCTTGCCCAGGCTATAGTATACGGGGCAAAAGTTGTGCCAGTTAGAGGGAACTTTGACGAGGCTTTGAGGGTTGTGGTAGAGGCAAGCAGGGAATTGGGAGTTTACATGCTCAACTCAATAAATCCCTTCCGCCTTGAGGGACAGAAAACAATAGCTTTTGAGATATTTGACCAACTTGGCTTTGTTCCAGATAATGTTATTCTGCCCGTAGGAAACGCTGGCAACATTTCGGCAATCTGGAAGGGCTTTAAGGAGCTTTATGAGGCTGGCTTTATAGAGAAACTGCCAAGGATGATTGGTATTCAGGCTGAAGGAGCATCTCCACTGGCTAAAGCCTGGAAGGAGAAGAGAGAGTTCAAGCCTGAAGAGAAACCCGAAACCGTAGCAACAGCCATAAGGATTGGAAATCCAGCCAACTGGAAGAAAGCTTGGAGAGCTGTTAAAGAATCGGGTGGATTGTTTGAGAGTGTGAGTGATGAAGAGATTCTTAGGGCTCAAAAACTGCTCGCATCAAAGGAGGGAATTTTTGTCGAACCAGCATCGGCATCTTCCTTGGCTGGTCTAATTAAGCTGAAAGAACTTAGCCTAATTGAGCCAGATGAAAGCTACGTTTTAATTACAACAGGACATGGACTGAAAGACCCAAACGTAATAATTGAGAACTTTAAGCTTCCGGCTCCAATAGAACCAAGTTTAGAAGCATTTAAGGAGGTTTTGTGATGAAGGTTGCGGTTTTAGGCGCAACAGGCTTAGTTGGACAGACATTCGTAAGGCTCTTGACACGTCATCCCCGGTTCAAAATTGAAAGACTAGTTGCCTCAGAGAGATCCAAAGGAAAGAAGTACAGAGAGATTGCAGAATGGGTCAGTGATGATATTGGAGATATAGAGGTGGAAAACTTAGATGAGTTCTTAAAGAACCCAGACGTGGATTTAGTCTTCTCAGCTCTTCCTTCTTCAATAGCCGGTAAAGTGGAAGAAAGGCTCGCCGAGAAAATTCCCGTATTCAGCAATGCTTCATCCCATAGATATGAAGAAGATGTACCTATCTTGGTTCCGGAGGTCAATAGTGACCAGTTAAAGCTTATTGAATTCCAGCAAGAGCAAAGAGAGTGGGAAGGATTTATAGTTACAAACCCAAACTGTTCCACAGCTATTCTAGTGCTTTCGCTTAAAGTTCTCTCAGAATTCGGGCTCAAAAAGGTCAACGTTGCAACGATGCAAGCAATAAGTGGAGCCGGATTTAAAGGCTTATCAGCCCTGCAGATCTTTGACAACGTAATTCCATACATTGAAAAAGAGGAGTGGAAAATTGAGAACGAATCAAGGAAAATCCTTGGCTTTGACTTCGAAATATCCGCTATTACAACAAGAGTTCCAGTGTCCCATGGACACACAGAGGCAGTTTTTGTTGAACTTGATGAAGACATCAGCGTTGAAGAACTTAGAAAAGCTTTTGAATTCTTTGACCCATTGAAAGAGCTTAAGCTTCCTTCATATGCAAAGCCAATCGTCTATAGGGAAATCCCCCAACCAAAACTGCACAGGGAATTAGGCAATGGGATGACCGTTACAGTTGGGAGATTAGAAAAAATCGGAGAGAGAAAGTTCAAATACGTCACTTTAGGACACAATCTCATTAGAGGAGCTGCCGGAGGTTCAATCCTAAACGCAGAGTTAGCTTATACGTTAGGGGTGATAAAATGAAGATAGCGGTTATTGGAGCTGGGACGATTGGGAGTGCTGTTGCCAAAGCGCTCTCAGAGAAATATGGGGTCATAGCCACAAGGAGAAAGATTGAGAAGATTAAATGGCTCGAAGAACATGGTGTCGAAGTGCTGAGAGACAATAAAATCGCAGCAGAAATGGCTGATATAATAATACTAACCGTGAAACCAAACAAAGTTAGAAAAGTTCTGGAGGAAATCAGAGAAGCTGTTGAAGGAAAAATTGTCATTTCATTTGCCGCTGGTATTCCCTTAAAGGTTCTCAAAAGCTCAGCTGATGCAAAGTTTGTAAGAGCTATGCCAAACATAGCAATCCTCGTGAAGGAATCGTTCACAGCCTACGCCACAAATGATCTAAGTGATGAGGAAATAAAGCTCGTCGAGGAAATTTTTGAAACTTTTGGGAAGTGCATTAAAATTGAAGAAGAATACATGGACGCAATAACAGGGCTGAGCGGCTCTGGGCCAGCTTATGCTTCTGTCTTTCTAGAATCTCTCATATACGGCGGCTTGAAAGTTGGACTGCCAAGGGATGTTGCCCTATTAGCAAGTGCACAGACTCTCTTAGGAACAGCAAAGCTTCTCCTTGAGACAAATCTGCATCCAGCTCAAATTAGGGATATGGTAATAACTCCTGGAGGAACGACTATAGATGGAATTTTTGAGCTTGAAGACAGCAGAGTCAGAACGGCGATAATGAAGGCAGTAGATGCTGCAGCCAAGAAGTCAAAGATTCTATCGCTTGAGATTAATCGGTAAAATAAGGTTGAAAAGGAAAGGTCATAATTTAGCCTTCTCAAACTCCTCCTTTTTATCCAAGGGCTTCGTTGCATCAATTCCCCACTTTGCTGTCAAGCTTTTTTCAGCTGAAGGGTCAAGAGAACTTCCTCTTGCGTTAGGAACTATCACCATATCCCTATCAGCTTGAAACCTCGTCGCTATTGCCCATTCAACTTCTCTGTCATCATAGATGTTTATATCCTCATCAACAACTACAACGTGCTTTAATGATGGATGTCCAGAGAAAGCCGCTAAGATTGCGTTTTTGCCGTCTCCTTCATGCTGCTTTGTTATGCTAACTACCGCGTGGAGCCACATACATCCACCTTCAGTTAGTCTAACCCCATGCACTTTGGGAACAACCCTTTTCACGCTCTTGTAGATTTGAGGCTCTTTTGGAAGACCCATGAGCATGTAGTGCTCATAACCTCCAGGCAAAAGGGCATGGAAAATTGGATTGTCAACGTGATACATCTTCTCAAAAATCACAACAGGCTGCTTTCTAACGTAGTCATAAGTGCCAGTTATGTCAACGAAAGGACCTTCATCAGTCAGCTCCGGAAGAATCTTTGCCTCAAAAACAAACTCACTCTCCGCTGGAACTTCAATACCGTTGACGTTGACAACTTCAAGCTTTCCACCAAGAGTTTTCTCTTTTATGGCCGAAGCAATATTAAGCTCACTCTTGCCGTATTCCACGCTCGTAGCAGCGGCAAGCAAAACGTAGATTGGATTACCAACAATTATTCTGACATCAAGCTCTTCTCCTCTTTCTGCTTTCTCTTTCCACATTGCATACAAATGACGGGGAACAATTCTTATTGCTGCTCTCTTACCATCAATCACCATCATTCTATGGAAAGACATGTTTACAAAGCCGTTTTCATCTTTTGCAACAACAATAGCAGACGTGAAATATTCTCCCCCATCCTTCGGATAATACTTTGGAATCGGGAGTTCTTTAAGTGAGAAATCTTTAGTTCTGTTTCTCATGAACTCCGCCTTCTCAATTAACTTGTAATCATGAAGATTATCCATTGCGTACTCCATAACGTGCAGAATTTCCTCCTTTTTAATGCCTAGGTATTTTGCTATTCTCTCCCTCGTGCTCCAGATGTTGCCGGCAACTTCCCATCCATTAACATCTTTGAAAAGAACGGGCTTGGTCTTGTATTTGAGCAGATACCTTGTAACTTCAAGGTTCTTGTTGACTGGTTTTTCAATAGTAACAACATCATCCATAAATTCTTCAATGATTTCCCTTAACATAACACCACCCTTCCTAATTATGTTAAATTACTTTTATCCTTTCTGCACAAATTTGAGCCAAAAAGTCTATAAAGAGTTTTTTCCAAAAGTGTCTTTTGATTGACGATGTCCATGGTAACGTTACGAATTCCAAATAAAAGTGCAAAAGTCATTATTGAGAAAGCAGAACCAAAAGTCTACTTCATGATTTATGAGGCCCTAAGCTACAAGAGAGATTTCGGCAAGTGGGAGAAGCCCGAAAGCTTGTACGATCCATATGAAAAATCATTCCCTGTAGGGTTAATTCCGAGAGTTAAGAGGCTTTTGAATTCTAAGGGGTATCGTGTGAGGATTATAGATGAACGTGAAGTTGAGGGCATCAATCTGAACTCAGAGTGGAACGAAAAGTACAAGCTAAGAAGATATCAGCAGAAAGCCGTTAGAAAAGCAATAAAGGCAAAGATGGGTGTTCTTGCATTGCCTGTTGGAAGCGGAAAAACAGTTGTAGGTTTGAGAATTGTTCATGAGCTTAATCTTTCAACCCTTATAGTTGTTCATACTAAAGAGCTTCTTTATCAGTGGAAAGAAAAAGTTGAAGAAGTTCTTGGGGTAGAAGCTGGTATCGTTGGAGATAATAAGTGGAGTGAAAAGCCCGTAACTGTAGCCATGATTCAAACACTCCTATCAAGAGGAGCCGACAAACTCAAGCTCCCCTATGCTATAGTGATTTTTGATGAGTGTCACAGAACTTCAGCTGCTGAAAAGTTCTATCAGCTTGGAATGTCTCTACCTCAAGTCTATCGTTTTGGACTCTCAGCTACACCTTGGAGAAGAATCAGAGGAGAGGAGATAAAGATTGAGGGAGCAATAGGGCCGATAATTTACGAAGTTAAGGCTGATGAGCTGATTAAGGAAGGCTTTTTGGCAAAGCCAAAGTTTGAGATTATTAGATATGAATCAAAGATGCCTGCCCTAGCTGAGAGGTATAAGGAGCTTTATGAAGAGATGATTATGGAAAACGAGGAGAGAAACAAAGCTATCGTTGAAAAAGCTATCGAACTTGCAAAAGAAGGACACAGAGTCTTGATTGACGTTAGAAGAATTGACCACGGAGAAATCCTGATGAAGATGCTCAAAAAGAGAGGAATTAACGCTGAGTTTTTAAGTTCCCAAAGCCCCAACAGATGGGAAATCTTTGAAAAGTTTAAGAATGGAGAAATTCGAGTCTTGGTTTCAACCCTGCTTAAAGAAGGAGTTGATATACCAGAGATTTCCGCTATAATTTTAGCTGGTGGCGGAAAGAGTGACATAATGACAATCCAGACAATTGGAAGAGCACTAAGGCCGAAAGATGGAAAAGAGGCCGTTATAGTTGATGTTCAGGACGACGATCCACTATTATTCACTCACTTTATCGAAAGAGAAAAAGCCTTGAAGCATTATTATGGAAAGTTCTACGATAATAACATTTCCAGTAAAGTTAAGCAAAAATCATAGAAAAGACAAAAAATCCTTAAATATGCTAGTTCTAATCAAAGCATAGCTAAACTTTTCAAAAAATTCCTGTCTAATCTTTTTGAGTGAGTATTCATCAATTTGAAAATTTACTTTGTCATATTTTATCTCCCACAGAACAAGATTCTCCGGAGGTGCTGCAGGAAGCCTTTTATTAGTTTTTCTGTTTAGCATTCTCCTTATATCTTCAGCCTTAATAATACCAAGACCACATAGCTTTAATGCAGTTACAATTCTCCTGACCATCTCCCAGAGAAAACTCTTTCCTTCGATTTCGATTACAATAATGTCCCCTTTTGGGATTATTTCAAGCTTTGTTACTTCTCTTATTGGGTCTCTAAACTTTTCAAGCTTGGCAAAGGCAGAAAAATCATGAGTACCAACGAAAAGCCTACCACATTCTTTCATTGCATCTATATCAAACCCTTCATTAACTAAGTAGTAGCGGTAAATCTTACTTTTGGCCCAAAACCTTGGATGAAAATCCTCTGGAACTTGAGCAATTCCTAAAACCCAAACATCTCTTAAGTGATGATTTAAAATTCTCGGCTGAGCCAGTTTTGGATTTTCGGTATCGAATGCAACCACATTTCCAAATGCGCTGACTCCTCTATCTGTTCTTGAAGCTCCTTTGAAATTGGCTTTTTCTGGAGATTCAATCAGATTAAGTTTCTGGAGAACTTTAATTATCTCACCTTCTACTGTTCTCAGTTCAGGTTGTCGCTGAAACCCGTAAAATTTACTCCCATCATACGCTATTTTTAAGGCAATTCTCATACTTCTCGCCTACAATAAGATAACAAGCTTTAGTTATAAAAAATTTTTGGAAATACAGCGTTAATTTGGCTCGTTTAATTCGAAATTTTTGTGCATCAATGTATATAAATAAACATTTAAGTTTTTTCTCCAAACATCAATGTCTTTTATTATGTAAATCTTTATAAATGTAAAAGAAAAATATCCAAGACTATGCAAATATATCTCAAATTTTTCGAAACATTGACAATAAAACTGAGACAAAATTTAAATGCACATTAATGGATATCATTATTGGAGGTGAGAAGGATGGAGATCAAATGCGTAAGGGATAATGAGGTGTTGAGTGCCATCGAGAACTTTGAGATAATGCTTACCCAATTAATCAAAAGACTAGAGAGGAAAATAAAACAAAAGAAAAAGTTCAAGACTTAGTTTTTGGCTTTTTGGATTTCTCAGCCCTTCTTTGGTTTACCAAATCCCCCAAATATGCAAACCCATATAACGCCACTATTGTGCTAATAGCTAATCCTAAAATGTCTGTTATAGCTGCTTCAAACTGGTAAAGAGTTAATCCAAGGATTCCAACAGTTATAAGGAGAAGGGTCATCATGATTTTTATACCAAATTCCTCAACATAAATGATCAAACCAAATAGAAGCCATACAACTATTTCAAAGTAAATATAAGCATCTCGGACTTTTCCGGCTCTCCAATTCACTAAAGCAAGCCCAACTATTATAATCAAGAGAAAAAACCTGCCCCATTCTTTATACTTTTCCATCAATTTTGGCATATATAATCCAATTAAGAGACCAAGGACAATTGCAAAAAGCAAACTTAAATTCATAACACTCACCGAAAAATTAAGTTAAGAGGAAAGCTTGTAAAGAGGCTTTAAGAATACCTCAAATGCCGCAACAGGCATTTCAATTCCCCAGTTCTCTAAAACTTGCGGGTGAATTTCGCCAATTATACCAATTTCTTTCCCCTCAACAATTATCTTTCCAACTCTGCCAGGAATGAATGAGCCATGCTCTGTCTCTTCAAGCTCGTATTCAATGCCTAAGTGGTACATGACGCTGTCAAGGATTTCTTTGACCTCTGTGAATGTAACTCTTGGATGAGCTATAGCAACAGCTAATTTGCTCTCGCTCACTGTTTTTGTTTCCTTTGTTTCATCTATTAGAGTAGCCTTTCCAACTTCGAAAATTTTCTGCGGATATTCTTCATGAGTGTTTAAGCTAAGGAACTCCATCAGTGAAGGGATAAGCCACTTCCTCAATGCACTCCATCTCAAACTTACTGGATTTTCAATTTCGACTATCTCCTCTTCTGGAATGTTCATCTTGGTGAACTGGACTTCCTTGTTAGTAAGATTAAAGGTCATGACTTCTTGTAGTCCAAAGCCAATCATTAATTCTCTAATGGCATTCTCAAACTCAATAAAGTCATCTCCCTTTCCTTGAACAGCTAATTTTGGTTCTTCCGGTTCAATCTCGTTATAGCCGTAAGCAATGAGGACATCCTCCAAAACGTCACGGGCATGCATTATGTCGTCTCTAAACGCCGGATATTTGAGTTTGGCTTTTCCATTTTCAAGCTTTACTTCGTAGAACATCCTCTCTAAAAGCTCCTTAATCTGCTCATCACTCAGCTCGATTCCAGCAAGCTTTTTGATGTAATCAAGTTCAACTTCAAACTCTTTTGGAGTCAAATCAGGCGTTTCTATTTCAAAGTCTCTGTAAACAACTTTTACGCTCTTTATCTTTCCGCCGCGCTCTGCTAAAGCCGTAACAATAACATTCAAAGCAAGCATTATCTTGTTCAAGTCCCATCCAGTGATGTCTATGAATATGTTTCTTGTTTCCTCAGTAACTTTTCCATGGGTCTCTGAGTTTATAACTGGAGGCATAGAAAGAACGTTGCCCTCGCTGTCAACCAAAAGGGGATAATATGGCTTTCCTTTAATAAGGTGGCCATATTCAATTCCCTTCTCGTGTTTCTCAAGTATCTCATTTGCTGTCATCTCTTCCTCGCAGTTCAGAGGAATGAATTTTATCTTCTCTGGCTCAACCGCTTTGTAGTAGAATGGAGGCCTAAGCTTGTCAAAGTCAAAAGTTCCAATTGCAACTTCCCTTCTCTTTCTTCCAAAAGTCAGAGCAATTTTTTCTTGAAGTTGAATCAACTGCTTAAGTGCCTCCTCATCAAGCTTAACGTCCTCAACTAATGCATAGACTCCATAAGGCCTAATATCCTTAAGCTTCTCATCAACGTAAACAACAATGTCGCTCTTCTCAATTTCGTATTTTGGCAGACCCTTTTTCATTCCGAGTGCCCACTTTATCTGCCTTGCAATTCCCTCAGCACTCCACAAGTCGGGTCTGTTCGTATCTTTTGCATCGGCTTTGAAATAAATTTTGCCATTTTCTTCCCAGACATCATCAAGCTCGCATTTAGCGTAAAGGAATAAGTCTTCCCACTCCTCAACTGTAAAGCCCTTTCCAACCAAGCGTTCCAAATCAGCTTTAGCAACATCGAACTTTGGCATTTTGCCCACCTCACCAAATTATTTTAGCCTCTCTTAGCCACCTCAAGTCATAGCTGAAGAGGTACCTTATGTCGTCAATTCCGAGCTTAAACATCGCTAGTCTGTCAATTCCAATTCCCCAAGCAATCACTGGAACGTCAATTCCAAGGGGTTTTGTCATTTCCTCTCTAAAAATCCCAGCTCCTCCAAACTCAACCCAACCAAGTTCTGGATGTTTAGCGCTCATCTGAACACTGGGCTCTGTGAATGGATAATAATCAGGCAAGAACTTCACTTTCTTCGCTCCTGCAACCTCAGTAGCAAAGCGCTTGAGTATTCCAAGGAGGTGTTTAAAGGTCAAATCCTCCCCAATAACGAATCCTTCAACTTGGTTGAACTCTATCAAGTGAGTTCTATCTAAAACATCTGGTCTGAAGACTCTCTGAATGGCAAAGTACTTTCCTGGAATTTGAATATCTTTAGCTAACTGGCGAGCACTTAATGCTGTTCCATGTGCCCTTGGCATTAGCATCATGGCCATCCTTGGATCCCATCTATAGCCCCAGCCTCTTGAGCCAGTTATCCAGCCGTGCTCATGAGCAGCTTTAACCCTTTCAACAAGCCCTTCCTCTGGCAAGAATCCATACTTTGGATACTTAAGCTGATAAGTGTCTGTCCAGTCTCTTGCCGGATGATTTTGAGGCTGGAACAGAGCATCAAAGTTCCAGAATTGGGTTTCAATTAAGCTCTCAGCAGTCATTTCAATAAAGCCCATCTCAATGAGCTTTCTTCTAATCTTATCAAGAAAAGCCCTATAAGGCTGCTTTTTACCCGGATAAATTCTCTTAACTGGTGCCTTGATGTTGAAGCGCTTGAACTCAACGCTCCTCCAATTGCCGCTCTTTATGAGCTCGGGTGTAAGGATTGAGACTTCTTCTTTAAGTTCCAAGCCTTTTTCTGCTAGCCTAAGCCCCTCTTCTGTTATCTCAACTTCTCTCTCCGTTTTAAGCTCGTCCTCTGCAATTTTTCTTCTCTTGAGCTCGTTTAATGATATTAATCCTTCAATTTCTTTGGCCTCAAGTTCACCTTTTTCAGCAAGAATTTTGAGAACTTTATCTATAGGTCTGTCTTCATTTAAGGCTGCTTTGCCTTTCTCTGTAATCTCGAGAACAAGCTTTTCGTTTTCTTTTCTAACTGTAGCCCAGCCTTCTCTTCTTAGAATTCCAACTATCGGCTTAAGCTCATCATCGCTGAGAACTTCCCTTAATTCATCAAGCACAACTTTGCCTCTCTCAACAAGAAGCTTTAGAGCCCTTCTTTCAGGAAGTCCAATTTCAGCGTACCTTTTACCAGTTTCCGTTAGCTTTACAATCTTCTTCTGCTTTTCGTGAAGTTTTGCAAGCCCCTTGCTTTGAAGCCACAAGACAGCCCTCATGACTGCAACTTGATCAAGCCCGGTTTCCTTAACCAAGTCCTCAAATTTTACCCTTCTTAAGTCCTTAAGCTTAATGAGAGTTAATTTTTCCTGATAACTTAGTTCCATAATATCCCCTCCCGCAAAAAGTTGGTGTGCATTTACTTAAAAATTGCGGTTAGAAAATAAACAGAGAAAAGAAAGTTCACTTTTTGTGTGGGAAGAATACAACTTTACCAGTTTTTCCTGCACGCATAAGCTCAAAAGCCTCTTCAAACTTGTCAAAACCTTTGTACTTATGGGTAATTATTGGGTCTAGGTTGAGTTTTCCGCTCTGGAGCAGTTTTGACACTGTGTACCAGGTTTGCCAGAGATGTCTTCCGGTTATTCCATAAACTGTGAGTGACTTGAAGATTATCAAATTGTTAAAGTCGAGTGAGACATTCCTTGGGAAGAGTCCAAGCAGAGAAACTCTCCCTGCCGGAGTTACTGCCTGCAATCCCTGTTCAAGGGCTTTTGGGGCACCGCTGAATTCGAGGAATACATCAACACCATTGCCATCTGTTAAGTCTCTAACTTCCTTGACGACATCTTCTTCAAAGGGATTAATAACAACATCAGCGCCAACTTTCTTTGCTAATTCTCTTCTGAAGTCGCTTGGCTCGCTCACTATTACGAGAGAAGCTCCTGCGGCTTTTGCAACTGTTATGCCAAGTAACCCAAGAGGTCCAGCTCCCGTTATAAGAACAGTTTTTCCAGTGACAGGCTCTGCTAAAACAGTATCAACAGCATTTCCTAGTGGTTCTTGGAGGGTTGCGTATTCTGGTGGAATATTCTTGGGATTTTTCCATGCATTCTGAGCTGGGACTATAGCATACTCAGCAAAAACACCATCACTATCAACACCAAAAATCTTTGTATTTTGACATACGTGATAGTTTCCAGTTTTACATTGGTAGCACTTGCCACACACTATGTGAGTTTCTGCGGAGATGTAGTCTCCAACCTGTATGTCCTCGACTCCTGGACCAACCTCTATAACTTCCCCTGCAACTTCATGTCCCATAATTTGAGGCGGCTTGATTCTGGTCTGAGCCCACTCGTTCCATTCATAGATATGCAAATCAGTACCACAAATGCTAGTTGCTAAAACCTTAATGAGAACTTCCCCTTCTTTTGGCTTAGGAACATCAATTTCAACAAGCTCTGCACCGTAAGCTGGTTTAGTTTTCATAATAGCAACCATTTTATCAGCCATTTCTATCATCTCCATAAAACGCTTACATGAATATCTAAATGGAAATTTGATATAAACTTTTTGTGCAAAGAACAAAATTGTTTTCGGTAATAAACGATAATATTCCAAATCTCTTGTATCGGAGAGCAGACAACTTTGAAGATTTTGCTACTAATTATGAATAAAATTCAAGCATTATAATAAGAACCTTGTAATTTAAACAATAAAAGTTTTGAAAAAACACAAAGATACTACCAAAAGGTTTAAATAGCACCAAAGGTAGCCTTTAAATGCACACATCTCTGTGGTGGTGTCTGAGTTGGAGAATAGAAAGTTTGGTGGAAAGAGATTTGATAGAGGCAAGTCAAGAGGTAGACAACCTCCAGTTAAGGTTGGAGAAAGATATAAAGTCAAGATTGAAGCCCTTGGCAAGGGTGGAGATGGCATAGCAAGAATTAAAGGATTTGTCGTGTTTGTTCCCAAGACTAAAATTGGGGATGAGGTGGAAATTGTCATAAACTCTGTAAAGCAGAAATTTGCCTTTGGAGAAGTTATTGGGTAAATTTCCATTTCTAACTTCTTTTTACGACTTTTTGCACGTTAGCTAATGGTGAATTAGAAAACCTTATATTCTATGAAAGATAGAAAAACTTAGAATGCAGCTTAATTTATTTAAACCCTTATTAATATTAAAATTGAGGAGTGTGCATCTCATATGGTTGTTGTAGTAGTCACGGGGAGAGGAGGAGCAGGTAAAACTACAACAACTGCCAACCTGAGTACATATTTTGCTCAGAGAGAATATAGAGTTCTTGCAATTGATGGAGATTTATATTTACCGAACCTTGGGTTTCATTTTGCACTTGAAAATGTCAACTATACCCTTCACTCAGTCTTGAAAAATCCAGATCTTGATCCTGAATGGGCAATCTATAAACATCCCTTAACAGGAGTTTACGTAATGCCCGGGAGCTCAAACTTACAGGAGGTTCTAGGGATTTCTACCAAGAAACTAAAAAGTATTGTAGAACAATTAAAAAATAAGTTTGGTATAATTTTTGTTGATTCTCCAACTGGAATACCCTTTGATACCCTTCCAACATTTGAAGTTGCAGACTATCAACTCATAGTAGTTGAAATTGAGCGTTCTCCAATATACTCATTTGAAAAAATGGTGGAGAACGAAATAGAAAAGCTCAAGGCATTAGGCGATGAATATGACTTAAAAGTTGGTGTGATCTTTAATAAAGTTAGGGAATCTCAAGATGTAATTGCTAAAATTGTAGAAGCAGTTGAAAGCGAGCTTAATGTACCAGTTCTTGGTGTAATTCCATATGATGATGTTGTTCCTGAATCTGTTAACGTTGGAATTCCCGTTCTTGTTTATAAACCAAAAAGTGATGCTGCACTTGCTTTTTACGAAGCTGGTCAGGTAATGGAAGAATGGATATTTGAATTCGAAAAGTGAGACAACTATTTTTGGAGGTGTTTTAATGAACATTGAGGAGATTATTGAAAAAGTTGCAAATGGACAAATAAAACTCCATCAAGTCGAAAAATACACCAACGGTGACAAAAAACTCGCAACAGAAATCAGAAGAAAGGCCCTTGAAAAGAAATTTGGAATAAGTTTAAAGCACGTAGGTCACTACTCAATTGATCCAAACGAAGTTATTGGAAAAAATATTGAAAACATGATTGGTGTCGTTCAAATCCCAATGGGTGTTGCTGGACCGCTTAAGATAAATGGCGAATATGCCAAAGGAGAATTTTACATTCCATTAGCTACAACAGAGGGAGCACTGGTTGCATCAGTGAATAGAGGGTGTTCAGCTTTAACAGCTGCTGGAGGAGTAAAAACAACAATTATTAACGACAAGATGACGAGAGCGCCCCTACTAAAGTGCCCAGATGCAAGAAGGGCAAGAGAAGTTGCAGAATGGGTGAAAGAGAATATAGACTATCTGCAAGAAGTTGCTGTTTCAAAGGTTACAAGACATGGAAAGCTTAAAGATGTTAAGCCATTTATAGTGGGCAACAACCTCTATTTAAGATTTGAATTTGAAACTGGCGATGCTATGGGCATGAATATGGTAACGATAGCGAGCGAGGAAATAATGAAAGTCATTGAAGAAAAGTTCCCAGATGTTAGATATCTTGCTCTGTCTGGAAACTTATGTGTCGATAAGAAGCCCAACGCAATTAATTTCATTTTAGGTAGGGGGAAAACTGTTATAGCTGAAGCTGTTATTCCAAGAGAAATCGTTGAGAAAAAGCTTAAAACGACACCTGAGCTAATAGCAGAGGTCAATTACCGCAAGAACTTAGTTGGCTCTGCACAGGCTGGAAGTTATGGATTTAACGCTCATTTTGCAAACATCGTTGGTGCCATTTTCTTGGCAACAGGTCAGGATGAGGCGCAGATTACAGAAGGTGCTCATGGAATAACGTTAGCAGAGGTAACCCCAGAGGGAGATTTGTACATAAGCATAACGATGCCAAGCTTAGAGATTGGAACAGTCGGCGGAGGGACAAGGGTCCCACCTCAGAGAGAAGCGTTGAGCATTATGGGCGTCGCTGGAGGGGGAGAACCGGCTGGAACAAATGCAAAGAAGTTTGCCGAGATAGTGGCTGGAGCAGTCTTAGCCGGAGAACTTTCACTCTTGGCAGCAATAGCTGCAAAGCACTTGGCTAAGGCTCATAAGGAGCTTGGCCGTTAAAGCTCTACCCATTTTATTCTCATTTTCCCTTTCTTCACAGCTTTTTCAACTGCTTTTTCCCAGTATTTATAAGAAACTTCGTTTATCGGTTTTCTAACTTTTCTCGGCATAAGAAAGTAGCCAAGAGCAACAAGGATAACAGCCCCAAAAAGGTATCCGATCCAGCGATTATGGAGATAGCTTTCGGTTACCCCACCAACTACCATCATCATAAATCCCGATAGGACATAGACAGCGAGTTCTTTTCCTAATCTCTTCCGACCTTTTTTCCTGATATCGAGCCCATAATAAGGTATCTCATCGAGTTTGTCTTCTGCAAGAAGTTGGAGAAAGTCTTCAAAGGCACTCTTTATCATTCCAAAAACTCTGGGTTTAACACCCTTTATCGCAAGATACTCATTCTCAGGAGCTTCATAAACGTATATAATCCTCTCCTCAGAGCGAACGTCAAAGACCTCAAGTGGAATTATGTTCTTTCCTTCAAGTTTTCCAAGAAGAATTTTGAAGCTTTCGGGTGTTGGATTCTTGAACTCGAGTGCGGAAGGCAGCATTTCCCTGACTTGTTCTGGAGCAATACCTTCAAGGCGGTAATATATTACCGTAACGCCAGAAAGTTTCGATTTCAATGCTTTCCTAATTCTTCTGGTCATCTTCATCACCGTATTTACTACTTTATATGTGTACAAAAATTTATCTCTTACAATTATGACTAAAGTCTTAAAAGTTTGCCACCCAACTCTATTTGAGGATGATGACTTTTTCCCTCACTCTGAGCTGTGATGAGGAGCCGATGCACTGACTACTCTTCCCAGCTTTTCTCTTTGTATCCCCTTTTAATTCCCTGAATCGCAGAAATGAGTGCACCAGCCCAGATCAGATAATTAAACAGGTCTTTCAAGGATTTTGTATCCCCTGCAATATATGTTATGACAAATGGCGCAAACCCAATTAAGATTTGAAGAACAGTTAAAAAACTCAATCTGAACTTTTTAGAGAATTCACCGCTTGCAATTCGTTCTAAAACTTCTTCAAGAGCTTCTCTTCTCTTGACTATAAACACACGATATAAATCCTTCTTTTCGAATTTTATCCTTTCTGCACTTGGAAACACATAAAACCATCTGCTGATACCATCTGTTAGCTCAACAACATAAATCCTTGGCAGATTATTTTTTAGGCACTTCTCAACCGCTAGGAGCAAATTTATGTCATCTGGCTCAATAAGTCTTGCCGGAGAAAACTCCTTAAACCTCATCTCGAGCTCTTTAGCAGCTTCACCTACAGTTTTATCATCTTTTGTTTTGATCCTAACATAAACTAATCTAAACTCCTCTTTTTTCAGCTTTTTATTCTTTGAGGATTCCCTAAGACCCTTTTCCCATCGCTTTCTTGATATAGGAATTGTTGGAGAAGTTGCTATTGGCATTTGCTCACCAAAATTACTTTATGGGTTGGTACTTAAAAATTTATTGAAGAAAAGAAAATTAAGAGCTAAGCTCCTGAATCTTCTTCCTGACTAATTGACTGACGAGCTTACCATCAGCTTTGCCCCTGAGCTTTGCCATAGCCCTTCCCATTATCATACCCATTGCTCCCATTCCCTTAGCTTTGATAACATCAATGTTCTGCTGAACTATCTCGTCAATGATTCTCTCTACTTCCTCTTCACTGAGAAGGGTAAGTCCTTTCTCCTCTGCAACCTGAAGAGCTGTCTTTTTTGGATGTAATGCCAACTCTTTGAATATCTCTTCAAACGCCTCTTTGGCAATCTTGTTGTCAAGGTAAAGCTTAAATGCCTCCTTGATGTGCTCATCGGTTATGTTCTCAATTGGGACTTCTTTCTTCAGACCTTTAAGAACAACCACAAGGATTGACGCAGCTAATGAAGGCTTAACACCCATCTCAATAAGCTCCTCAAACAGCTCATCCCTTTCATCATCGACCAGTGTTTTGGCTAAGCTCTTGTCAATCTTGAACTCCTTGACATAGCGCTCAACCTTAGCTTGTGGAAGCTCCGGAAGGTTAGCAAGGATTTCCTCCTTCATTTCTTTCGTTATGAGTATAGGCGGAATATCTGTCTCTGGGTACATTCTCGCTTTACCTGGCAGTGGACGCATATATTGTGTGTTTCCATCTGGCAGGGCTCTCCTTGTTTCTTCTGGAACTCCATGAAGTGCTTCTTTAGCCCTTTGAAGGACTTCTCTCAAAGCTTTCTTGGCTGTCTCTTCCTCGGCCGCAACTAGAACAAAAGCGTCTTGCTCTCCTAAGCCAAGTCTCTCAATGACTGCATTAACTTCCTCTTGCGTGATTCCATAATTAGGTAATTCATCAATGTGGAATATTCCTTTAACATATTTCTTCGCCCTGTCTGCCATTTCTGTACCCAATCTTCTTCCTGGTTGAATTTCATAACCAATGAGCCCTCTGAACTTTGGAAGCTTTAATGCAAGAACCTTTCCACCTTTCTTAATGGTTTTTGAGATAATCTTTGATTGGGTGTTCTCGAAGATGTCGGTGACATCATAGAACTCTTCTTTCAATTCTTCCTCACTTGCCCTTCTCTTCTTGAGTTCATCACGAATCTTAAGGAGGTTTAGTTGCCTTAAAACTTCACGCTCAATAATGATGGGTATCATGTCCAGCTCCTGGACACCTTTAATTTCAATCCTTGCACCACCTTTAATTGAAACGTTCAAGTCTTGTCTGATTGTTCCCAGACCACGCTTGACTTTTCTTGTTGCCCTCAAGGCATCCCCTATGTATTTGGCAACAACCTTTGCTTGTTCTGGGTGGTGAATATCTGGAGTTGTTGCAATTTCAACTAATGGAATTCCCAAACGGTCAATCCTGTAAATCACTTTGCCATCTTCCCTCTCAATTATTCTCGCAGCATCTTCCTCCAGACAAATTGTTGGAATTCCAACGCTACCCCATGGAGTATCAACCTTTCCGTTCATCGCTATTATTGCAGTTCTCTGGAAGCCCGAAACGTTGGATCCATCAATAACGATTTTACGCATGAAGTGAACCTCATCAACGGGAGTAGCGTTGAGAAGGTATGCAATTTGAAGAGCTACTCTTAAAGCTTCTTCATCCGGCATGTGAGGTGGCTCTTCGTCCATGTAAACTAAATCACTGAACTCGTAGTTTCCTTCATAAATGTAAATCCTCCCCTTTTTGAATTCCTCTAAAGCCGCTTGATCAATCTCTCCGAGCTCACTCATTGTTGGTCTTAACTTTCTCTGAAATGTAAAATCAACTTCTTCATGAAGCTCACTTGGCACAGGTGAGAACAGCTTTTTAGTATCAAGCTGTCTATGAATCTCCAATCCTACTTTAAGCCCAAGCTCTTTGTAATTAAGTTCCATCATCATCACCTCAGATATGTATCAAATCTTGTGTAAGGTGTTATCTCACCCGCATAGTTCGTTAGCATCATCTTTCTAACTTCTTCAAGATTCTGAGTGTGTCCAAGAACCCAGATTAGCTTTACATAAGCTGTTTCTGGAAGCATGTCTTCACATGGAATAACTCCGGCTTTGAGAAGCTTTCTACCCGTTGAATAAACGTTCATGTTTATCCTCCCATAGATACACTGACTTGTCATACAAACTGCTACCCCTTCTTGGACTGCCCTTTCGATTGAGGGTATAAGATGAGTCGGTGTATGTCCTAAACCTGTTCCTTCTATAACAATGCCCTTGTAACCCTTATCAACGAAGAAATCAATGATCTCGCTTTGCATACCTGGAAATGACTTTACAAGAGCAACTTTCTCCTCAACTTTATCATCTACCCAGACCTCGGAATTTGTTCTCCTCCTATAATCATCTCTAAGGAACTCTATCCTCCCATCACTCCAAATCTTGGCTATTGGGATATCATTTATGCTTCTAAAAGCATCTCTTCTTGAAGTGTGCATCTTCCTGACTTTTGTACCTCTGTGAGCTAAACAATAAGTATCACCAGTTTCACCATGCATAACAACGGCAACTTCACCAAAATCAGCAGTGGCCATCCTAACTGAACAGATAAGATTCATTGCAGCATCACTTGAGGGTCTATCGGAGCTTCTCTGCGCACCAACTAAAATAACAGGCTTTCCTAAATCTCTTAGCATGAAGCTTAATGCCGCTGCGGTGTATCCCATTGTATCTGTTCCGTGTCCAATGATAACTCCATCCTCTCCTTCATTTAAAGCCTTGGCAACCTCATGAGCAATCTTAACCCAGTATTCTGGCTTCATATCTTCACTGAGAATGTTCATAATGAGATTTGGAGTTATATTAGCTATTTCAAATATCTCCGGAACAGCTAAAGCTAATTCCTCAGCTGTAAATGCCGGATGAACAGCACCAGTTTTATAATCAATCTTTGATGCAATTGTTCCACCGGTTCCAAAGATTGTAACGTTGGGCAAGTTCGGCTTCTTAGGCAAAAGAGCCTTGAATTTTCTCACTTCTCTTGGCTTAGCTTTTTCAAGAACTTTAATTTCAACTATCTGATCAACAAGAATTCCAATGTTGTAACCATTGTCGAGCTTTAATGTAAGTGTTTCTCCCTCTGAAAGCTCATAAGGGGGCATTACTAAACCTCTGTAGATACTGTGACCTCCATTTTCTTTTTCAACAACTTCGACGTAATCTCCTGGATTTACTCCCTTCTCTTTCATAAAAACCTCAACTTTTCTCATCTCATTTCACCCCTATCTTGAATCTCGGCTCCTCAATCCACTGGGACTTACAACGAGGACATTTTGAAGGAATGTTTATTTCAGCCCTAAATATGAATCCACATTTCCTGCAAACAGCAGGCTGAATGAGTAGAATCTTCCCTTCGCGCTTTAATATCTTAGAGATTGCTTTTAAATCCTCAAGAACTGCTTTTTTACTACCCTTTCCTCTCATATCAAGCATCATGGCTAATTCACTAACACTGTAATCTCTTTCCTCCAAAAGCTTTATTATCCTCTGCCTTCGAGTCATCATTGGCATCAAAGCTAATTGACAACATTAGGATATAAAGCTTAAGGTTGGACAGATGACATATTAAAAGCTGAAAATCCCTTTCACATTGAATATTTGACAGGTGATGAGAGTGATACTTGAAAAGTCAGAAAAAATCTTGGAAAAGTGCAGCCTATGCAACAACTGTCTTGGAAGAGCCTTTGGCATGTTAGGCAAAAGTACCAACTATATTAGGGGAAAATCAATTAGATTAGTCCTCAATATGGAGCGAGAAGCAAGAGGAATGTCAACTTTTGAAGAGCCTGAGAAGTGTGAGCTCTGTGGAAATATCTTCAAAAAAACTGAATACTTCGCGAGATTGTGTTATGATAAAGCCCAAAGGCTGGGAATTGAGTTTGAGAGCTTTCTTGTCGGCTCAAGATTTCCAAAAGAGATCATGGATAAAGAAAAGCAGCTATGGGAAGAGTTTGAGTTAGAATTTTCTGAACCAATTAACAGGGAATTTAACAGAGAAGTGGGAAAGTTTCTTGAAGTTCTCTTCCAAAAGCCCGTTGATAAAGAAAATCCAGATATTATTTTCATTATTGATCCCTATAATGAGAGGATTGAACTCCAGATAAAGCCATTATACATTTATGGCAAGTATAGAAAGCTTGTAAGAGGTATTCCCCAGACACCACTAAAGGGTTTCAAAGAGAGTGTTGCTTCAATAATTTGCAAGCCATTTTCAAAAGCAACAAAGGGTAAGTGCATCTTCCATGGAGCCGGAAGAGAGGATGTTGACGTTAGAATGCTTGGCAATGGGAGACCCTTTGTTGTAGAAATAAAGAAACCCATAAAGAGGAAAATTAACTTGGAAAAGATTGCCCAAGAGATTAATCAGAGCAAAAAGGTGGGGGTTCTAGATTTAAAATTCATTAACAGAGAGGAAATGAAAAAAATACTCACAAGTAATCACAAAAAAGAGTACGAAGCTCTTGTTTATATTGAAGAGGGTATAACAGCTGAGGATGTAAAGAAAGTTGTAGAAAAGCTCCAAAATTGCACAATTTACCAAAGGACTCCAAAGAGAGTTCTGAGAAGAAGAGCGGACATTGTGAGGGTTAGAAAAGTTTATGATGTTAAGGCGGAAATTATTGATAATAAGCATTTCAAGCTTAGACTAATCACAGATGGGGGATTATACATTAAGGAACTTATATCTGGAGATAATGGAAGAACAACTCCATCAGTCTCAGAAATCCTAGGAAAGAAAGCATGGTGTGAAAAGTTAGATGTGTTGAATATCCTAGATGATAAGGTGAAAACTTTATAAACGCTTATGTAAATGAGCTTATGACACTTGGGGAAAGACCCTTTCGCTGAAAAGCAAACTTAAAATTGTAAATTCCTAAAGCCTTGAAATTTAATTAAAACCCTAAGAGGTGATTGATATGGTTCAAAAAGCGCACAGCTTTAGGAGGAAAACAAGGGGTAAGCTTAGCAAGCACCCAAGGAGGAGAGGACTTCCACCACTCACGAGATTCCTCCAAGAGTTTGAGGTTGGACAGAGAGTTCACATTGTAATTGAGCCAAGCTATCACAAAGGCATGCCAGACCCAAGATTCCACGGTAGAACTGGAACCGTTGTAGGCAAGAGAGGCGATGCCTACATCGTCCAGATAACTGATGGTGGAAAGGTTAAGACGTTCTTTATCCACCCAGTTCACTTAAGACCTCAGAAGTGACCTAAAATGATAGGAAGGAAAAAGCTTGAAGAGCACTATTTAACAATTGCAGAAACAAAAGAAATACTGCTGAAAAGAAGAGAGGAAGGGTTAGATGAAAATCCAGAAGAGCCAATGTTTTATGAAGCAAGAATAAGCCTTGAGCATGCAGAAAGATTTGCAAAGGTTACACCACAACAAGCAAAGGAGCTTAAAGATAAGCTAATTTCTGCATTTGAGTGGATGGATGAAAGATTAGCAACAAAAATTATTGACATTATGCCAGAAGACTACTTAGATATCAGAGTAATATTTGCCAAAGAAGATTACATGCCAACCAATGAAGAAGCCGAAGAGATAATCAGAATACTCGATGAATACAGAGAGTGATTTCTTCTATTCTTTTTCTGCTTCATACTTTTCTATAAGAAAGCAGACAAAAATATAAAAACCTCTTAGATGTATATCTTCTGGGGGAGAGAAAATGGATTATTATAGAAAACACTCATATATGCAAAGCATAAAAAAGAAGAAAAACACAGAATATGAAGAGTATGCTTACGTGTTAGATTATTTACCCACTGGTTACATTGATATGGAGCACTTTAGGATGAAGAGGGACAATAAACCAATTGCTCAAGTTATAGGAGAAAAGGCATTTACTCTTCTGGAGGTTATCCCCAAGACAGATTTAATGTTATATGAGAGGGTTTTCATAGGAAAGGGACAAAGAGATAAAATCCTTATGATAAATAGGAAGCTCAGATATGAAGACTTAACCCCAACTGCAAAAGCTGAATTACCTTATGTTATAGAAGAGATCGTGAAGAACAATGAAGAAAGATTTGTAAAGTTCTTTAACATGGCACCCCCTATAACAAACAGGCTGCACAGTTTAGAGCTTTTACCGGGAATTGGGAAAAAGCATATGTGGGAGATTATTGAAGAGAGACAAAGACAGCCATTTGAAAGCTTTGAAGACTTGAAGCACAGAGTTAAAGGGCTCCCAGACCCAGTTAAAATGATAACAAAGAGAATTCTCGATGAACTACAAGGAAAAGACAGATACAGACTCTTTGTTGGACACAACAGACTCTTCAGGGAGTAGAGATGCTTAAATCTCGCCTTTTTTATCTTCTTTCGAAATATAACTTGAGAATAAACTCCGATTTGGGACAAAATTTTTTAATAGTGGATGACATTATCAAGAGAGAAATTGAGAGAGCTAAAATAAAGGCCAATGAGAGTGTTCTTGAAATTGGACCTGGATTGGGGTTTTTGACAGATGAATTGAGCAAGTACGCAAAGAAAGTCTATGCAGTTGAGAAGGACTCTCGTCTTGTTGAAATCCTTCAGAAAGAATACTCTTGGGAAAATGTTGAAATAATTCATGGAGATGCACTTAAAGTCGAATTTCCCCAATTTGATAAAATAGTTTCAAATCTGCCGTATCAGATATCGTCTCCAATAACTTTCAAATTTCTGAAATATGATTTTAAAAGGGCAGTTCTCATTTATCAGCTTGAATTTGCTCAGAGAATGATTGCAAAACCTGGTGACAAAAACTACTCACGCTTATCAGTTATGGTTCAAGCAAAGGCAGATGTTGAGCTTGTTGAAAAAATTGGTAAGGGCGCATTCTATCCAAAGCCAAAAGTTGATTCTGCAGTAATAATCTTAGAACCAAAGCCCAAAGAAGAGCAGATTGAGCTCGACGAGAGGTTAGTTAAAGCATTATTCCAGCACCGAAGAAAAAAAGCATCAAAAGCTCTAAAAGACTCATATCACATGCTAGGACTGACCAAAGAAGAATTCAAAAAGATTAGAGAAATCTTTGAAAAGATTCCTCATGCCGAAAAGAGAGTTTTCCAGCTTTCAGTTGAAGAGATAAAAGATATTGAGGAATTCTTGATGAAAGAACAAATTTTAAGCTAGCCTACAATCAATACATTAGGTAGCATTTAACATTCGGTGAATTTTTAAACCTTTCACTTAAACTCATGAACATGATAGTCGCAATAGTTGATGGATACACTGATGAACCGGCTGGTTTGGGAGTTCCTCCATATTTGGGAATTTATCCTCGTTATGCTTATGGGGCAATTAAGAAAGCTAGAAAAAATGCTCAAATCTTTTATCTTACCATTGATGATTTGCGCTTCACTTTTGAGGGAGAACAGGGAATAAAAACAAAAAATAAAACCCCCAATGTCTTCAAGGTTAGGAAAATACTCTCAAAGGCAGATTTGATAATTTACATTGGTGGTTTACACACTCCGGGGAAATATCTCTCTGCAGTTCCATCACAAGTGGAAGAGGTGGCTAAATTTTTGAAACAGTTTAATGGCGTAAAAATTCTAGGTGGCCCTGCTTTCATGGGTTCTGCTCATCAAGGGGGGATAAGAATAGATTCTCGAGAGCTAATGCTTGCAAACCAGCTTTTTGATTATATAGTCTATGGAGATCTAGAGGCTTTTCTATACGATTTTTTAGCTAACCCTAAAGATGCTGACCCTTTTAGATTCAGAAATTATGATGAGCTTAGAGACTATGCCTTGCTCGGTGCTGAAGTTGTTAAGCAGTTTCCAGATCATCCCGAATTCGTAATAGTTGAGATAGAAACTCAGAGGGGTTGCCCAAAAGCTATGGGGATCGGAGGATGCAGCTTTTGTACAGAACCCGTGAGATATAGAAAAGTTGAAGACAGACCTATAAAGGATATTATTGAAGAGATTGAACTCCTTTACAAGATTGGTGTCAGACATTTTCGTGTTGGAAGGCAGAGCTGTATTTTTTCATATATGGCAAGGCCCAATGGAAGAGTTCCAATTCCAAATCCAGATGCAATTGAAAAGCTCTTCAAGGGAATTAGAGAAGTTGCTCCAAATCTAAAGACACTCCATGTTGATAATGCAAATCCCGCTGTAATAGCAAACTATCCAGAGGAGAGCATTAGAATTGCAAAAACCCTGATAAAATATGGAACTCCCGGAAATGTAGTTGCATTTGGACTGGAAACCGCTGATCCAAAAGTTGCTAAGAAGAACAACCTTAATACAACGGCTGAAGAAACTTATGAAGCAGTGAAAATTCTCAATGAAATTGGAGCTAAGAGGGGATACAATGGCATGCCTTGGCTTTTGCCTGGAATAAATATTATCTTCGGATTACCCGGTGAGACCAAGAAAAGCTATGAGATTACATTCCAATTTCTTAAGAAGCTTGTTGATGATGGATTAATGGTCAGAAGAATTAACATTCGCCAAGTGGTAGTGTTTCCTGGAACGCCCCTGTGGTTCATGAGAGACAAAGTTAAGACAGAAAAGCACAAACATTTGATAAAGCACTACAAGTATAAAATTAGGCACGAGATTGATTTGCCTATGCTTAAGCGAGTTGTTCCAGTTGGGACAATACTAAGAGAGGTCAGAGCTGAGGTGCATGACAATGGACTAACCTATGGGAGACAAATTGGAAGCTATCCGCTGATAGTTGGTATACCCAAACAGATTGAACTTAATAAATTCTACAATGTTTTAATTGTTGATCATGGATTTAGGAGCATAACTGGAGTTCCAATTCCTATCAATGTCAATAGAGAGAGCTCAAAAGTTCTCAGCTATTTACCAGGGATAGGTAAGAAACGAGTTGCAAAAATCCTCGCAAAAAGACCATTCAAAAGCAAAGAGGAATTTTTAAAACTACTTGACAATGATACGAGAAAAATGTATGAGAAGATAGTGATCATTTAACTTGAGATGAGATTATCGTTTTGACGAGTAACACTTCAACAAAGAGTGTATCTTCAGTTGTTCCTTCGAGGACTATAACTCCTGGCTTTGGACAGTAAATTCTGTTCTTTTCAGCACCTTCTCTTGGACCTTTTAATATAACCAGAAGATGCTTTTTATTTCCTATGAGACCAAGCCCTATCTCAACTTTTGGTATGAATGCTAAATATCGGTTGTCAATTCTTTCAGTAGTTTCTTTAGCGGCCTTATATGCAGCAGTTTCATTGCTACCGCTTTTTACAACATCTTCTACATAGTACTTAACTCCAAACACTGCTCCAATAGTGGCTCCAAGTTCTGAGACTGTCCTAACCCTCCAGACACATGCCTCACTACCTTTGCAATCTTTAAAACTTGGGTCCCCCAAAATTATTGTTGCTCTTTCATAGGGACTCCTTAGTGTCATATTTATATCAACTAGTGGATCTCCAGTGAGATAACTTTCAAGCATAATTGGATATGTTCTTCCCTCGAAAGGTACAGCAACAGGCTTCACGGCTAATGGCTTCTTTTGTGGTTCAATTGCCTTTGTATAGTTGCTATATCCATAAAAAGCAACAACCAAAGGGGTTACAATTAAAACTATTATTAACACAAGAGCAAGAAGGCGCTTATTCAATCCAAAAACCTCCAGAAAAGTTAATTAAAAAGAAGGAAAGAAACTTCAGAGCTTAGCCAAGTACTCCATAAGCTGCTTGGCAGCTTCTCTTGTAGCGTATCTGTCCTTACCTGCAACGATGAGGACACCGAATCCGTTGAAGTCCTCAATGTACTCAATGTCGCCAGCGCTGTTGTACCAGTCAACTGTGCTGTAACCGTTGTCAACGAGGTACTTGGTGATTGCGTTTGCGACTGGTCCACCAACAAGGATGAGGTTGCTGTCAATGTTCTCTGGGTCAATTTCAGTGTCGAGGTATGTGATTGGCTCTGTTGGGTGCATGACTGTAACTTCGGTGTAGGTGCCACCTTTGATCTCTGCGATTTCCCATGTAGTGTCAGGTACATAGTCTCCGACTTTGAGCTCCTTAGTATCAATGATTGGCTCTGATGGCTCAACTACAATGTAAGCCTTTGCAGCATAGTATGTTGCATCATCAGTCTCCAAGGTATGGCTCTCAACCTCATAGTACATCTTGTATTTGCCGAGGATGTCGAGTGTGCTTCCAGATAGGTCATTGACATTTGTAAGTGTAATCCACTTGACCTTGCCACCATCAATGTGGAAGTCAACTGTCCATCCTGAAACAAGCTCGTCACCAGTGTGAACGTCAACAACGTTTGTTCTGACCTCAAGTTGGGCAATCAAGTTGCCATCAATACCGACGAAGGTGTCATCAAGCTTGAGAATAACTTCTCCTGGATTGAATTTGTCTGACTTGGTGCTGATGTCGACCTCTCCATCGTCTGTGCTCACGATTATGAGATCACTTCTTCCATCTGGAGCTGTGATCTCAAAGAGTGCCTTGTTGCTTGGGCTGACACTGATGTCAATAGCCTTGATCTTGTAGCCGTCAAACTCCTTGACGTCGCCAACATGGAACCATTGCTGTCCATGGTCGTGACCATACTTAATACCGTCAGCTAAGACTTCTAAGATGTAATATTCATTGCCAAACACTGTGAATGTGTCACCAGCGCCAACACCATCGTAAATGTATCCGGAGAATGTGTATCCTCCTGGGTTGTCATCGTCATGAACTTCATCTGTAGTTGTAGATGGACTTAGATTACCCCAAATGTCATCTGGGATGGTTTCACTATATGTCCAGTTTGCAATTGTGTAGTTGAGTAAGACTGTAAAGTCACCTGCTGGAATTACAAGGCTGGCACTCTTTGGTACATAGGTAACTGTATCCTGCTCTGCATCACTAAGCTCAATGTTATTAATTGTGAAGTCCCAGTCAATCTGGTAGTCACCATTTATTGCATCCATGTTTTCTACTTCGTCAACAAACTTTGGTGTCCATGATTTCCAATCAGTGTATGAACCGTTGTAGGCACTTCCATTCCACCAGTTATCTGTAAGTTGTTCCCAATCAGTTGCACTTGGGTCAACACCAGTGTCTTCATAGTAGTTGCTAAAGACTGGAATGTAGTATGTGTAATCTGGGGTTAAGTCCTTCTTAACAACAACGCTAACACCGCTTGCCTCGACTTCTTTTTCAGTGTAGAGTAAGCTTCCTAATGCAACAGCAATGTCAGCTGCGCTTGCAACGTCCATTGCGGCAGCTTGGCTACCAACGACGATTTTAACGTTTGGGGCACCATCCTTAACGAAGAAGTCCTTTCCTGGAAGGTTTGCTTGAGCACTTGCAAAGCCCATCGTTGCTCCAACCATTGCGGCACCAACTGCAAGGGCCGCAATCTTTCTAACTTTCATTTCTCAACACCTCCATGGTTTTGGGCATAAAGCCCTAGAGTGTTTTCTAATGTGTTGTCAATACCTAACTATAAACTTGGGGTATATATACTTTTCGGTTTCAGACGCTTTCAAACGATTTAATAAGCTCGCTAATTGCCGTAAAAATTGAAAGGAGCTTTACTAAATGCCTACAATTTCTTCGCCTTTTGCCGATAATATTTCCTCCTCAAATGTCGAAATCTTGGGGGAGATTCTAAGTAAGTACCAAGAAAAGAAGCAAGTTTAACTTAAAAAGGTTTCCGTTTAAAAATCCTAAAAAACTAGAGTGAAAATAAAACCACTAAGAAAGGCTAAATTTAATAGTATCTTGCTCAACAAGCTTTTTCTTCAAAGGTCTATGGACAAGTTCATTCACAAATCCTGCTAAATCTGTCAGCACATTCTGAAGTTCTGATGCAGTAACGTCGATAATCTCTGGCTCAAGGATCGAAATTGCAACCGGGGCATATTTTGCTGTAAGCTGCATGAGAGTTTCAAAAGAGGATAATAGCTCAGCTGCAACTAATGCATAAACCTTGTCTTCTTTCTCTTCCTGCACTTGTACGACAAACTTGTTAATTTTACATCCTTCAAGGTAGAATGCTTTCATTATGGTCTCTTCTATTGTCTCTTTGTCTTTCCCATATGTCTCAATTACAAATTGATACCTTACGTTCCTCTCGTCAACAATGAATTCTTCAATTTCCTCATCACTGTAACCGATTCTAGGTTTGGGAAGTTTGTCAAGAGGAGGATATGCAGCTAATCCTCCAAATTGATCCATTAACTTGCCCATAAATAAAGCCACATCTCCTAAAGTTCTCATTAATTCCTTTGCATTAATCTCCAATTTACCGGGTTTTAATACCTCGACTATAACAGGGGAATATTTTAGGGTGGCTTTTATAATTTCATTAAAAGACCCCTCTAGTTCAGCCTCAATCATAGCTGAGTACTTGAGCAGTTCATCTTCTGAATTGCTCTCTATGATATCTTCAGCTTTAACACGTTTAACCTTTATAGTATTCTCTTCCTTTAGTTCTTTAACAACTTGCTCTATAGCTCTTTCTAAAGCTTTCCTGTCATTTCCAAGACCTTCAATATAAAAAATCACACCAATTTCTGTCAATTTTACCACCACATTCCCTTATAATGCCTCTTCCTATAATCTCCAACTATTGGAATTTGTTCACCGCAGTACTTACATTTTCCATCTTTAATGTGATACTCCTCAATTGTAAAGCCCCACCTCACTATTAAAGGTTTTCCACATTTTGGACAATATGTATGTTCTCCCGGATGCCCTGGTATATTGCCTATATAAACAAATTTCAATCCCTCTTCTTTTGCAACCCTATATGCCATCTCCACAGTCTCTACTGGCGTTGGTGGTAGATTGGTTAGCCTATACTGCGGAAAGAACCTCGAAAAGTGGACAGGTGTATCATCCCCAATCTCTTCTACAACCCATCTTGCAAATGTTCGGATTTCATCCTCTTTATCATTAAGCGTAGGTATTATGAGATAAGTTAGCTCAACATGAATCCCAAACTCTTTCTTTGCTATTTTAGCTATTCTCCTGCTCGGCTCTCCACCTGGTACGCTGGCTATTTTCATGTAAAACTTGTCGTCAAAGGCTTTAATGTCAATATTCATTGCATCTATATACGGCGCCAATTCACGAAAGGGCTCCTCGTTTATGTAACCATTAGTGACGAGAATATTGTTAAGCCCAGCCTTTTTGGCAAGCTTTGCCGTGTCAAGAACAAATTCATACCATATTGTTGGCTCATTATATGTATATGCTATGCTCTCACACTCGTAGTGTTTTGCTAAACTCACTATTGCTTCTGGTGTAGCATCTTGGAGATAAGGAAATCTCTCATCAGCTTGACTGATTTCCCAGTTCTGGCAGTGCTTGCAGTGCATATTACAGCCTACAGTTCCAATAGAGAATGCACATGAACCAGGGTAAAAGTGGAAAAGAGGTTTTTTCTCAATAGGATCTAAAGCCATAGAGGACACTTTTCCATAATTGAGTGTGTAAAGTATCCCATCTATATTCTTCCTTACTTTGCATGAGCCCCTCTTGCCTTCATCTATGATGCAGTTCAGGGGACATAAGTGGCATCTCACCCGGTTATTCTCTAAAGATTCCCAATACATGGCTTCCCTCATAGTCTCACCATGAAAAAATAAGACTCATAGTAGTTTAAGCTTTTGGTCAAAAAGAGGAGGTCAGAGAATCCTCCTCTTAAACAACAAAAAGCCAGTAAGTGGGTAAGATTCGCTTCATATGCATCCAAAAAAGAATTGATATGGAAAGTTATTAGGATTTCGTCAGATGTTCCCATCCCAAAATCGGCATTTTTTCCAGCTTATCTTCACGCTTCAGATAAACTCCTTCTCCCTTTTCAACCTTTCCAATCACAGTGAAATCAAAGTCAATTTTGCTTAAATGCTCCTCTGGGATAGTAAATATTAACTCGAACTCCTCTCCAGATGCTAAAGCAATTTCAATAGGATCTAACCCTAAAATCTCAGCCACTTCAAAGACTTCTCTTCTAATTGGTAATTTTTCAGACTCAATCACGATCCTAACATCGCTCATCTCTGCAATTAGGTGTAGCTCCTTGCTCATGCCGTCGCTTATGTCTATTCCGGCATTAGCATATTTGCTCAAAACCTGTCCTTCCCTAATTCTGGCCTTTGGCTCGAGGAGCTTTTCGTAAAGGACTTTTTGGATTCTCACCTCAATCTCAAGATTCTCAAAATACACTTTAAGTCCAGCTAAAGCTCTTCCAATATCTCCAGTAACGCAAACTAAATCACCTGGCTTTGCATTACTCCTTAATAAGAGCCTTTCCGTTTTCCCCAAAGCAATCCCATCAATTATCAAATCACAGGCTTCATTCGTGTCAGCACTTAGAATAGGAATATTGTAGAATGTTGATGCCCGTGCAATTCCTTTCGCAATTCCTTCTGAGTATTCCATATCAAAATTCTGAGGAACACCAAGTGAAAAGAGAAATCCCAATGGCTTAGCTCCCATAGCAGCTAAATCGCTTACATTCATTGTTACGGCTTTAAATCCAATTTGTTCCGGGGTCATTATCTCCGGCACATCAGTTGCTCTTACAAGCATGTCGTTTGTAGCAACCAGCCACTCCTCGCCAATTTTTATCGCTCCAGCATCATCTCCCAATGGCAAATCCCCTTGAAATTTGAGATGCTTCATGAACATCTCAATGATTTTTTGCTCCATAGCTATCAGCTGGGTATTAGCTCAGACAGGTTTATTAGAATTGCCATGATAATACTCTGCATATTGCCGACAATTATCGAAAATATATTTAACAACTGCAGAAAAATTTATAAAGCTCACTTAAAAAATATCCAACAATCTAGAAATACTGGAGGGAATAAGATGCTAAAATACTTGATAATTGGTGTCATGTTCCCAGTACTGGCAATCCTGTTCACAAAGTACCTCGGAGAAGAGTATGCCTGGATAAACAGAAAAATAATACACTTCAGCAGTGTTCCTGCAATTCTATTCTTTAGAGAAGGTTTAGTCACTGGAAAGGAACTTGCCGCAGTAGTTATGCTCTTTGCAATTGGACAGTTACTTACCCATCTCATGAACAAAGAGCTTTCTTGGTATCAGATAAGAAACAACTACGGGGAAGTGTTCTATTGCATTATGTTCTCTGCCATGGCTCTATTTATGGACGTCAATTATGCATCAGCAATAATGCTTGTGATGGCAATAAGTGATGGAATTACAGGTGTGCTAAGGTTCTACTACTTCAGAAAGAATGGATTTAACGTTAAGCTCAGGAAACACTGGATAGGAAGCGTTGGTTACATTGTAAGTGCAGTCATAATTGCCTTTTTAATCTTGCCACAACTGAACATCTTGATGAAAATTGCATGGTCAGTTATCTTAATGCTTGCAGAATACCAAAAAGTGATAGACGACAATGTTGCTGTACCAGTAGTTGCTGTTCTCATAAAACCACTCTTTTTGGCGTGACTTTTGGACTTTTATTTCTTTTTCAAAAAGCTCAGAATTGAAGCCTGTTTTGGTTTGTAATAAACATCTTCTTGTTTAACCTCAACACTGTTTAAATCTTGAATTTTTGCTCTCCGTATTTCTTCAGGAAGCTTAATTTCACCGTATTTACCTCCTCCACCCGGAATAACTATGAGCTTCTCATTGCGGAAAGCCCAGATAGCTTTAGCTATGTCTTCACCAATGAGCTGTGCTATGCTTTCAATTGGAGCATCAACTAAAACCTTAATTTCACTGCCAAATTCCTTTAAAAGCCTCTCCCAAACTGCCTTTACACTTTTGGTTTCAACACCTTTGCCAGTTACCATTGAAATTATCTCTGCTAAAGGAGCTAAATGGAGATAGGGAGGTCTGTCTTTGGGTTTTTCTTCGGCATCAGCAAGTTCCAAAATTCTATCTCTCACACCTTTCTTTATGACTCCTCCACAGCGCTCGCATCTCCAGTTCAAGCGCTTAGCATCTTCAAGCTTGTATTTTGTATAACATTTGGAGCAGGCAGTTAAGTGATACTTCCCCAATCTTGGATCTAAGCCCGCATTGAGGATTACTTTCCTTCCGCCTCTCTTTAGAATTGCCTTTCTGATTTCTTCAAAAGTTGCATCTTTAACCTCAAAACGGTTGAACTCTCTTCCCAAGCGGTGGGGCTGGGGAGAGTGGGCATCTGAATTTGATAAATAAGTTAGCTTATGGTGAGCTTTTATCATGTCCGCCATTTGTGAATCAGCTGAGAGCCCAAGCTCAAGGAAGTGTATTTTGGCGTTTCCATAACATTCTTCTAAGCTGTCATACTCCTTGTACAGAGCTGTCCACGGGGTAAAACTATGCGCCGGACCAATCAAAACATCAAGCTCATTAGCTAAATCCGCTATTTCTGCCCCACTCAAGTTCAGATGGGGTCTGCCTTCGGTATCTATGTCTCTGGAATACTTCCTCAAATGCTCGCGCATTTCTCTAACTGCATCAATACTCGGAAAAATCAGGACATGGTGAACCCTTTTGCTGTCTTCAACTTCAGCTGTGAGGAGGAATCTAACGCTTTTAATCTCATATGTTCCCTCATCAACTTTTTCTGCATGTTTTAAAAGCTCCTCTTCCCATTTACGATTCAAAATATCCCCAGTACCAACCACATTAAGTCCTTTAAGTTTGGCATACTCAGCAAGGATGGGGAAAATCATCAGTTTTGAAACTGCTTTTGAATATCGTGAGTGTATGTGCAAATCAGCATCTACGTGCATAGGATCACCAGAAAATATGGAAATAAAAAGTGAACAGCTCACAAATACCCTCTGTCTTCTTCCTCATGACCTGGCTGAGGCAATTGTTGCTCAAACATGGCTCTCTGCATTTCTTGTACCTTTCTGAGAATTTCTTCAGTCTCCTTAGCTCTCTCATCAAGCGCAGTCATATCAATCTCAAGGTTGAGGACCTTTGCTACAACTGTTAACACTGACTTAGCTGCTTTTGCATCCACTATATACCCCAAGCTCTCTCCAAGGAAACATGCTCCTCTCATTCCTCTAAGCTTTCCTATACCAAGCAAAAGTCCTGCTGCTCCAACGATCGCTCCTCCTTCATCTTCCCTGAAAATTACAGAATCCCCAAGGATTTGCTTATACTTCTCCTTTGTTTCCAAATCCGTGAATGAAGCCAAAACTCTCGGCTCACCTTGAAGCTCTGGAACTTGATAACCGCCCATTGTTATTATCTCTCTTGTTCCAAACTGCTCAACGAAGTCAAGCATCTTTCCAACCACTTCAAAGTGACCGTAGCTGTCTGTTGGGGGTACTTGGGTATCTCCAGTGATTATGATCAAGTCCCTGTGCTCGTCATCTGGACTCTTCCAGTAGTAGAATTCATTTTTCATCAAATCAACGGTTGAGTCTTTTTTAATCAAAACTTGGTGCATAAAGTGGGGGGAATAGAGCTCAGCAAACTTCTTAGCGTTAAGCTCTTGAATTAGATGCTCAGCTGCTAATTTTCCAACTAACCCAATTCCAGGTAAACCCTCAATAAAGATAGGGTCGTAAATATCTGGCCTCTCATACGCAACAACTATTGTTTCTTTCATTCTGAACGCCTCCCAATACCCAAAAGTTCTCTCTTTAACTTCCTACGATACTCCCCATACGGATCTTCGGGCGAAAACCTCGGAGGATGAGCTACTTTAGTTTTTTCACCACATATTGGGCATGTCTCCTTTAGGGTATACCTTCCGCATTTAGGGCATTTTCTTATGCGGAACCTCATTTACCTCTCCTCTTAATCTTCTTAATCCTCTTTTCTTTTCTAATTAGCGTTGCCTCCCCACCAGCCTTTTTAATCACTCTGAGTATTTCTTCTGCTATATCCTCAAGGACTTCCTCGGCTTTGTAATAGTCTGGAGCAGTGATGTCAATCCTGTACCTCGGTGCTCCTTGGTAGGTGAACTTAACCTCAATGTCCTTCTCCTTATTTGCCCTGTCCCTTGCCCTTATTAACGCTTCCTTGATGATTTCAATACCGTTTGGCTTTGGAACTGTGATTTCAAATTCGGCATCAATTGTAACTGTTGGAATTTCGACATAGCTCTTAATTATCTCCTCCAGAATTGGGAGCCATTCATCTGGCACTAAACCCTTGAGGACTTCAATTCCATTTTGAGCTGCATCTTCAAAGGCTGCATACACTTCCCCGTACTCCTCTTCAAGCGGCACCCAAACTTCCCTCCATGCTGTCTCAAAGTCCTTACTGAGCTTTTCAGCTGCCATCTTTAGAAGATTCTCGGCCTTTTGAGCCCTCTTGAACTCCTGAATCTTCGCCTTCCTCTGCTGCTGAGTCACACGTTTCAAGCTAAGATCAATATGCCCTTTCCCAGGGTCAACTCTGATCACTTTTGCAACTACCTTTTGACCCTCTTTAAGGTAATCCCTTATGTTCTTTACCCAAGTTGATGCTACTTCGCTTATATGCATGAATCCCTCTTTTCCAGGATACTCATCAAGTGTAAGGAATGCCCCATAAGGATGGATGCTCTTAACAGTTGCAATTACAAATTCTCCCTCTTCAGGAAATTCTCTTGCTCTCCTTGGCATTTTCACCATCTCCTAAATTATTTTTACCCTTTGATTGTTGGCAAAAGAGGTTTTTAAAGTTTCGGAGAAAAGAGGAAAAGAAAGGTTCACTCAAGAACCTCTAATATCTTGGCCTTTATGATTCCCTTACCACCAGTTGGCTCAACAAGAGTAGCACCGCAAACTAGGCATCTCACTTTTGTTGCTGGATTGCTGAAAACAATCTGCTCATTGCCGCAGTCAATGCACTTAACCCTAAGGAACCTTGACCTTGGCATTGGGATTAATCCCCTTGGAAGTGCCATAGTCACACCTCCACAAGCTCAAACTTCTTTACCCTAAAGCCTTCTCCTCTCGTGTGAGCCTTTCCACACTCGGTACATCTGAACCTCAAGTCAAGCTTTTTAACTGGCTTTTCTCTGCCCTCTGGCTTTGGTCTTGGAAAACCCTTGTAACCCTTGAGAATTCTCCTGAATCTTCTCTGACCTGCACTAAGCTCACTTCTTGGTCTCTTCTTCACTTTTTCGACCTTGTGAATGGTGTGCTTCTTACAGAACGGGCAGTAAGTCCTTATCTGCTTCGGATACTTCATTTTTCCACCTCCTCACAGAGGCCCGGTAGGTTCCTACTTTTTCGGATACCCCCGAGCCATGAGGTATTATCTTGCATGCCTCCCTAAGTCTAAACCCTTTAAAAATGTTTTTGCTTAGAGGGAGTTACCATAAGTTTTAAATACAAAATGTTATTAAACTATTATGGAGGTGAAAGGTGATGGAAAGACTTATTGAGCTTGTAGAAAAGGCTAAGGAGGTAGAAAAGAAAGCAGAAAAAGAATACATAAGGGGTATGAAGAAACTTAAAGAGCCAGAGTATGTGGATATCAAAAATCTATTCCTGAGAATTACAATTGATACCGTGCTCCACAAAAATATAATGGAAGCCCTTGAGAAATCCTACAGCGAAGCTTTAGATCTCATTGAAGAATTTGAAGGTGAAGCAATAGCAGATAATACTGTTTTAATCCCAGGAGTTCCAATGATTGCAATGCCTTTAGAGTTTGGTGTAATGAATGAGAGAATTCCACCCATAGAGGTTCTAGAAGAGTACTTTAAAGAGTTTCCAGAAACAGCAGTAATACCAGAGGAAAAGCTGGAAGAAATTAGAGAAATTTTAGAAAAATATCTAGAACTTCAAAAAGAAATGGCTAATGTATATAAGAAATTGACTAAAAAAGTTTCCCACCCAATTATCAAGCAACTTATGGAAAGTATAGCTAACAATGAAGAACAACATAGCATATTGCTCAAAAAGCTTTTTGAGAAATATAAACAATAGCTTAGTGCTCCGGTATTTTATTTAACAAATTTTTTCTTAGAATTTTTGAAAGTTGGATGAAATTTAGCAAAAAAAGATTTTAAAGTGGAAAAATATTATAATGACGAGGGGGCAATTATGGAAACTCCATTGGATGTTTTTATGAAAAAAGCTGAAATTGAAGAAAAAGTAAAGGAACTTCTAGCACAAATTACTAAAATGCCCCTTAAGGATATTCTGAGCTATATCATCAAAGGGGAGAGAGACGCGACGGAACTTTACACCTTCCTTTATGAGAACATCCCCAGCCCATATCATAAAGAAAAATTTAAAGAATTCATTGAGATGGAGAAATCCCATGATATGAAAGTTATGGAGATTTTTAAAACTCTTTTCCCAAATGAAGAACCAAGAGACATCAAAATTGAGAGCTGGAAAAAGACATTTGAAGAGAGAGAATATAAACTGAAGAATATTCTTGAAATCGCAATGGAAGCCGAAAAACTTGCAGAAGAGATATATTTATACCTTGAAAAAAATGTCGAAAACCGAGAGCATAAGAGGATATTTCTGGAACTTGCAAACGATGAACGTTACCACTATGATTTTGTTTCAAAAGAGTATGAAATATATGAAAAAGCAAAAGCCGAAGAAGAACTCCAGAAGCTTATTAAAGAACTCATGAAAGATAAAGAGAAAAAGAATAATCACTCGGCAGGAGCATAATAACAGCGTTTTGGTGAGATTATCTTTCCTTCCTTCTTCAGCTTTTTAATGATTTTGTCAACTTCTTTCTTTGGTATGCCAGTCATCTCAGCAATTTCAGCGCTTTTGAGCGGCTTTCCAGCTTTTTTCATAACTTCCAAAATAACTTCTTCGTTGCTCATTTTGATCACCCCATAGTTTGCAAATAGAACTAATATGTTCGAACTTATAAACTTAATGGTTCAAAGCTGAAGTATAAGAGGAATTAAAAATGGAGATATTGCTGTCAGGATAAAGCCATGAACAAAAGCAATTATCGTAATTTCTCTTCCTCCAAATTTTACAATGACTGGCAATGTAGAATCCATTGTCGTAGCTCCTCCCATTGAAACTGCAAGTTCCTTGGGTATTTTCTTAATAGCCAGCGGATAAAACAAAATCGTTAGTATCTCCCTTGTTAAATTTGCCAAAAATCCGATTACACCATAAACAGTCGAGTACTGTGCTAGGAGAGGCCCTGTCAATGAATACCATCCGAATCCTGCTGAAATCCCTAATGCCCATTTTATTGGAATATTAAGCAAAAATGACGCTAAAAGTCCTCCCAGCAGAGAACCGATTACAGTGGCAAGTGGCAGAATCAATGCAATCTTTCCAAGCTTTTTAATTTCCCCCACTCCTTTACTTTTTCCCAAGTCGAGTCCAATAATGAAGATTAACAGATATAGCATTACTTCATATAAGCTACCAAATTCGAGGGTTGTGTATTTCCCAATTAAAAGCCCAGCAAAAAGAGAGGCTAAAACCAAGTACAAAAAGCTCATCTTAACCTGCCTCCTAACAGCACTGCAAAAAACAAACTACCCAAAATAGTCAGAACCGCAAATGTCAATGATGCGATGAACAAGTTTAAGGCGTTTATTTCAACTTTACCTGCTTCAACTCCCATAAAGAAAATTAACAGCAATAAAGTTGCACTCATAGGCTTATCAAGGTTTATGTTAATCCTTCTCCTGAACAAATATCCACATACAACTCCTGCTAGTAGGGGGATGAATATGTTCATGAACCTTCATTAAGTCTTTGAGATAATAAATTTAACGTTTCAACGATTACTATACCCCCGTTATCTCTATCACAGCAAGCATAAAAATGAATATGCCCCCAAAGTAAAGAAAATCACTCAAGATTAAGAAATTCATAAAAAACGCCACTGTAGCCACAAGCAGAAAAAGTGAAGATGCAAGGAATGCATTCTTGTGCTTCCACTGAACAACATCCACAGCAACTGCAGTCCTTATAGTTATAAGGGCAAACGTTAAGAGAGTCCCAGCATGTAAAAAGGTTGGATTTTTTGTTACTGTAATGAGGGTTATGCCAGCAAACACAGACATTCCGAGGTAATACGGGCTTAATGAAGTTCCAGTATTCACAGCAATAAATCTCTCTATTATCCAGAGTAACACGAGAGCTCCAATATACTCAAAGAGAATTGAGTAATTTCCAACAATAAGATCTGTGAGGGGCTCAGCTAAGAAGAAAACCCCAATTGTAAGAGCAAGTAGTGATCGGTACATTATAGGAAATTTTTTTGAAAAAAACAGTGATATAACTGAGATTCCAATTACTATTTCAACGAGTTCCCGGATGATAACGCATTCCATTATAACCACCTCTTGAGATGGCTATGAACCGCCATGGCTGAAAAGAACCACATCAAAATTGCACCAAAGTAGATAAGATATACCAAATAATATCCACATTTTCCAAAATATCTAATGGCCGGATACCAAAGCCAAGCATAAAGTATTAAAACCCACAGTGAAGCATTTAGAATAGTCTTTAAGGCCACATCAGACAGATGTATCGATTTCAATGCTTGAACTAATAGAAGAATAGACAACAAACTAAGAGATCTTAAAACAGCGCCCCCATGTAGTCCCAATAAATGCCCAAATAGACTTGAAAATATTATAAGAACACATTGAAGTACGGTTACTCTTGAAAACTTTACCAGCCTATACCTAAGTAGTGGGTATATGAGGAGAAAGGTTCCTATAATACCGCATGAAATCCCTAAAATAAGTTCTAATGTCGTATCTTTAATAGGCATCATAACTAGTGAAAATCCAATTAAGACAGATCCTCCTATTTGCATGGCTACTATTCTCTCTCCTCTCTGCAAGTATTGTCCAAGTAGGTTAAAGATAATGCCAGTATATGCAACACTTAACACCACCATTAGGTTTATCAAAACTCTTATTAAGGATTCCTCATCCAAGTGGCTCACCTATGGTGACTTTTCCATCCTTAATTACCAGCTCGTAAAAACTTGAAGAGCCTCTTGGAGACTTTTTAATCCGTATCCCACGTATCACTCTGAATTTTTCAAGTTCTTCACCAATCTCAATAACATGAGTTGAGACATTCTCAAACATGGCAAGAGTTCTTTCATCAATTAATCTCTTGTCAAGTATAGCTATCAGTACAAGTTTATTATCATGAGCTATTGAGGAAACCTCAGAAAAAAACTTATACACTGTCTCTGGTGGATGGTACACTAACAAGGGTTGCAAGAAAAACAATGCAACGAGGTATCCATTAAGAATTTGTCTGAGCTGATACGTGATCTTAAAGAGTTCCTGAGGGGCAAAGTCCTCTCCAAACACTATATATTTTAAATCCTTAAGCTCCGGTATTTTTCCAAGCTCCTCCTTCAGTCTTTTTGTAACAAACGCAACACTTTTGTCACTGTTTTTCTTAAGTGCCTCTATCACTATCTCCTCACCGAGATTCCCAAGCGTCTCAATCAGCACAACACTCCCTTCATTAATTTCCCCAAGTAATCTATCAAGCTTGGGGATGCCAAACTTCATCCTAATCACTCTCACAGAATTGTCTCTTCACTGTACACCTCAATTCCACTGCTGGTTATTTTATATGGTCTCATAGTTTCATCAAAGTCGCTGCCTCTGAATTTAACAACTTTAATCCCCCTAACCGTCTTCCCGCCTGTTTCAAATGTTTTCAGTTCTATGACCCCGCTTACCAAGTAGTCCTCAATACTCATTTCGTAAACTTCAGACGTCAAAAACAAAGTTACATTATAGTTTGCAATCTCCTTTAAAAATGCAAGGAAAGTCCTCCTGTACTCAAGCTCATCCTCCATCGTCAGCTTTATCATTGTAATGGGATCAATGACTACACGTGTAAACTTATCCTCTTTTAATCTCTCTCTGACGGCTCTTACAAGCTCAGTAAAACCCTTTGCGAATTCTTCATAGTGGAATCCTTCAAAGATACTCCTTTTCTCTTTTACAGGGGTTGCATCTATTCCTACAAACAGAGGGTTATCTATGTCAAAACCCAATTTTCTCATATCCTCCTTGAGAATTTCAATTGGCTCTTCAAGAGTTATATAAAGAACTTTTTCCCCATTCTTAACTCCCTCCATAAGGAAATGGATGGATAATATTGTTTTCCCAGTACCAGGACCACCTTTAATGAGATATGCTCTACCCGGTATTAACCCTCCATTAAGCATTTTGTCCAACCCTCTTACACCAGTAGAAATGCGAGTCATATTATCTCCCTCTAGAATATTATCTCATTAACTTGATTTATATAAAACTTTTGCACTATTAAATGAAAAAGTATCTTGCTACTTTTTCGAAAGTTTTACACTTAACTATATCTTTATTTCAATATCAATCCTCATATTTCAATACGACAAAATCTTTATATTCCCCCAATTCCTTGAACCCTCTTTTGAGATAATACTGATAAGCCCCAAGATGTTTGAACGTTATCAAATATGGCTCTTTCCCAAGCTCTTTCAGCCTCTTAACGGCAAACTCTAAAAGCTTTGACCCATAACCTCTTCCCCTAAATGCTGGATCAACCATAAAAAACTCTATTAGACCAGTTTTTTCATTTTTCAGTTCCTCCGGTACCCACCAGATGTTTTTGTCTTCAAAAGTATAAACGAGGGCAATAACACCTATTATCTCCCCATTTCCCTTTAAAATGTACAGCTCATCGAACTCCTTTCCAAGTCTGAATTCTAGAAAAGGTTCATATACCCTTTTGAAGCCTTCAAAGTCCTCTGGGTTTGGCTTGTTCTCAACCCACTCAAGAGCTGGATACGCTCCATTAGTGCCTTGGTACACTCTGAAAACAAAGCTAAGCAGCTCATTTTTAAGTGATAATGGATTTTCCACTTTGACGATCTTCATTTTTGTTCCCAAAAGAGTTATAGCTCTAAGCCCTAAATAAATTTTGGTGATAATATGAACGAGCTTGAAGCACTTGCTTTGGCACTTGAAGTTGAGAAGGCTGAGCTTAGGTTCTATATAGAAATGGCAAAGAAAGCCAAAGACGAAAGGGCAAAGAAGATGTTTCTATTTCTAGCGGGGGAAGAAGCTGAGCATTGGAACGTCTTTGAGAGGAAGTTCGTTGAGAAGATTGTGGAGAAATGTGAACTTCCGACGATTGATAAGAGAGTCTTAGAAAAGCTGAGCCCAAAATATGAAGGGTCCCTGAGTGAAGTCAAGGCGGTAGAGATAGGCATGGAACAGGAAAAGCTGACGTGGGAGTTCTATGAAAAGGCTGCTGAGGAAGCAAAAGATGAGAACGTGAAAAAGATTTTTCTCGAACTGGCTAAAGTGGAGAAAGCCCACTATGAACTTTTAAAGGCTCAATATGATTCAGTTATGAAGACCGGCATCTGGATGGATTACCAGGACTTTAGTCTTGAGGTTGATTAATGGAAATGTTTATTGCCTCTAAGGTCGAAATATAAGCGGTGATAGCATGCTTGGATTGAATCCAATTTCCATAAACAAGAAAAAACTGTCCAAAAACGAAATTGTTCAAGCCCTTCGCTGGGCTGTTATAGCTGAACTCGATGCTATAAACTTCTACGAGCAGTTTGCCGAGCTGATTGATGATGAAGCTGTAAAACACACCTTCCTTGATGTTGCAAATGAGGAAAAAGAACATGTAGGTGAGTTCTTAGCTCTGCTCCTAAAGCTCGACCCTGAACTTGGCAAGTACATGAAAAAAGGATTCGAAGAGGTCGAAGAAGAGACAGGCATAAAAGTCGAATTCTAACGCCTTTCTAGATATTTTTTGAGTTATTCTTCTGCTAAAAGTAGCCCTAATTCATTGTAAACTTCAACTTTGTCAAATCCTTCCTCTTTAAGTATACGAATAATTTCATCCAAAATTTTCCTTTGCACGTTTATAGCTATCATCCGGCAGAAATGGCACTCTGGAGTTGAACGAGCCATGAGGAGAAAAACTTGGACAAGTTTTCCTTTTACAGTTAGTCCATAAACCAAACCTTCATCCACTATGCTCAGCTCAGTTTCAGGATCTCTGACTTTTTTCAGAATTTCAACAACACGTCTAACCTCTTCGGGCAACTCTTTCTTTTTCACGTCTTTTGGTTCCTTCTGCTTTAAAAAGTCAAAAAGTCCCATTGCTTAGACATCTCCTAAGTCTTCTGGCCTATGCCTGCCCTTATTTTCAAACTTTCCGACTATATTGTTAGCCAAATCATAAACGTAAACATTATCAAATTTAACCAATGCAAAGCGTTCCATTATGTCGCCGATTATCTTGGAGTAAGCTATCGGAGATTCGCCAATTATATTGTATTCTGCATGGCTTTCAAACCTGAGCCATATCTTCAAGGTATCTTTGGTAACCTCTAAGCCCGCAACAACACCTGAGTCAAGTATATCTCCACCAGTAACGGGATCAATTATTCTCCTAAGCTCTTCAAGAACTTCGAGATATTCAGGTGGATACTCTCTATCTGGGCTATAAATCTTCATTACTCTTCACCAAACTAAAATCAGCATGCTTATTAAAAAACATTGCTGGACAAAAACGAATAAAGAAAAGAAAATCACTCAACATCAACACTGTTCTCCCAGAGCCCGTGAATGTTACAGTAGCTTAAAGCATAGAGTTTGCCTTTCTTGTTTGTTCTGATGTAGAATTTTGCCTTTGGCTCAGTGAGTGGATCGCTATGGTTGGTAAATGCCACTCTGCCAACCATAATTGGGAACTTCTCTCCCTCTGGGTGGAAGTAGAGTTCAATCCAAGCTATGTGGTGCTCTGGTGTGTTTGGGTGTGGAATTTCTTTTCCAACGCTAACTTCAATCTCAAGCAAATCTCCATCCTTCTTGTACTCTATAACTGGAACGTGCTTCTCTCCTTTCCAATCTCCAGAAGCTATAGTTTTGCTCAACATCTTCATCACCTCACTCTATTTTCTCAAACATGTCTTTTCCAGCTCCACAGAGCGGGCAAACCCAATCATCCGGCAAGTCTTCAAACTTTGTTCCCGGAGCTATTCCATTGTCTGGGTCGCCTTCCTCCTCATCGTAGATATATCCACAAACTATACATTTCCACTTTGCCATCTTACAAACCTCACTCTAATATTATTAGGTCGACCTTATAAAGTTTGTGTCTCAAACTTGAAAAGTTAAGAAAAAGAAAAGCTCACTCAAAGACAACAAACTTTTCTTTCGGTATATTACAGACTGGACACTTTTCTGGGGCTTCGTCTACTGCTGTATAACCACAGACAGGACATATGTAAATCTTCTTAATTTCGATGTCCTTCTTTTGCTCTGCAAGTTCTTTTGCTTTCTTGTATAGTCCAGCGTGAATCTTTTCTGCCTCTAACGCATAGTGTGTGCTCCTAACAGCTTCATTTTCCCCTTGCAATTCTGCAACAGCCTTATAAGCTGGATACATCTCCTCAACCTCAAAGGTTTCACCATCTATGGCCATTTGGAGATTTTCAACTGTATCCTTTACATTTCCAAGAGCTTTGAGATGGTTCTTAGCGTGAACAAACTCAGCAAAGGCGATTGCCCTAAAGAGCTTTGCGATGTTTGGAAATCCTTCTTTTTCAGCAACCTCTGCAAAAATAAGGTACTTCATGTGGGCTTGGCTTTCACCTGCATAAGCTTCGCTTAAAAACTTCTTTGTCATTTCCCTTTTCACAGCCATGCTATTCACCCCCATCGAATCGTTTCAATATATTTTCGAAAAAGAAATATAAAAGACTTTCTCAAGCCATAAGTTGTTATAATTTTTATAAGAGCCCATTATAGCCTGCTCCAGTCTTGATAAGTTTTTCAAGTTTCATAGCAGTTTTTAAGTCATCAAAAACCACTGCACCCAAAATCTTCCCTTGAGCACTAAATATTTTGACATCTTCATTTATCCACTGCCCTGCTCCTTTAATTTTTCCAATTATTGCGATTGAAAAATCAGCGAGCTTGAAAACAGAGGAGCGAAGCTCAAAATTATATCTATCCTTTTTTCCCCTAAGCAGATTTGCCAGAACTCTCGCATGTTCCATAGAAGCTCTGGCAGTTCCACAGATTATACTATTGTACTCGGCACAGTCTCCAATTGCATACACATCTCTCGCTGAGGTTCTGAATTGCTCATCAATTAGAATACCTCTCCCAGTATGTATTCCGCTCCTCATTGCAATCTCCCTATTTGGTATTATACCAAAAGCACACACTTTAAGTGTGCCCTCAATGTAGCCCTTATCTGTAAAAACACCGCCCTCATCAGCTTTTACTAGATTTGTGTTGAGATGAAACTTAACTCCAACGTTTTCAAGCCTCTCCTTCAATATTTCGCTCAGTTCCTCGTCAAGACCAAGAAGTGTATTTCTTCTATGAATGAGCCTTACATCATAGCCAGCCTTTGCAAGATTTCCAGCGAGCTCAACGGATATAAATCCACCGTCCAAAATTATTATTTCCCCTTCGTGCTCAAGAGCATCTCTTATAGCCTTCGCGTCTTCAAACGTTCTCAGTACCTTCAAGTGCTCTTTGCCTTCCACCATAGGCTCTCTTGCCTTTGCTCCCGTTGCAAGAACTAAAATATCATAGTCAAGCTCCCCTTCAGAGGTTATCAGCCTTTTCCTTGCCCTGTCTATTACTTTAGCCTCAACTCCAAGCTTAAGTTCTATATCCTTCTTTTCATACCATTCAAAAGAATATGGAAAGAGAGCCTTTTCATTAATAAAGCCAGCTATGTAATGACTCAGCATTGGCTTGCTGTAGTATGGAAGGTTTTCTTTATCAACTATGGTTATGTCAAACTCTCCTGAAAGCTCTTTCGCAAGCGTAACTCCTGCAACACCGTTTCCGACTATAATGAGCCTCATTTATTCAGCCTCTCTAAGAGCTTTCTAACTCCCTCTCTAATCTTCTCTTCATCTTCCTTAGTTGCCCTTCCTTTAGCTTCAATTGTATCAACATGGTCAAACTTGCTCCTCATTATCATTGTCTCAATTTCTCTCCCAGCGACACCTCCCCAGCCATATGCACCAAGGACTAGGACAGGCTTCTCGTAGTTTGCCTTATCAACTATCTCATAGAGGACATAGCGGACTCTTGGATGGATGTTTGCTTCATATGTTGATGCTCCAATTATAAGTGCTTCACTATCTGGAACCTCACCAAGAATATCACTGACTGCCGGAGCTTCTTTATCAGTAAACTTATATACAACTGGATTATAGCCATGCTTTTTCAACTCATCGAGGGCTATTTCGATAGTTTTCTCAACAAAGCCATACATTGAGTCATAAATTACAAGAATTTTGCCTTTCTTTGGAATTCCAGCCCCAACAGCTTCATAGTATTCAAAAATTCTTTTTGGGTTCTTCCTCCATATAAGACCATGCCCAGGTAAGATCATTTTCGTTTCTTCGATTATTCCAAGCTTCTTAAGCTTCTCTATGTTTTGGATAATGTACTTGTGATAATGGCCAATGACAGTGACTATGTACTTTGTAACGTAAGGAAGATAATTTTGAACAATTTCCTCATTGCTGTCATCTATACCCTTTGGGATGGAATAGCCACCACCAGCATCACAGCTAAACATCAAGCCATGCTCAACTATATATGTAATCATTGTATCGGGCCAATGGAGCCATGGAACTGTGATAAAGCGGAAGGTTTTTCCACCTATTTTCATTTCTTCGCCGTCTTTAATTGTATAGAAGTTTTCAACAGCTTTTGATCCGTAAAAAGCCTCAAGAAGCCTCTTTGCAAAGCTTGTCCCTATAAGCTGAGCTTTATAGCCATTGAGTTCGAGGACTTTAGGAAGAGAGCCACTGTGGTCAGGCTCAGTGTGATGAACTATTATGTGTGTTATCTCTTCAGGATCAACAAGCTTTGAGAGTGCCTCTATAAACTCTTTAGCATAGTTCTTTTTCCAAGCATCAAAAAGCACAACAGCGCCATCTAGCTTTAGAAGGTAAGCATTATAAGTTATTCCTTCTGGAATTCCCCAAGTTGCTTCAAAGTATTTTATTTGGTCGTCGTCAATCCTCAGCAGATAAAGTTCCGGCTCATCAAGAATTTTTTCAATCCAAACCCTTGGCATTTGATTCACCTCAATTTAACATTATATTCCCAGGGATTAATAAAAGATATCATTCCTCAAGGAACTCCAATAGTTCTTCAACATCTGGCAATTCTCTAATGGGGTACACTTTAATGAATATTATCTTCCCCTCTTCATTTACTATGATATTTGCTCTCTCAGAGAAACCATTGTTTTCTCTGAAGACACCATAGAGCCTTGCAACTTCTCCATGAGGCCAGAAGTCTGCTAAAATTTTCAACTTCTTTAGTCCCAAGTATTCTGCCCACGCCTTCTTGCATGGAACTGAATCCACGCTTATTCCTACTGGAATTGTATTTAACTCCTCAAAACGCCCATAATTTGCTTCCAAATCTTTCATTTGCTGGGCACAAATACCCGTCCATGCAAGGGGATGGAAAGAGAGCAGAACCTTTTTTCCTCTATAATCTGATAGCCTAAATTCCTCCCCATTTTGGTCTTTTAAACTGAAGTCTGGTGCAGTATCTCCAAGTTTCACCATTTCAAAACCTCCTCTTTGAATCTAAAATCTTTTTTATCTCCTCGATCTTAGGCTCTCTCTTCCACAGCGGCATTTTATTTCTCTTATATGCAGGAGACATTTCTTCAAATGTAGGTCTTTCATTTATGTAGAAGATTCCTAATGGTAAGGGGTCACTTTCAATAGCCCTCTTAAAAGCATCCTCTCTATTGTATGGGTCATGGTCTTCCATCCAGTATGTATGCTCGCGATACCACTGATAAGTGTTTACTTTATTGAAGCTCACACAGGGGTGGAGTATATCAACTATGGCAAGACCCTTGTGCCGAATGGCCTTCTTTATGATTTCCACGCTTTCCTTAAAATAGCCCATGAATGTTCTCGCAACAAATGAGGCATTAAGAGCTATGGCAAGAGCAATAGGATTGAAAGGTTCTTCAAAGACACCCCATGGCTGTGTGGGCGTCTTCATTCCAAGCATCGTTGTTGGAGATGCTTGTCCCTTCGTCAAACCGTAAATCTGGTTATCATGAATGAGAACTGTTATGTCCGGGTTCCTCCTTATTGCATGAAGCAGATGATTCCCACCCTCGGCATACATATCTCCGTCTCCACCCTCAGCTATGACAGTAAGCTCAGGATTAGAAGCTTTGACAGCAGTTGCTATTGGAATTGCTCTTCCGTGGAGTGTGTGATAACCATGAACATTGATATAGTGAGGCATTTTGGCAGCTTGACCAATCCCACTAATAATGACGACTTCTTGAGGAGTTAAACCAAGTTCAGCGAGAGCATTCATCAAAATATTCCTAATCCCAAAGTTTCCACAGCCAGGACACCATGCAACGTCTTGACTTCCAGGTCTTTTGGACTCAAAAATCTTAGGATTTAAATTCATTCTAACACCTCCTTAAGGGCATCAAGAATTTCCTCAACAGAAAACGGCCTTCCATCATACTTGAGGATTTTATAACTCACATTAACACCAATCTCTTTCTTTAAGAGCTGCGCGAACTGTGCTGTTACATTGCCTTCAATGTCAATGAGGACTTTTCCATCAAATAATTCCTTGATGTCATCTCTAAGAGGATACACCCATGAGAAGTGCAGAAACGCTACGTCATCTCTATTAAGCTGTTCAAGTGCGTCCTTTATTACATAATACGTTGACCCCCAGCCGATTACAAGATATTTGGCATTTTTATCACCAACAAGTTTTGGCAGCTTTGCATTCTTCTTTATGGTCTCAAGCTTCTTTATAGCTCTCTTCTCCTGCATTAACCTTGAAAGCTCTCCATCTTCAGTTATATCTCCATATTCATCATGCTCATTTCCATTAGCAACTATTATGCCTTTTCCATATCCCGGAATAGCTCTTGGAGAAATACCATCTTCTGTGAGTTTGTACCTTTTGTAATCTTCTTCTGCTTCAACTATGTATTTTTCCACCTTAATCCTGTCCAGCTCAATGTCTGGGATATTGTAGTAAGTGTCCACGAGATACTCATCAGTCATTACTATAACGGGAACTTGATACTTGTCAGCTAAGTTGAATGCCTCCGCTGTAAGGTAGAATGCCTCTTCAATACTGCCTGGCGCTAAAATAATCCTTGGGAATTCACCATGACCTGCATGCAAAGCCAGATTTAGGTCACCCTGCATTGTTCTCGTTGGCAAACCAGTTGCAGGGCTAGGTCTTTGAGCGAGGTGAATAACTACTGGATTCTCAGCCATTCCCGCCAAGCTGATTGCCTCTGTCATTAAAGCAAAGCCACCGCCAGATGTTGTCACCATAGCCCTTGCTCCAGCAAACCATGCTCCTAAAGCCATGTTTATAGCAGAAATTTCATCTTCCACCTGTTCAACGATTATTTCAAAGTCTTCTGCATGTTGGGCTAAGAAGACGGCAACTCCCGTTGAAGGAGACATAGGGTAAAAGCTGAGGAAATTCATTCCTCCAGCTAAAGCTCCTAAAGCGACTGCCTCAGTTCCGCTGAGGAGGATCTCATCCTTAACACTCCTATCTCTAGACACTTCAACTCCTACTATACCTTCTTCACATAGCGTCCTACCCAACTTATATCCCTTTATAGCCGCTTCAATATTTCTATCAACAACTTTTTCGCCCTTACTCGCAAATCTTTTCCTTAAATATTCCTCCAAAACTTCAATATCAGCGTAGAAAAGGCCTGCTATTACTCCCGCAGCAACTGTATTTAGATAGAGGGGACTTCCAACTTCTTTAGCCATTCTGCTCAATGGAATCTCAATAAAGTTCACTTTTTCTAAAAATTCATCTTCAACGTTTTCCCTCTCACCAAGAACAACTGTATTTTCTGAGATTTTTTTTTAACCCAAGGCAAAACTCCACGCTTAAAGGGTATTAAGATGTCTATTTTTCTGACAAATGCTCTGACCCTTTTTGATGAAACCCTGATCTCTGTTGTGTTTATTCCTCCCCTTACCCTAGACATGTATTCTTTGTTCGCATAGACGTCGTAACCAGAGATCTTTAAGACCCTTGTAAGAATTTCTTCAACAGTCTGTATTCCTTGTCCAGCTGCACCACCCAAAACAATAGAAACATCTTCTGTAAACTTTGCCATATCAAATCCCTCTCAAATGGGTTTGATTTTCGTTATAATAAGTTTTTTCTATAATACACAATTATATTCCTATTTTATCAACCTGAGGGATGTTAGTCAAATATGTTACTTAAAAATAGAACTATCAAATTACAAAAGCTTCAAAGTTAGACACCATAGTCGCTAGTTACATAGTTGATTTTTCTTTTAGAATATTCCAGGTTAAAATTTCTATAATCCAATAAATAAAAGTTCTGTTCAAATCTGTTCAGAAAATGTTAATAATACTAATGTAAAAACTAAATATGGTGACATCTATGGAAATTACAGACAAAGAAGTTTTTGAAATAGCTATAAACTCCGAGATTAAGGCTAAGGAGGCTTATGAGAAGCTCGCCTCCATTGTGAAAAGCGATATTATAAGAGATGAACTTCTCTTTTTAGCGAAAGAGGAGGATAAACACCGTGAAATAATTGAAAAAATTAGTGAAAAGCTAAAAAGTGAGGAAACAGAACCAAAAAAGGTTGAGATTGAAACTATGAGCGAATTTAGAGTTATAGCAGAAAAAATGGGTGAAGTTATTAAAAAGCCAGAGTTAGATATTGACAAAGTTTATGAAATTGCTATGCAGGCCGAACTTGTTAGTGAGAAACTCTATAGAGAGCTTGCCAGATATGCCGCCACCGAGAAAACCAAACTCCTACTCGAAATACTTGCAAATATGGAAAGAAATCACTACAATATCCTTAAAAAACAGTATGAATACATAATGCGCTATCCAGAAATTTATAAAGAAGAATTCTACGACCAGCTTATGAAGGATATAAACTTCAATTTCTGATCTTTCTTTTACATTCTCACTTACATGTGTTTACATAGAGGGATTTGATATGAAAAGCCAAACATTACTGATTTTGTGGCTTGTTGTTTCTATACTTTTACTAAGCGGTTGCATTGAAGGAAAACAAGGTTCAACTACAACAGCAGAAACAAACCCAGCTACTTTATCTCATTTGAGAGAATGGAAAGCAGATGGGGTAATAAGTCCAAATGAATACCCCCACAAACAGTCCCTCGCTGGAGGGAAGTTCATCGTGTACTGGAGAAACGATGGTGAATACCTCTATATGGCTCTCAAAGGTCAGACGACTGGATGGGTGGCAATAGGCTTTGAGCCCAGCAATGCAATGAAAGACGCAGATATAATCTTTGGATGGGTTAAAAACGGACAAGTTATCGTAATTGATGCATATTCAACTGGAACTTATGGGCCACATCCACCAGATGAGGAGCTCGGTGGAACAAATGACATCTTGGAATATGCTGGAAAAGAAGAGGACGAGTATACTGTTATAGAGTTCAAAAGGAGGCTTGATACTGGAGATCACTACGATAAATCTCTCATTCCCAGTCAAAAAGTTAAATTTATCTTTGCTTTAGCTGATAGTGATGAATTTACACAAAAACACAACATAATACGGGGGAGTGGGGAACTCACTCTTGATAAAGCATGAGGTGAAAATATGGAACCATATCAAATACACGCAATACTCCAAATTTTAGCTTTTCTAAGCTTTCTCAATGGAGTATACTATGCCAAGAAGCACACTATCAGAATGCACCATTACTTTATCTTTATCGCGGTTGGATTAACGACAGTAGCAATAATATATATGATCCATATTACTGGAGGGGTTTCCTCCACACATGGGAAAGTTGGCATCCTAATCTATTTTTATGTTCTCTTTACTGCTCTAAGCGGGAAGGCATTCCTAATGAGGAAAATATCAAGAAAACAACATCAATACTTGGCAATAATTGCCATTCTCCTTATAATACTCCAAATTCTCATAGGAACTTATACTTTTATTCTTTAGCTCTTTGAATTAGATACCTATCAGAAACTTCTAAGATAGGGAATAATAAAGGAACAAAGGAAGAAATCACTCAAGCTTCTTGTAGCAGAACCACCAGTCGTAGCACTCGATTTCGCCTTTAGCTTTGGCCTCTTCTCTCTGCTTCTTCTCCTCAATGGTACTAGCTGGTGGAATAATGACCTTGTCACCTATGAGCTCGTTGTTTGGCCACTTGTGTGGCAATGCAACACCTTTCTCAGTGCTTATCTTGAGTGCCTTAACTAATCTGAGTATCTCATCCCAGTCTCTTCCAACTTCGGCTGGATAGTAGACAATTGCCCTTATGATTCCCTTGTCGTCAACGATGAAGACTGCTCTTGCTGTAATTGTTGAACCAGCTGGAATCATGCCTAACTTTTCTGCAAGCTCCCCTCTGTCATCGGCTATTATTGGGAACTCGATCTCAACACCCAACTTGTCCTTAATCCATTCCATCCACTTGATGTGACTGAATACCTGGTCAACACTCAGGCCAATTGGTTCAACACCAAGTTCCCTGAACTTATCCAATCTAATCTGCATTCCATAAAATTCTGTTGTACAGACTGGTGTGAAGTCTGCTGGGTGGCTGAAGAGGATGAACCACTTGCCCTTCTCTGTGAAGTAGTCTGGGAGCTTTATCTTTCCATGAGTTGTCTTAACTTCAACTTCTGGGAACTTTTCACCTATCACTACCATTTCCATCACCTTTGTTTATTTTTTCATTATAACCTACTTGGTTCGAATATATAAATTTTTTGGTTTGTCTAATATTCTTATTATTGTCGAATATCCAAAGAAAATTTTTAAGATTCTGGATTTTAGTTTAAAAAAGTATTTAAAATTGTTGACAGTCTGAAAGGACTAACTGAAAAATACTGTCAGAAATTTAAAAAATAAAACATTCATATTGCCTAGATTTTTCTCACTTCCACCCAAGTGGAATGATATACTGAAGCATTGGCGTATTTTTCGAGAGTTCTATCAGTTGTTAATATATTAACGTTCCATCCAAGTTTTGAAATCCAAAAAGCTTTATATAGCAAAACAACGCCTTTTGGAACGTCTTCAGTTAATTTGACCGTCGTTTTTATTCTTCCATATTCGTTGTAAACCTCTACCAGATCACCATTTTTAATTCCTCTTTCCTCAGCATCTTTAGGATTCATGTACAAGTGAGGGTCTATAATCTCGTAAGTGTTGTGGTATTGGCTCGTTATTGTCATTCTATATGTTGGGCTAAGAAGCTGCAAAGGATAATCTCCTTTAAGTGGCTTGTATTCTGGGAAGGGTGAAAGCCCTCTCTTAACTGCTCTCTGGGAGTAGAACTCAATCTTTCCGCTTGGAGTGAGATATTTTCTCGGCTTTTCAGACACTTTAAGAAACCCTTTCTTCTTAAGCTCTTCCCAGCTTAGACCATTTTGCTTAAGAATTTTTCTAATAATCTCTTCCTCAGTTTCATAAAGATAGGGATTATCAATTCCAAGAGCTTTCGCCAACATTACAGTTACTTCCCTATTGCTCTTTCCATAAAGCCTTGCAACTGGCTCATTTAGTGCAACATAACGGTGATAATAGGAATCTGCTATATCCAAGCGCTCAAAGAAAGTATTTGCCGGTAAAACAACATCAGCAAAGATAGCTGTATCAGTCAAGAAAATATCATGAACAACAACAAAGATGTCACTCTCTTTTAATGCCTTCCTTAGGTGATTCTGATTTGGGAGGGAAGCCAGGGGGTTTGAATTATAAATATAGAGAAACTTAATTTTCCCATTTTCAATATATTCCGCCAACTTCATCTGTGGTATTCTTCTTGCAGGCTTAGTTCTCAGAAAAGTTCCTTCAGCATAGCTCTTGTCAATAGTTTTCATATCATAGATAAATCCAAACTCATGACCAACTAAAGCTGGCAGAAGGGAGATAGCTCTGACTGCTTCTCCTCCAGCCAAAGAACGCTGGAAGCCGTAACCTATGTGAATAACCCCTCTTTTTTCTGCATATTCAAAAGCAAACTCTTCAATTTGCTCTTTCTCAACTCCAGTTTCCTTGCTAACAAAGTCCAAGTCAATCTTTTTTACATAATTCTTGAATTCATCAAATCCATAAACATTTTCTCTAACAAAATCTGCATCATAAAGCTCATTCTCGATTATAATCTTCCCAATTCCCAACGCGAAGAGGACATCAGTATTGGGTTTTATTTGGAAGAATTTGTCGCTTCTTTTTGCAGTCTCAGTTCTTACAACATCAACTGCCCAAATCTCTAAGCCATACTTTTTGGCAAGCATGAAACCGTGAAGATTAGTCCAAAAAGCATTTATTCCCCAATAAACAATCAGGTTTTGATTTTTCAGCTCTTCTGGGTCTAAGCCCACAGCTGTTCCATAGACATCTTTCAAAGCTTCTTGTCCAGCTCTATCACATATTCCATAGTCCAAAAAGCTTGCATTCAAATAGTGGAAGAGCCTCATTGGAAAGTAGAAGTTAACAACACCCCTATCACCAGCATAGTTGTAAACTAATATGCTTTCGCTTCCATACTTCTCGATTGTTTCTTTAATCTTATCTGCAACTAGACTTATAGCCTCATCCCAGCTTGCTTCCCTGAATTTTCCTGCCCCCCTTTCGCCTTCTCTTATGAGAGGAACCTTTAGTCGCTCTTCGCTGTGGAACCACTTCGACAGCAAAGCTCCTTTAGGACACAAAAAGCCTCGAGTTATTGGGTGTTTGGGATTTCCTCTAACAAATAGTCTGCCGTTTTTAATCTCACTTACAAGTGAACAAGTGTCATAGCAATCTCTCATGCACACAGAGAACATTTTCATCACGGATTTATGTCTATGAGCTTCGCAGCATCTCTCTCCACAAGGATTTTTCCAATGCTCTTTGGAAGTGTTACAAGGTCACCAGCTTTAAATGGTCCGTATTCTCTAAGCTTTTCATCAAGAACTTTGGGAATATCAACTTTGATGAGATAAGCTTCCCAAATAGCACGTTTGCCAACAGGTATTTCAATCCCGCTCTCCTCTTCAGCAGCTTCTTTAAATTCGACTTCATCAGAAAGAGGCAGTGGTTCGCGGTTTATAAACGCCATGAGAATTGCAAATATTTTCTTTTCCTCATTTACTAAACTTTGAGGCCTCCCCTCAAAAGCCAAATCAACTATCTTATGGAGCCTGATTTTAATTATTTCCTTCATTAAATGCTCTGCAATATTGAGTTCAGCCAAATAAAGCCTCCCTTCAACGGTTTCTCCCCTTTCCTTTGAACTTTCTGCTCTGAGCTTTAATGCCCGAACTAGGCTATCAAATTCTTTATAAAACTCATCATCAAGAGGGGCAAGCTCATTTGATGAAAGTTCTCTTTCAAGGAGCTCTCTTAGTTTTACAATGTCCAAAGAGATCACCTAAGTAAAGTAAAGAATAAGGGGAAATCACTCCTCCTCTACTCTTGGCGCAAGGAGGAACGTTAATCTTCCTTCGTCTCTTACTGGGTAGTCCATCTGGAGGGGCATGTCATTTCCGAACTGAATAATTACTTCATCTGCCTTGCCAATTCCCTTGACCATATCAGCGAGATAGCTGATTCCATAGGCACTCTTAGTCTCTTCCTGAACCTCAAGGTCGAGCAAGCCTTCGTCTTCAAGTGTGAGCTTTATCTCAACCTCATTTGTCTCTCCCTCAGCCTTCATTATAAACTCGTTCTCTCTTGCGATGAACTTCAAGCTGTCGCTGACGAGTGAAGCATCTTTAACAGCTTCTTTGAGAACTTCACCTAAAACAACTGCTTTTGCTGTGAAGGGCAACTCTGGAAGTTCAAGCTCAAGTTCTTCGACCTCAATGAGAGGTAGTCTGAATGTTCTAGTTGCTGTTCCCTGAAGAGTGACTTCGAGGAAGTTCTCTTCACCTTTTTTCAGGATGAGGATATCTTTGCTCTTTCCTCTCTTGAGGATTTTCTTAAAGTGATCCATATTAACGCCAATTGTCTCTTCTCCATCAACTTCATATTTTGAGAAAATCCCAGCTGGCAGGTTGAGGTCAATGAGAACGACTCTGCTTGGATCCATTGCTCTCATGCTTATACCATCTTCAGTAACCTTAAAGGCTGCTTCATCAATCAAATTGCTTGCTGTTGCTATCAAAGTTGCAAAATCCTTTGCCCCATCAAAAACAATTTCGAACGGCATCTTCACACCTCCATATCATTGAGAATTTTGAGCATCAACCTAACTCTTTCTTTACCTCTCCATAAATAAGCCTTTCCATTATTTACATCAGGTATTCTTTTATAAGCTTCATCTAACTCCTTTAAAGCCTTTTCTGCAAGGCGCTTTAAAACTTCAATCTCCTCTTTCATATCTATCACTCATAGCTTCTCCATGTATAGCCACACTTTGTACATCTGTAGAATATCGTTGAAGGTTCATCTCCAGCTCTTGTTTGCAGTTCCCACCAGTAGGCTTCATCATTTCCACACTTTGGACATGTTATCTTTACCTTAGGCAATGTTGCTAACTCTTGTTCGATTACTGGTATGTCCTCAACTTTGTGCTCAACCTTCTGGGTTAAACGATAAGCCTTAGCAGCCTCTGGGTTTAAAGACTCCTCATAGCCACACTTCCTACAAACGAAGACTCCTCTCTTTCTATCGGGGAGCATTATGCTTCCACACTTTGGACAGAACTTCACCATTTTTCTCACCCCTTCAGCCGAGGGTTAGGTATGTTGGAAGAGGATAAAAAGTTTTGCCACCCTAGGGAAATGCTTTTATTTTCATTTTTATGAATTACCATTGGAGGATGTTACGATGGAGAAATATATGAAAGTCATTTTTATAGTCATTCTCATTGTTTTCTCAACGTTTTGTATTGGAAAGAACCAAACTCAAACCCCTACCAACAGCAAGAAGACACAGAGCTCAATTCCCACACAAACAGTTCCAGAAGTAAAAAGCCCTTATTCCAATTGGGTGAAAAATGAGACTAGATATTTCACTATATATTATCCCCCTAGTGTTGCCAATTATGAAAAATTTATGGCAAAAATTAGATTTCTGCTAACTGGAATTGACTACACCTATGAGAGTTATGCCAAAGTCTTTGGAAAAGAACCTCAAAAGCTTGAACTCTATATATATCCAAGTGAAGATGATTTAAAGCTTGATTACTCGACTGATTTGCCATGGTACATTGAAGGAAACAAGATATTCACGTTTTTGGATAAGGACCTCAACAACCTTTACCCCTTCACTGTTGAGAGTGCTTTAATAGCGTATTTAACAGGGAAGGTTAATGGTCTAACATTGGCATTCCCATCAATAGCAGACGCATACTTCAGGAGTATTCCTCGGGAGAGCGTTTCTTTCAGTGACCTCCTTAAACTAGCGGATAGCAAAGATTCCATGGAGATTTACAGATATTGGGATAATATGGGTGATCTGATAATATTTTTAATCTCCAAATATGGAACCCAGGAAGTCCTTAAGCTCTTACAAATTGATGAGCCCTCTCAAGAGATTCTCAAGCTCCCAAATGTAGAGAGTGAATACCAAAAATTTATAGATTGGTTCTGGAATGGAGGAATCTTCACTGGAATTGGAAAAATTGAAGAAATTAACCTAAGTCTGAAACTCAATGAATATGAAAGGTTCTATCTAGCTAATTCGAGCATTAGACTGCACTACTTACTTGACTACTACCCGGTATTTTTTAAATCTTCCCTCATTAACGTGCAAAAAATGAACACAAATTACCTTCAAAACTTCTTTGTAGTTATACCCTTTGAGAAAAGAGAGCTCTATTTCTTCAATTACATCGGGAACTTCACAATTCAGCCAATAACTACTGATGAAGATTTTGGATTAAGTGTCAGAGCTAGACCAATAACACGCAACTTTACAGTCCTATACTCATCGTATTTAATGCCTATATTCCCAACAAACAAGCTAATAATGAAAGGAACAATTAAAGTTGAAAGCAAAAATCAGGCTGTAATTTCTGACTTTCCATCGGCTGATATTCTAATAGCAACAGGTAACTTCAAGAAGTTCACAGGATATGTAAATGGAACCAAAGTTAACTTCTACTACACACCAGCAATTGAGAGTCCTTCAAAAGCTTTTAGAGATGCCCTCGAAGCTGTGAAGTTTTCGAAAGGATACTTTATCTATCCCAAAGAGATCAACATAATATATGGAAAAGAGATAGGCACTGCATGGATATTTGCAGGTAGTACAATAGTGTTGAGTTCCGAATCAACACTTAATGCCAATAACTTTCTTTGGTTCCTAAGATACATATTCTTCGAGAAAATAGAGCTAAAGCCAAAAGACTCCTGGGCACTTTATTCGATATGGGTCCCGGTCTGTGGAGCTCACAGTGGAAAGTTCTCTCTTGAGTATGCAAAAGAGATGTATAAGACTATATTAAAGGAACTCCCCAATACCGATCATCCATTGGTGGACTTCTATAAGTATGGTCCCTCTCCACCCGACCAAAGAACGCTCTTGTACAAAGCACACCTCACAACCCTTTTCATAAGCTCACAAGCTGGTGAAAAAGCATACAGAGAAGCGTTCATGGAATTCTCAAAGAAATATCTATACAAAGAGGCTGACTTCGATGAGTTTGCAAGAATTTTGGCTGAAAAGTCAAACAATCCAAACATACCCCTTATGTGGCATACATGGACAATAAAGAAAGCATTGCCAAACATCACAGTAGAAAATGCCCAACTCATCAAAAACGGAAATAACTACACTCTGAAACTCACGATAGTCGATAAAAATGGCTTTGCATTTCCATTTAAGGTTGAGGGGATAACATGGCAAGGAAGAAGGACAGAAACTGTTAAGGCATTCTATACAGGCAAGCCCATTGAAATAGAGCTTGTATTCCCAGGACAACCTAAAGAGTTGGTCATCTACGGAGCACCAATGCTAGACAAAAATTTCAACATTGAAGTTGATGGAGTCAAAATTAGCATTACAGTTCCATGACTTTTACTTTTTCTTTCCATAAAATCCAGCAAATAATAAATAACAGAAAAAGAGAAAATCACTCCTTCATTGGCAAGCCGTAATCAAAGGAGTAGTAAACCTTCTGGAACTGCTTTCTGAACTCGAAAACTTCCTTCTCAACCTTCTTTGGATCCTCTTTGTCAATCAATACACGTCTCATGAACCTTGCAATTTCTTTCATATCGTCCTCCATCATTCCAACTCTTGTCATCTCTTGGACACCGATTCTGAGACCGCTTGGTGTGTTGACCTTCTCAAGTGGATCCCAAGGTAAGAGATTCTTGTTGAGGATTATACCCGCCTCTTCGAGGAGCGGTGCTGCCCATCCGCCAGCTGCTTCGTGAAGGTCGCTGACATCAACTATAACTTGGTGGCTCTTGGTGTAGCCTTGGTCTTCGCCGATGACCTTGAATCCTTCCTCAGCTAAAGCCTCCGCTAAAGCTTTTGCGTTCTTGACTATCTGCTTTGCATAAGCTTCACCATACTCAAGCATCTCTGCTGCTGTGATTACCTTTCCAGCCATGTGGTGGAGGTGGTGGTTGCTGAGGACACCTGGGAAGATTGCCCACTGGAGCTTTGCAACATCATCACCAAAGTTCTTGTAGAGAATTACACCACCCTGTGGACCTGGGAATGTCTTGTGAGTTGAAGATGTGATTATGTCAGCTCCTTCTCTAAGTGGGTCTTGGAACTCTCCCCCAGCAATCAATCCAAGAACGTGAGCTGCATCGTACATGACATAAGCTCCAACCTCTTTAGCTACTGGAGCGAGTTCTTTGACCGGGTGTGGGAACGGGAACAATGAACCACCAAAGACAACGAGCTTTGGCTCCTTCTCCCTAATGAGCTGAGCTGCCTTATCAACATCGATATTAAAGCTTTCATTGTCAAATGGCCATGTGAAAACGTTGAGACCTCTCATACCAGCTGCACCAAAAGGCATGTGGCTTATGTGTCCACCGTGTGAGGTGTGGAGGACTATAACATTGTCTCCAGGCTGTGTGAGTCCAAAAAATGCGGCTTGATTTGCGTTTGTACCTGAAATTGGTCTTAAATCTGCAAAATCGCTCTTGAAGAGCTTGCAGAAGAGGTCAACACCGATAAGTTCAACCTCATCAACATATTTACATCCCTGATAGTACCTCTGTTTTGGCCAACCCTCAGCATATTTATGCATAAAACCACTTGCTACGGCCCTTGTAACACTTGGGGAGGTCACGTTTTCGCTTGCAATCAAATTAATTGTTGAGCTCCTCCACTTTTCGTGCATCTCAATAAACTCCAGAACCTTATCCTTATACTCCGCATAGCTCATATTATCACCCCAAAGGTTTATGCATGAAATATTTCACCAGTATGTAATTTAAAGGTTGCTTAGATAGTCAGGCAGAAAAGACGACATATGTTAAGATTTTAAAATCAAAAATGCGAAAAATATTGGGGAGTGAGATGATAGAAGAGGCAGCAAAATTAATCGCCCGCTCAAAGTTTCTAATAGCCTTTACTGGAGCTGGAATAAGTGCCGAGAGTGGAGTACCAACTTTTAGAGGAAAAAACGGATTATGGAAGCAATATCGCCCAGAAGAACTTGCCACGCCTGAAGCTTTTGCCAAAAATCCAAAGCTTGTGTGGGAATTCTACAAATGGAGAATGAGGCTTATATCAAAAGCTAAGCCAAACAAAGCCCACTTAGCTTTAGCTGAACTTGAGAGAATGGGAATTCTTAAAGCTGTAATTACCCAAAATGTTGACGACTTGCACAGAGAAGCAGGGAATAAAAACATTATAGAGCTTCATGGAAACATCTTCAGAGTGAAGTGCACACATTGTGATTACAGAGAAAATCTTAAAGAAAGCGGAAGACTTGAAAAGTTCCTTGAAGATGAAGATTTGCCCAAATGTCCAAAGTGCGGCTCTCTTTTAAGACCAGATGTTGTTTGGTTTGGAGAAGCCTTGCCTGAGGAGGCTTTAAGCAGAGCATTCAACTTAGCGAGAAAATCTGATGTATGTTTAGTTATAGGTACGAGCGGACAAGTGTTTCCAGCAGCGTACATACCCTACATCGTCAAAGATAACAGTGGGTATGTGATTGAGATTAATCCAAATGAAAGCGGCATTACACCGATAGCTGACATCTTCATAAGAGGAAAAGCTGGAGAAGCTATGGATGAGCTTTTGAAGAAAATTATGGAGCTGAGAGAATGATATTTCTAATTGGATTTAACGAGAATGAAGTTAAAAAAATCAGGGAAACACTTAGTGAGTTCAAAGTTTATGAGGTTCCCCAATACTGCAGGGATTGGGCTGTGCAAAGCATAGTTGAGAAAGCAGAAGAACTAAAAGGTTCATGTGACTGGCATCTCAAAAAGTTTATTTTAATGCACAACCTTAAAAATCCTCAAATTAAGGAAGTTTTAGCTAAAATAAAGTCCCTAAACCTAGGAAGGATAATCTTTGCAACCACTACGCCAGCTTCACTCACATGGAAGCTTAAAGATTTGCTGGAAGAGCTGATTCATGAAGACGAATACTTCCAAGAATTGAAGAGAATGAGGACAAAACAAAGCAAGCTGTATTTGGATATTGAGAAAGATTAAATAGGTGGTTATCAAAAATAAAGTGGGGAAGGATATGATAAAGGTCGTGTTTTTTGATTTGGATGATACAATAGCTGATACAACAAGGTTAGCTGAGATGGCACGGAAAAACGCAATAGAAAACATGATCCGTCATGGAATGCCTGTTGATTTTGATACAGCATATAATGAGCTTTTAGAGCTTATCAATGAATATGGAAGCAATTTTCCAAGGCACTTTGACTACCTCCTTAGGCGTTTGGATTTAAAGTACAACCCAAAATGGGTCGCTGCTGGAGTAATTGCTTATCATAATACAAAATTTGCTTATCTGAGAGAAGTGAGACATGTGAGGAGAACTCTCCTCAAGCTTCGCGAAATGGGTCTAAGGCTTGGTATAATCACAGATGGAGACCCAATAAAACAATGGGAAAAAATTCTACGCTTAGATTTAGATGATTTCTTCGAGCATGTTGTCATATCCGACTTCGAAGGAGTTAAGAAGCCGCATCCAAAGATTTTCCAGAAAGCACTTAGAATATTTGAAGTCAAAGCTGAAGAAGCTGTAATGGTTGGAGACAGGCTTTATTCGGACATTTATGGAGCAAAAAAAGTGGGCATGCACACAGTTTGGTTCCGCTATGGGAAGTATGCAAATAGGGAAAATGAATATAAGGAGTATGCGGACTATGAAATCACTGATCTGCTCGACGTTCCGAAGATAATAGAGGTGCTGAACAGTGGCAAAGACGGTTCAAATAAGGAAGTTCATGCTGATAGATAACGCATACAAAGAGCGTATTCTGAAGGGAAAGAAGGTTACAACGATTAGATATGGAAAATACGAAGCAAAACCGGGAAGCGAGGTTTACATAGTCATAACTCCAAGCGATACAGCAATAGCTAAAGCTAGGATAAAGAGCGTTACAAAAAAGAAGGTCAAAGAGCTCACCAATGAGGATGCAAAGAGGGATGGGTTTAAAGACATTAAAGAGCTTTTGAGAGCCTTGAACAAAATTTACGGAGAGCTTTATGGGGATGATGAAATCACAATCATTGAGTTTGAAGTTATAAAACAGTTCAAAGAAGGAATACCCCTAAAATGGCTCAAGGGCTTGAATTACAGAGACCCTTATGAGATAGCTAAGCTCTATGTCGAAAACAACCTAAAAATTTCTCCAGATATTGATTTGATTGTGAAAAAAATCCATGAAGAGGGACTAAAAGCTGCAGTGAAAAGATATGGACCAAAGAGGGTTAGAGATGCATTATTAAAGGCTTATCATGAACTTTATGCTAAAGGAATAATTTAGGGAAAAGGAAAAAGAAGTTACTTTGTAGCCTTCGTTATGCCAACATCTTTAACCAGAACATAAGGAGTAAATACTGGCGTTCTGACTTCCCACCAGTGGATGTGATAGAGTTCCTTTCCCAGAGCAACTATGCTCTCCAAGATGCGCTGGAAGTTATCGCTTACGCGGATGTTCCTTATTGGCTTAACAATTTCACCGTTTTCAATTAAGAATGTCCCATCCCTTGGAATCGTCGAGAAATCACCAGCAACATAGTTCTGGAACCTTGTGTACCAAACGTTTGTTATGTAAATTCCCCTTTTAACCTCGCTGAAGAGCTCTTCTTTTGAGTAGTCTCCAGCCTCAAGGTAGATGTTCCAAGCTCTTGGCATTGTTAAACCTGCGTTAGCCGTTGTTTTTGTGTTGTATTTTCTAGCTAGGCTTGTGTTGAGAAGATAGGTCTTCAAAACTCCGTTTTCGATTATCGTTGTTTCTTGAGTTGGAACACCTTCGTCATCAAATTTCCTCGTTCCATAAGCGTTTGGCATGTTTCCTACATCCTTCAAAACGATGCCTTCACTTGCAATCTTCTGCCCAAGCTTGCCAACTAAAAAGCTGAATCCCGCTTCAACAGCAAAGGCTGATGCCATGAAGCTCATATATGAAAGCAGATTTGCGAAGGCTAACGGGTCAAAGATGACGTCGTATTTGCCAGCCTCTCCTTCTTCCGGATTAACGGCAAGCTTTGCTATTTCTCCAGCCTTTCTTCCAGCGCTTTCTGGGTCGAACTTTTTCAAAACTCTAACTGAATTCGTCCCATGACCACTTGCCACGTCATCAACGAAAGCCCTAACACTGATTTCTATACCAGTTCCCTCGTCAAAAGCCTCAACATTGTTGCTTGTTGTTAAGTAGAGCTTGTTGTAGTCCGTATAGAGAACTCCAGCAACCCTCTTGGCACCTTCTTCCAATGCTGAGTTTATGGCAATCTCAACGTATTCATTCGGCTCATCAAGCTCAACTATTGCTTTGTCAAATGTCTCTGGAATGTCTTTATACTCAAATGGACCCTCTGCTATGCCATAATAGTCCTTCTTCGGCTCCATCGCCTTTGCCGTCTTGAAAAGCATTTTTAATGTCTCTTCGATTATTTTTTCATCAAGTGCTGTAAGCTCTGTCGAGACAAGCCTCTTTTCATATTCAGCAAAAATTACAGATTTTTGATAGTGCCAGTTTTTAGCGACAGTAATCTCGTTGTTTGCAAATCTGACTTGTCTCCTCTGTGTCTCATATGACAAAACTACGACATCTCCAAAGCCAATCTCTTTGGCCTTCTTTAAAATGAGTTCATTAACATCAAACATTTTCTCACCTCCTCAATACAACGTCCCTAAGTCTTGCACTCGCCCCTCCCATCCATACTGGAACTCCCTGCCCGGGTTCACCTTTCCCACATGTTCCTGGGTAAAATTCAACCTCTTTTCCTACTGCGTCAACACTGCTCCACAGACCTTTTGTTGTAATCTCAAGAATAGGCCTCCTTACTGGATGCTTTATTTCACCATTTTCAATCAAGTAAGCTTCTCTACCAATATATCTCTGCTGATATCTCCTATCATCAATGTTCCATTCGTTAAAGCTGACCATGTAAACACCAAGCTTCACATCTTCAATCAGCTCCTCAAAGGAATAATCGCCCGGAGCCAAGTAAGTGTTGGCCATTCTCACTATGGGCTCTCTGTCGTAGTTTATCGCCCTAGCAGAGGCGTTTGAGTGAGTGCCTAAGTAATAGGCGTATTCTCTATTCATCAGGAACTCGGTAATGATTCCATCTTTGATTAAATACCTCGGACGAGCTTTAACGCCTTCATCATCATACAAATAGAAACCCCAGCTGTTTGGTATTGTTGGGTCTTCAATAACAGTAACAACTTCACTCCCAATCTTTTGTCCAAGCATCTCTGGTTTGACGAAGCTCTCTCCAGCTTGAGCTGCCTCCCTTCCAAAAATCCTATCAGCCTCATAAGGATGTCCAACGCTCTCGTGAACAGCTATTCCTGCAACTTCTGGACTTATGACAACATCCACCTTTCCTTCTGGTGGCTTCTTTCCTTCCTTTATTAATCTATGCAAAGCTTTAACATCATTCAGTGCTTTCTTCCAAGGTTCTGCTTTCTCTATGAGCTCTAGACCACCTGTAAAGGCAGTTTTAACAAACGGGGCTTGCTCAACTTGACCTTCCTCAAAAACCACCAAGTTGTATGTTATCGAAACTCTTGGAATGACACTCTCGACTTTTGCCCCCTCATTGTTAACGAAATACTTGTGGGCAATCCAGTCTTGATAGCTCAAAAATCTCATTGGAACATTAACTCCACTATTCAGAACTTCCTCCTCGATGAGTTTTAGATACTCCATCTTTTCTTCTCCAGAATAGTCTCTGAAGTCTTTCTTCATTCTTACTTCGTAGTAAACTTCATGAAACCTTTCCTCGCTAAACTCTATTGGTCTGTTCCTAACTTTTGAAGTAGCTTTTGCAAGCTTAACCGCTTTTTTGACAGCTTCACTGACGCTTTCTTTTGTCAGAACATTTGTTGATGCAAATCCCATTCCACCATTTACAAGAACTCTAACTCCTATTCCTCTGTCAGCCCTTATACCAAGCCCCTCCGGATTACCGTTTTTCATGAAAATACTTACTCCACTATGCTCCTCAAATCTTGCCTCGGCATATTTTGCCCCAAGCTCCAAAGCCTTTTCAACGGCAAACTCAACAAGTTCATGCATGAGCCTCACCTCTCATCTATGCATAGAAGAGTGCAATCCTTAAATATAAAATCGTTTCGCTTCGATGGATATTGAAATAAGGAGCAAAAATAAAATTAAAGGAAAAGTTCAGATTTCCCCAGCAAGCCAGAGGAGAACTCCCTTAATGAATAGCCAGTTTGTGCTTATGTAGTTGCCCTGATAAGAATCACTTATCGCCTTACTTGATCCATATGCCACTATCCTTCCTTCTCCAACTTCAACTGCTGCTGCTACTATTGGTTTTGAGCCTTTCTCCTTTGTAACCTTTCCTGTCTGATCCACAGCATAGGAGCTGTCATAACCTCTGATGAGCCAGACTGCATCTCCGGAAACATCAAGGGTATCACCGTTGTAGTACATCTTCCATGTTTCGTCGAGGAATTTCATTGCTGGATGCTCGAGATTGTATTCACCAACGAACGGGTAGTATGGCTTTCCATCATTAATTTCATCGTCCATTAGCTCATCATCGTTAAACTTGATGCCAAACTCCTCGGTTATCTTGTTCAAGCTTCTGTGGTAGACATACTTATACCAGTCTCCGAGAATGAAGAGACCTCCACCCCCTTTAACCCACTGCTTGATTGCTTGTGCTTCTTCATCTGTGATGTCAGTCCTTGGATTGGTAATGATGAGAATGTCATAATCTTTGAGCTTCTCATAGGTTAGCATTCCATAGTTAACATCAACTGTCCAGTTCAGCTCGTTCTCTATCCTATTGATGAGACCACTCATTTTATCAGCATTGTAATATTGGTTGTGACCGGAGTCTATAAGAACCCTAACTATCTTTGGAACTGAAACTGTGATATTTTCAGTAACCTGTGTGACATTCTGCTGCTCGTACATCGTTTTAACTTGGCTGAGCGTTGAGTTAAGTATTGGATTAATTTCTTTAAGCAGTTTAATTGTGTTCTCTGTAAGGAAGGTCGCCTTTCTAAGCGGAATCATGATAGGGATGTAATATCCCCTTGCTTCATAACCTAAAAGACTCTCATATCTCTGATATAGGCTGTTTATTTCCTCAAAGTTTGACTGAATTCTGCTGATATCCCTTTGGATTGGTGTTAAATTAACTCCATACTCCTGAAGTGCCTCAATCATGCTCGTAAACTGCTCATAGAGCTGATCAAATTCTTCCCTGTATTTCACGTATTGGCGGTTGTAATAAAGGACAAGAGTATATGCAACTGTGTTGGGATTCTCATATACAGTAACAGGAACATACTTTTCATCATATCCAACGATCTCTGCCTTGATGAGTGCTTCTCCAGAGAATGATGGGGCCCATGTAACAGTTGTAGAATAGTTCATTCCGGGATCTAAGACTAACGTCGTATTTAATAGAACTTCATCATTTGCATAGATAATCAAAGTTATATTTTCACTGAATGTACCGTCGTTTTTAATAAGAACACTAATTGGTGCTGCAACTCCTTTAATAAGAGATTTATCCACATTAAGTTCGGCAATTTTTATCTCAGGTATGTATTCCTTTATGTCCTCTGGGCCTCTTGGCTCAATCTTAAAGTTACCATACGAATAGTAAACTGGTCCAATAATATAGTCAAATTTCTGTCCGTATTCTGGAGTGTACCTGTAAATTAAGTCATCTATTCTGACTGGGCCACTTCCATCATCAACAAGCCACTCACCATATCCCAAATCTGGATCAACTACAGTAACACCAACAACCTTTACCAAAACACTTTCCCACTGTTCTTGTGAAACGTTTCCTGTAGGAAGGATAACTGGTTCTGGAACGGGTGCTGTGCCAAGCACCTTAACGTAATCTCCATATGTGGGGTTGACTGAAATCTCAGTTAATCCGTAATATTCCTTGACATATCCCCTAACCTCCACAAGATCACCAACTTGAACTGAAGGTGCCGAGCCAGTATAAACATAAATTCCGGTCCATGGTCCTGTCCCGTTTTGTATGAAAAATCCCTTTGGAGCAACTGCTGTCACAACACCTGTTGTGATGACAGTCTGACCTTCATAAGGTGAGCTGTCACTGTAGCCCTGTATCTCAGGAATTGGAACATAAGTTGCTGCATTTACAAAGCTTATAGTACCTGCTGGAACGATACTTAAAATCATCACAATAATTAAGAACATACCCCATCTTTTCATAACATCACCAAAATTCTAAAAACGCTCTTAGGTATAAATAACTTTTCCCAGTATCTTTGTATCACCCATAGTGTGTAAATAATAGCACTAAACGACAGAAAAGCAACAAAAGAGATAAAAAGGCCAGCACTTTTAACTGAACTTGGTGATTATATGCCAATCACAACAAAAACTGGCGATAAAGGGACAACTGGAATTTTTACCGGAGAGAGAGTAGCAAAGTTCTCACCGATTATTGAAGCTAATGGGACAATTGACGAAGTAAGCTCTTTTCTTGGAGAAGCAAAGCACTACCTTGAGGATGAGGAGCTTAGAACCATCGTAGAGAAAATTCAGGTTGATTTATATTCCCTCATGGCAGAAATAGCAAGCAAAGGCAAATACAAGAAGATTGGAAAAGATGAGGTAGAATGGATGGAAAGCTTGATTAAAAAATTCGAAGATGAAGTTCAACTAAAAGCTTTTGTAATCCCTGGCTCAACAATAGCGAGTGCAAAACTTGATGTCTGCAGAGCTGTTGTGAGAAGGGCAGAAAGAAAAGTTGCAAAGCTTGTTTTGGAGTATGGCTTTGGCGAAGATGCTCTAAAATACCTTAACCGCTTAAGCGACTTATTGTTTATTATGGCGCGTTATATTGAGTGGAAAGCTGGCAAACTCAAATATGCAAAAAGCTGAGTGGTTAGAATGGAGAAGGAAAAGACAATAGGAATTCTCGGCGGTATGGGTCCTATGGCAACTGTTGAGCTATTTAAAAGAATAGTTCTGAAAACCCCAGCAAAAAGAGACCAGGACCATCCAAGGATTATAATCTACAACAATCCAAAAATTCCCGATAGGACAGCTTACATTCTCAGTAGAGGTGAAAATCCCCTGCCAGAACTCATTGATAGTGCAAAAAAGCTTGAAAGCTGGGGGGCAGATTTCATAATAATGCCTTGCAACACAGCTCACTTTTTCGCCGATGAGATCCAGAAGGCAATAAACATTCCACTAATCAACATGATTGAGGAAACTGCCGAATATGTTAAGCAACTGGGGATTAAACGAGTTGGACTGCTAGCAACAACAGGAACAGTGGTTAGCGGAATCTACCAGAAAGCTCTGGAAAGGAGAGAGATAAAAGTGATAATACCAACTGAAGAAGAGCAAGAGAAAGTTATGAGAGGCATCTACGAAGGAATCAAAGCTAACAAGTTCGAGCTTGGAAGAAAGCTAATTCTAGAAGTGGCCAAAAAGCTTGAAAAGAAAAGCAAAGGCATCATTGCGGGTTGCACTGAGGTGAGTGTTGCACTGAAACCCGAGGATTTGGAAGTTCCACTAATTGATCCGATGGACGTTATAGCCGAAAAAGCTGTAAAGCTTGCTTTGAGTCTCTAAAGCCAACCTTTTCTTTTGAAATAATAGAGCATGCTAAGTGATATCATCAACATAACAAGCAGAACTGCAGGATACCCATAACGCCAACTCAGCTCTGGCATATAACGAAAGTTCATACCATACACTCCCGTTATAAAGGTCAGGGGTATGAAGATTGTGGAAATTACTGTTAGTACCCTCATGATCTCATTTATTCTCATTGAGATTGTAGAATAGTAAATATCTATGAGACCATTTGCCATCTCGCGCTGGCTTTCTATTAAATCGAGAACCTCCAAAACATGAGCATTAAGTTCCCTAAGATACGGCCTTGTGTCCTCTTCAAAGAACTTTGTACCCTCAAGTTGTAACTCCCTAAAAACTTCAAGCAGAGGAAAAATAGCACGTCTCATAAAAAGGATTCTTCTGCGTATTGTGTGAATTTTCCTTAGCATTTCTCTGTCACTGTTACGGAGTATCTTATCCTCTATTGCCTCCATTTTTGCATTTATCCTATCTAAAATTGGGATATAGTTGTTAATTACCGCATCAAGGAGGAGAAAAACCAAATAATCAGCATTTTTCTCTCTAACAAGGCCCTCTCCTTTTCTAATACTTTCTCTAATGGAGTTAAAAACATCACCCTCTACTTCCTGCAGAGTTATCACGTAGTTATCCTTCAGAAATATTGCAGTTCTCTCCCTCTTTAATCCTCCAGAGGACTCATAAACTTGATAGATGAGAATAAACAAATAATCCCCGAAAATTTCAATTTTTGACCTGCTTTTTGAACGAAGGATTAACCTTATTGAAGTGTCATAAAAACCAAAAATATTCTTTAATTCATTTAGATATGCAATACCATCAATGTTTATCCACACAACAGAGTGATCCTTGTAATTAAGGGCTTCTTCAAGACTTTCAAGCCTCTTTTCCGTAAATTTATCCTTTGAATATGCAAAGAGAGTAATCCTTGGATTCTCCATTTTCAACACCTAAAATTCAATTACCAGGCCACTATGAAGTTTATGGAACCTATCTCCGTAAGCTTTCAAAAATTCAGCTTCTGCTTTTAGTCCAGTACAATGTCCGGTATAAACTTCTTCGACACCAAGCTCCTGGAAAGCTTTGACAGTTTGCTTTATCCTTTCACTACTGACATCAATGAGATGGAATCCTCCAATAACTGCCCTCACCTTCTTGATGCCTGTAATTTCAATGGCACGTTTAATTATGCTAACAATTCCAGCATGAGAGCAACCGCTAACGACTACCAGCCCCTGCGAGGTTTTTATAACCAAGCTCATGTCATCTAAAAGTTCATCTCTCACAAGTTTGCCATTTTCCAGTGTATAAAGCTCTAGAGCTACCTTCTCAAAGTCTTCTCTCTTCCTTATTTCCCCAGTAGAATAGATATCTTCAATAATTTGAAACGGCTCGTCCACTAGGTATAACTCTGCAAATTTTTCAATCTCCTCTTTTGAAAACGGAATTCCAACATGTCTCAGATATGGTTCTGTTATAAAATGTCTTCTAAATATCAAAGGATGTGCAATCACTGAAATCCTCTTTTTGATAACTTTAAGCATCCCCAATAAACCACCAGTATGATCATAGTGACAATGTGATAAAAATATGTAGTCAATGCTCTCTAGCTCTAACCCCAATATGTCCATATTGTATAAAATTGGCTTTTCGCTTTGTCCGACGTCAAAAAGAATGCGCTTTCCCCTGTGTTCAATTAGAAAACTTATACCATGGTGACCCAAGAAAGGACTTTCATAACCAGAATAATCCTCAACAAGGGTGTAGATTCTTGTCATCAGTAACCACCCAAGGAATTAGGAATCCAAAGTAATTATGCTTTTCTCTTCCATAATTGTTATTAAATGAAAAAACAAATCTCAATTTTAGGTGATTTTATGGAGCTCAAGAAAGTCTCAAGGATAGTCATGCGTGAAGTTCTTGATGTTCAGAAAGATGAAGAGATACTGATAATAACAAACCCCGGAGAGGTTCTTGGCATTTCATTGAGCCTTTTCAATGCTGCTAAGGAATTTCACGCTAAGCCTACAATCGTTATTCAAGAGCCAAAGACTTCACTTGAATTTGCAGAGCGAAGTGTAATCGGGGCTATAAAAAGTGAACCAGATATAGTAATCTCAATAACTGAGAAAAAGTTAGGTAAAGATGCATTCGGATTGAATATCGGATATGTAGGAAGAGACAACCAAAAATACATCCACATTTTTGAAAAGCTCCTCTGGGGAGATAGAAGAATACGCTCCTTCTGGAGCCCTGGAATCACTATAGACATGTATCTGAGGGCTGTTCCAATTGATTATGAGAGGCTTAGATATGAGGCGCAAGTCTTAGCTAAAATCCTAGATAAAGGGAAAGAAGTGCATATAGCAACTGAAAAAGGAACAGATTTGTGGATAGATATACATAAGAGAAAAGCATTCAGAGACGATGGTGATTTTAGAAAACCTGGTAAAGGTGGCAACTTACCTGCTGGAGAAGTGTTCATTTCTCCCGCAGTTGGAAAGAGTGAGGGAGTGATAGTTTTTGACGGAACTCTGGGACTAGGGGGAGAAAGTATACTCCCCAAAAATCCTGTAAAAGTATACGTTAAAGAAGGTTTTGTGCAAAAGATTGAAGGTAAAGAAGAAGCTAAAAAGCTTGAAGAGGCTATAAAGAGAGCAGAGGAAAGAGCGCTTAAAATGGGAAAAGAAGAGCTGGCTAAGAATGCATGGCACTTGGGGGAACTTGGCATAGGACTAAATCCGAGAGCAAAAATGAGTGGAAAGCTCCTCGAGGACGAGAAGCTCAGAAATACGGTTCATACAGCAATTGGAGCAAACTATGATAATGACGCCCCAGCTTTGAACCACTTTGATTGTCTCATTCTTAATCCAACGGTTGAAGTTGACGGGGAAAAGATAATGGAGAAAGGGAAATTCCTCATATTTTGAATTCTTAATTTTTCATTCTATGAAATCCTTACACATAGGTAGCAAGAATTTTGTAATAATTTCGAAACTTTTTAGTATAAACAGAAAAATTTATAAATAAAAACGTTAATATCCGAAAAACCATGGGGGTAAGGGTGATATAAATGAGAGCTGAGATATGGAATGTTGGGAAGGGAATTAAAGTCGCCAACGTTGATGCAAAATATCTAGAAAAATTCCTTCTAGAAGATGGTGTCTATAAAATTACCTATGAAGATGGAAAGGAAGAATGGAGAGTTGTTGTTAAAGAGGGTAATGTTTATCTCTAAGCTCTAATTCTTTAGTCTAATTCTTTAGTTTAAATTAGTTTGCTTAAATCAGAAACTTAAATCAAAACCTAAAACTTAAAATCAGAATTAGCCTAGATTAATCAGGTGATAAAATGGAGATCGGTGTAGTCGGAAAGCCAAACGTTGGAAAATCAACCTTTTTCTCTGCAGCAACTTTAGTTGACGTTCAAATAGCCAATTACCCCTTCACTACTATTGAAGCAAATGTTGGAGTGAGTTATGTTGTAGCAGAACATCCATGCAAAGAGCTTGGCTGTGTTCCGAATCCGCAAAACTATGAATATAGAGACGGGTTAGCCTTGATCCCTATAAAAATGATTGATGTAGCTGGACTTGTGCCCGGTGCACATGAGGGAAAGGGTCTGGGGAACAAATTTTTAGATGACCTAAGAATGGCCTCAGCGTTAATCCATGTCATTGATGCAAGTGGAAAAACTGACGCCGAAGGACAGCCCACAGATTACCATGATCCCGTTGAAGATATTGAATTTCTGGAGAAAGAGATAAACTACTGGATTTATGGAATTTTGAAGAAGAATTGGGATAAATTTGCTAAAAGGGTTAAACTTCAACATCTAAATCTCGCAAGAGCCATTGCAGAGCAACTAACTGGAATTGGAGTCAGTGAAGAAGATGTTCTTGAAGCTTTGCACAAAACAAACTTAAGCAACGATCCAACCAAATGGAGCGATGAAGATTTATACAACTTTGTCAGTGAGCTCAGAAGAATAAACAAGCCAATCATAATAGCGGCAAACAAAGCAGATATGGCAAGCGATGAGCAGATAAAGAGACTTATCGAAGAAGGGAAGAAAAGAGGCTATATTGTCGTACCAACTTCAGCTGTCGCTGAGTTAACGCTTAGAAAGGCAGCGAAAGCTGGCTACATAGATTATCTCCCTGGTCAAAGCGATTTCAAAATTTTAAAACCCCTCAGCCCAAAACAGCAAAAAGCGTTGGAGCTTATCAAAGAGAAAGTCCTCGAGAGATTTGGCTCAACAGGAGTTCAAGAGGTCATCAACAAAGCTGTTTTTGAATTACTGCAGTTGATTCCAGTTTATCCCGTTGAGGACGAGAATAAGATGACTGACAGCTTTGGAAACGTTTTACCTCACGTGTTCTTAATGAAAAAAGGCTCAACGCCGAGGGACTTAGCGTTCAAAGTACACACTGACTTGGGGAAGACATTTCTCTATGCAATAAATGCAAGGACACACAGAAGAGTGGGAGAAGACTATGAACTTCAATTCAACGATATTATGAAAATTGTAGCTACCGCAAGATGAGTTGTCTAAGTGAGTACGGAAGAAGTACTAACAGCAAAATTGCTCCCGACCCGCAGATGTTTTTATTTTCTCCCCCAATTTTTGTCTCGCTTGAAGCAACTTGGCTTTTTGTGAAGTTCTCACATGGGTTAAGTCCAATTCTTTGAAGGGTTATATCTGCCATATAAACTTCAAAGCCGTACTCATCTGCATATTTGCAAATGATTTTGGAAAATTCCTCTACCTGCTTCTCATTGTCTAAATCCACATAGCTTAAAGCCAAAACTTTAACATTCAACTTCTTCAGCATTTCCGCCTGAGCAAGAACCCACTGCAAATCAGCATCTTGATAAATCTTGTATTTATTGTCATTGAAATCATAATAAGTTATAAAATCCTCAAAGAGGATGTAATCGACACAGGGAGCAATTTCTTTGGTTATTGAAAAGCCTCTGTTTGCTACAATAACTATATCGGGATATTTTTCACGAATTGCTTTAATGAGTTTGACCATCGCTTCTCTCTTTTCGGGATACTTATCAACATAGTCCAGATTGTCCAAAAAGACACCATCAAAACCTTTTGAGAGGATATACGGGACAGCTTCATTGAGAACTATATCTCTCCACTGTGGAGAGGAAAAATCAACTTCTTTCTCATCCCATGTTTCCCAATATCCTATTATTATACCATCAGGAACATCCTCAGCCCAAGGCTCCCAGCCACCAATAGTTGCTAGGCTTAAATAACCCACAACTGTTACATTTTTCGATTTCAGCTCTTTGATATAATCTTCTTCCACTAAAGGAGATAGAATAAGGAGATCAAATTTTGAGAGTTCATTTATATTAGAAGAAGCTGAAATATTTCCATAATAAACTGCAAAGCTTGCTAATGTGAATTTAGAGAAAAAGATAAGGAAAATCACAATCTTTACCATCTTCATTTTTTATCCCTCATGAATAACAATAAGAGAACTGAAACTATTATTGATATACCAGGGATTGGGGCGGCTAGGGTACTCTCAGTCGACTTAATTTCGATTCGATCTTCCGGGACATGGATTGGATTACCAGAATTATCAACAAAATAGTTATCAGAACCATCTTCAAAATCCTCTGTCATCCTAATACTACATCCTCTCTCCTCAATGTTGTCGATATAAAGATCAAAAGAATTTGAACCAGTGTATGCTCCTGCACTTATATATCCATCTACCTTTGTAACAGTGATATTATATTCATCAACTTTTTCTTCATCAATGTAGAATTCTATTTTGTTTTCATAGATTTTTATCATATACTTATGCCATTTTGTGACATCTACATTGTGGGGGGATGAATAACCATCAACCACTGAATATATCTTTGTGCCATCCCACCCTCTCCCATACTCAAATGCTACGGTTCTTCCATCAACAGATACGTGAAGTATGTATATTAACCCATTCCCATTCCAGTTTTCAATCTTTGCTTCCCATTCAATCTCAAATGGGCAAGAAGAAGGACTATATGGAAAGTCTTTTTGTCTTTCAACAACTGCTACTCCATCACCATGAATATAAAGAACGTTCCCACTAGCCGCCTGTATGGGTGGGATACTCAAAATGAAAATGCTAATTAAAAAAATCCATTTTTTCATGAATTTTCACCAAATTAATTTAAGACACTTAAATTATTTATTCTTTCTGCCCATACTTGGGCAATTCTTTAAGCATTTCTTGGTACAATCTTGGTTCTACGTCCTCTTTACTTAATCCCAAAGCTTCAGCAATTTTCCAGATTTTATCCTTTGCCTCTTGAACATTGTCAGCTATAATCTCAATATCCAAGAAATCTCCCAATTTTTCAACTTGATTAAGCTCAAAAGTAACATCACCAAGCTTATATACATACCGATGTTTCTTAATCCACACATCTTCTTTAAACCCTAAATGATTCAAAATAGTCCTCATCCTTTCAAAATCCTCAACTTTAACTTCGATCTCATCAAACTCCTCGTTTTTTTCATCTTTGATCTCCTTGTATCCAAGGATGACTTCGTTCAGATTAACAATTCTCCTAATTCTCAAAAGCCGTTTTGATGGAAGAGCAAAATATAAATCCTCCTGAATCTCTTCTCCTACAAATTCAGCCCCAAGAGCCTCAATTCTCTTTCTGATCTCATTTAGGCTAACCCTAAATTTTATCTCAATCTCCATTTAAATCCCCGCGAGAAATCCAATAATCTCTTCACCCTTCTTGAATGTTATAATTGGAAACACTAGTACTTCCTTTAGGGTTGGTATGCTCCTTATATTGTCTTCTATGAATTTATCAAGCTTTTCCTGGGTCTCTTCCCCAACTAGAGCAATAATCTTATCCTCTTCACTTTTAGCAACCATGAGAACATTTGGTAGCATCGAGAGGGTTTTTGTTATATACTCAAGATACCTTTCAAGGAAGTCCTCAATAATAGGCTTTTCAACTCTCAAGATCAGGAAAGCAACATGTTTGGGTCTTAGATCTTCTCCAATGATAATCGTGTATCTCTCTATTACTCCCCTCTCCTGAAGTTTTCTAATTCTAAAGTGGATAGTTGATTCCGGTTTATTCAGCTTTTCACTTATCTCAGAAATAGTTAACCTAGCATCCTCTTTAAGAAGTTTCAATATTGCTCTGTCCAAATCATCAAGCTGTAACATTTTATTCCCCCCATCTTCTGTATAAGTTATGATTAATGCCTAAAAGGTCTAAGATTTTTCCAATTATAAAGTTTATCATATCGTCCAAATTTTTAGGATTATGGTAAAATCCTGGAGATGCTGGCATTACTATCGCTCCAGCTTGGGAAATTTTCAGCATGTTCTCAATATGAATTAAGTTCAGAGGTGTTTCCCTAACTAGCAAGATTAACTTTCTTCTCTCCTTAAGCGCAACATCAGCCACTCTGGTTATCAAATTGTCAGCGTAACCATTTGCTATGGCACTTAAGGTCTTCATGGAACAAGGAGCAATTACAACTGCATCAAACTTATATGAACCAGAAGCGATTGGAGCAAAAAGATCATCTTCCCTATAATCTGGCTTGAAGTCAATCCCCACTTCGTGACGAATCACTGCTAAGCCAGTTTTTGATACAACTGTAATAGTTTCGTGTCCCAAATTCCTTAAGATTTCTACAAGTCGAAGCCCGTAAATTACCCCGCTGGCTCCAGTTATTCCAATTACTATTTTCATCTTCTCACCACTGGAAGTTGATTTATGCGTTTTAAATTATTCACCATGAGTTATTATTTAATTTGTATGTTATCAAAACTATTAAACGTTTTTCCACAATAACATGAAATGGGGCATAAACAACTTTATAAACCTGATTAAAATACTATAGATAGGTGTAAGGATGGACAAAGGAAAACATATCAAAGTTCTCATAACTAAAGCTCTAGAAGTTATTAACGAAGTAAACGCCAAGGCACTAGTTTTAATAACTTCATCACTTGAAAATGAAATTCCAAAGGTTGATGTACCAATCATAGTAGTTGGAAAAGATTTTGATTTATCCAACGATAGGATTAAAAAAATTCCTCTACCTCTCTCTCTTGGAATAAAGAATGTTGTAAATCTTGTCTCTGCCTTCCTTATTGAAAACAATATCATTTCCTATGGGGAAACCTTTGTTTACGTTACCCCAAATACATTAGGAATCAGAACAGTTAAAAAAGAAATAGCAACTACGCGGGGTTTCTTTGAAGAAGCTCAAACAGTTCTCCAAAGGCTACTCGAGATAGCAGTAGAGCTTAGCTTGGAAGGGAGAGAGGGCCATCCAGTTGGGACAATATTTGTAGTTGGAGACACAAGAAATGTTCTGAAGTATTCCCATCAGATAATTCCAAATCCCTTTAAAGGACACAAGCTAAATGTCTTAGATAAAAACATAAAAGGGATAATAAAGGAATTTGCCATGCTCGATGGGGCCTTTATTATAAGCAACACAGGCAGAATTCTCGCAGCAGGCAGATACCTAGACGTAGATCCAAAAAAGCTCGATGTTCATTTACCCCCAGGTTTAGGGAGCAGGCATTTAGCTGCTGCAGGTATTTCAAAGAAAACAAAAGCAACTGCTATAACCCTCTCAGAGAGCGGAGTGATTAGAGTTTTTAAGAATGGAGAAATAATTCTCGAATATAATCCAAGAATGAGATATTAAAATATTAAAAATAAATTAAGAGCCTCAGAAGAGCCACTGGTTCTCAATACACTCATCACATGGAGGCTTTTCTCCAGCTATTGCCTTAAACTTCTTGTAGATACACTCTGGCAAGCCAAGAGGACACCTGTCTGGAGTAAGCTCTGGTCTCACTTTTGTCGGATCGAGCTTTATCTTGATGTATGCTTCATATTCTTCAACCTTTTTCCATGGGAGAATCTTTGCTCCATAGATCACTAAGTTGTCATAAATCTTTGCATAGTCGCCAACAACTGCCCCCTCTTTAAGAATGACGTTCTTTCCTATTACCACGCCTTCTCCAAGAATTGAATCTTTAATTTCACTCTTTTCTTTGATTATGTCACTTCCAATGAGAATTGATCTCTTCAAGTATGCCTTGTCCTCGATTATTGTGTTCGGTCCAATATAAGTGTAAGCCTTAATCTTTACTCCATGCCCAATTTTTGCTCCGCTGTCAATATAAACTGGCCCTTGAATTTCAACATCTTCTGGAACTTCAGCATCCTCTTTTATCGTGAAGTATCCATCTTCCCTCGCAATTTCATCAAGAGCTATCTGGTGAGCATAGAACAAGTCTTCTGGAGATCCTAAATCAACCCAATAGTTATCTTTTGGCATCTTATAACCGTAAACTAAGCCCTGGCTGACAAACTTTGGAAGGATTTCTCTCTCGAAGTAAACTTCTTTTCTTCTTGGTATCTCCTTTAGGACTTCCTTGTTGACTACATAAATTCCAGCATCAATTAAGTTGGTTTTTGGTCTCTTCGGCTTCTCTTCGAACTCTATAACTTTTCCTTCTTCGTCAGCTATTACAACACCATACTTCTCTGGATCATACACTTTTGTTAAAGCCACTGTTATTAAACCATCATTCTTTTTGTGGGCTTCAATAAGCTCCGCAAAATTGAAGTTTGTAAACACATCCCCATAAATCACCAAGAACTCATCGCTGACATATTCTTCAACATTTTTTAGAGCTCCTCCTGTTTCGAGAGGCATTGGATCATTTACAAACCTTATGTCTTTTGGATAATCGCTCATCTTTTCTTCTATAAATTCCCTAATCTCTCCTCTCATATAGTGAACAGAGAGAATTACTTCATCAACTTCCTTAATCTTCTCTAGGTTTTCCAAGAGATACTGCAAATTTGGCTTTCCGAGAACGGGAACCATTGGTTTTGGTCTTGTTGATGAAATTGGCCTTAATCTTGTTCCAAATCCTCCAGCAAGAATAACAGCCTTCATTAACACCACCGATAATAATTAAGGTCTGCCTCTTATATATTTTGCTACTCCACTCTTAATGTTATTCTTAATGAACTATTTTGAAACTTCTTTTTTAAATATCAAGTAAATTTGTCCTCTAAAGTGAATGCATTCTCCAGAACACAATTTCCTCAATGGACAACTCCTACATAATGAACTCCCTAACTTAACTCTCTCAATATATCCTAGGCTTTCTAGTATTCTCATCATCCCTTCAACTTCTTCAACAGCTAGATTTAGTGTTTTAGCAATTTCCTTAGGATTTGTGTATCCTTTTTTGACTAGCTCAAGAACTTCTTCGAGATTTACCATTTTTTCACCCCAGAACAAATAATCCTAAATGATAAGTAAGAATCCCAACGACAGTAGCAAGGACAAGGTTGTAAAGAGAAGCAACCAAAGCCCACTTTATTCCACTTTCAGACCTGATTGCAGCTATTGTGGCAATACATGGAAGATAGAGTGTAGTTACCAATGCTAAAACAAACGCTTGAAGAGGATTCATTGCTTGTCTCATTAAAGAGATTAGAGCTTCCTCACTATGGCCTACTCCATATATCACACCATAAGTTGCAATGACATTTTCTTTTGCAATTATTCCAAAAATTAAGCTAACTGCAGCTTTCCAGTCTAAGCCCATAAGTTTTGCCAAAGGTTCAAAAAATCTGCCAAGCATTTCTGCATAGCTCAACCCGGTACCAACTGGCTGAGGATAATTACTTAAGTACCATATTGCAACTGCTCCAGCAAGAATTATCGTTCCAGCTTTCCTTAGAAACTCCTTACTCCTCTCCCATGAATGGATAATAACAGTTTTCCATGATGGAACAAGATAATCAGGCAGTTCAATTATAAACGGACTCTCCTCTCCTTTAATGACAAATCTACCAAGTATCAGTGCTGAGATTAATGCCAATCCAAGAGAAATCGCATAAATGCCGACAGCAACTAGTGCCTTATGATTTTCAAAGAAAACTCCAGCAAGGAATGTTATAACAACCATTCTTGCGCTACATGGAACCAGAGGATTAATTAGCATTGTTAAAATCCTGTCTTTTTCATCGTCTAAAGCTCTGGTGGCCATAACCGCCGGCACATTGCACCCGAAGGCTAAAACCATTGGAATAAAACTCTTTCCAGGCAAGCCGAACTTCCTCATTATCCTTTCCATGACAACAGCTGCTCTAGCCATGTATCCGGAGTCCTCAAGGATTGACATTGCAACGAAGAGCAGGAATACCAATGGGAAGAAGCTTAAAACTGAGCCAACACCACCAATTATTCCATCAACTACCAAACCTCTAAGGGTTTCATTTGATATATGACTTCCGACCAAATCCCCCAAAGATGCAAAGAGCAAATTCAAAGTTTCCTGCATGGGTGTTCCAATTGTGAAAACAAACTTAAATAAGAGGTAAAAGATAATAAAAAGAGATATCATGCCATAAATTGGATGAGTCAGGATTTTATCAAGCTGATCACTTATTGTTTCTTTCTGCTCAGCAAAGTGAGTAACGAATTGATGAATTAAGCCGTCAATGAACTCATACTTCTGGTTAGCAATGACCATGTCAAGGGAGCGCTTATAATACTGTTCAAGCTCACTTATGTGTCCCATAATCTCATTCAGTTTCTCCTGTCCCAGCTGCTTCAAAACAAGCTTTATTACTTCTTCATCTCTCGTGAGAAGTTTTATAGATAACCATCTTATGTTGTACTTTTCATCCAGAGAGGTTTCTCTCAGAATTTCGCTTATGTGGGAGATCTCTCTTTCAATGATTTCATCATAAACAGGAACAACTGGATTGGTTGTGATTTTTCCATCGGCCATGGCAACAATCGTTTTCTTAAGCTCCTCAATTCCAATACCCTCCTTTGCATTCATTGGCACGACAGGAATGCCAAGAACTTTCTCCATCTTTCTAAAATCAATGGTGACACCTTTCTTTTTTGCCAAATCAATCTTATTTAGAGCAATTATTACGTTTTTAACACCCATCTCGAGGATTTCCATTGTTAAGAAGAGGTTCCTCATCAAACATGAAGAATCAACAACGTCAACTATGACATCGGCATTTCCTTCAAGAATGAAGTTCCTCGCTATAAGTTCATCAATAGAATGAGCCGTCAAAGAGTACGTTCCAGGCAGATCAACAACCAGAAACTCTCTATCTTTATATTTCATTATTCCCTCTTTTTTTTCAACAGTAACTCCTGGCCAGTTGCCAATATGCTGTCTCAATCCAGTTAAAGCGTTGAATATTGTAGTCTTGCCAACATTTGGATTGCCAGCGAGAGCAACGACCTTTAGCATCAATACTCCCTCCTGATGATAATTTTGTCAGCTATTCCTCTGCCAAGTGCTATTCTTGAAGAGCCAACAGCTATGATTATTGGCCCTGGAGCGGAAGACTTAATCACCCAAATCCTAGTCCCAGGAGTAATTCCCAAACCCAGCAACCTCTGCCTCGCTCCCACACCTCCCTGAATGTCCACTACAACTCCTCGCTCTCCTTCTCTCATTTGACTTAAACGAACATACATGGACATCACCATTAGGTTAACCTAATTTTAATATTTCCTTTTATAGGAAAGATTAAAAACTTTTGGTAAGCCTAACAAAAGAATTAGGTTTGAACTTTGAAGTAATGAGGATTATTTTTCAGTCATGGAAGTTTGAACAGTGTATTGATGTTATAAAAATATTTGTTAAGGAATTTAAATAAATGAGTGTTTTTTCTTAGAATTTTAGAAAAGTATTTAACTAAGAAAGTTAAAAATGATTTGATATATTCTCATGTGAGGTGGAAGTATGGAAAACAATGAAAATGGTGTTATAAAGAAGAGCGAAACATCTCTGGGACTTGAAGAAAACGTTGAGGCTGCTTTAGCATATGTGCTTGGGTTCTTAACTGGGATAATATTCCTGTTGTTAGAAAAAGAGAGCGAATTTGTCCGATTCCATGCAATGCAGTCAACAATAACATTCCTAGGGATTTTTATAATACAGAGAATCTTGGCATTTATACCATTCCTTGGTGGGATTTTAGCTATGCTTTTGGGCTTAGTTGGTCTTGTCCTATGGATTTTAGGTATAGTTAAAGCATATCAAGGAGAATATTACAAGTTCCCAATTGTTGGGAGCATAGCAGAGAACCAAGTTAAAAGATGAGCAGCTGAGGCAAATTTTTAAAGCCTCTCTTTTTACTTTCCACCATGCTTTCAGAAATAATAAAAGAAATTAAACAATTTGCAAAGAACACAGGACTTTATGAAAAGAAAATACTTCTCATGTTTTCTGGAGGAAAAGACAGCAGTTTAGCTTTATACATTATGAAAAAAGCTGGTTTGGATGTTTCTGCCCTAACCTTCTTTCATAGATGGAGTTGGAGAGAGCCTATGTTGTGGGCAATGGACTTCACTAAAAAGCTTGGAGTTGAACATTATCTTGTTGACATAACAGAAGGACTCCTCAAGAATTCAATTGGAAAGAAAGGTCCAATATGCATACACTGCAAAAAAGTTATGATGAGAAATGCTTACTGGTTCGCAAAAATTAATGGCTTCGAGGTTTTGGCCAAAGGAGACAATGCAAATGACAAAATAATTGGAGCTCTACTTGACCAGTGGAATGGGGATATAAGGTTGAGTGAAATTCCGAGGATTGGAATTCCAATATTTAGACCTCTGATTAGGTACACTGCAGAAGAAGTTGAAAAGCTTGCAGAAGAGGCGGGGATAAAACCTTACAGAATGTATGAATATGGAAGAAGAAGGCAATGGAGAGAGGGATGTCCTCTACAATATATTGACAGATTTGAGATCATCAAACCTGAGTACTTCGATTTGGCTTATGAAGTGAACTACAAAATAAGTAAGCTTGCGAGAAAATATAAAGTCCGGATGAGTGTGAGAGTGCCAAGTCTAGACCTGATGTGTCATGGATGTAATGAGAAAATCCTAAAAGAAGCCGAAGAAATCATTAGGAGGTTCAAAAATGTTGCCACTCGGAAAAATAAGAAGTGAAGTTCTAAATGAACTTATCCTGCATAACCTCAACATTGAAGATCCAAAAGTTGTTATCGGCCCGAGAGAGGGCTTTGATGCCGCGGTTCTTGAATATGACAATGAAAACTATCTTGTCATAGCAACTGATCCAGTTTTAGGAGTCCCAAAGGAGCATTTTGGATTTTTCACATACCATTTCGCAGTGAGTGATGTTGCAGTTTTTGGCGCTGAGCCGAGATGGCTGGTTGTTGACTTATTGTTACCCCCTGGTTCCACTAAAGAAGATCTCGCTCAAATAATGGAGGAACTTAATGAAGAATGCAGAAAATACAGAACAGCTGTAATCGGAGGACACACTGGTGTTTATACCACTATTAAAGAAACAACCGCTACCACAACAGCACTTGGATTTGTGAAGAAAGAAGAGCTGAGATTACCGTTAGCAAAACCCGGTGATGATATAATAATAACGAAGGGCGTTGGGATAGAGTTTGCTGTTGGAGCGGCTTACTTTAAAAAAGAGATGGTTAAAGGAATTCTAACTCCTAGTGCAATAGCTAAGCTTAGAGAGATGTACAAGCTTGAAACTGTCGTCCCTGATGCCCTAGCTGTAAGAAAGCTCGTGAGAGGGATGCATGATGCAACTGAGGGAGGCTTAACAGCCCTTCATGAGATAGCCGACAATTCAAATGTTGGCTTTAGGGTTTATTATGATAGAGTTTACATCCCACCTCTCGTCAAAAAAGTTCTTGAAGCTTTTGATGTGAATCCTTTAACTGTCTCGTCAACCGGAACGCTGATAATAATTTCTCCTAAGGAGAATTCCTCAAGAATAATCAAGGAGCTATCTAACAACAGAATTAAAGCTTTCATCATTGGCAAATTTACAGAAGAAAAAGACAGAGTTTTAGTGAAAAACAGCAAGGAGGAGGAGTTTCCAAGATTTGAAAGCGATGCTTATGCGGAGATTTACTAGTCACTTCACTTTATATCTCAGCAATGCAGCAATTCCTCCCAAGGCTTTCAGCTTTTCACCACCCTCATGCTCTGAGCTGACAATTACTATCTCTCCCCTCATCTGTCTGACAAACTCCATAAGCTGCTCAATCTTTTCTCTCATCTCTCCCTTCAAAAGCTCATCTAAAACGAGTAGAGTCTCAATTGCTCCATAATTCGCTGCTTCTTCGACCTCTTTTATACCATAAGCCACCAATCCATTCTTTGCAATCTCTTCTATGACCTTCTCCACGAGCTGAATTTCCTTTGCGACTCTGTTTTCATGGTAAACTCTGTCAACGGTTCCTCTCCTAATGACCTCATAAATCCCTGTTCTTCCTGTAACACTCGTGTCTTCAATTACAACACGCTTTGCCAACTCCGGATAATTCTCCTGAAGGAACTTGTAAAAATTCTCTTTCACAAAGCCTGGACCAGCAACAATAGCTTTATCAACCTTTTCCCTCTCCATAATTTCAGCAATTGTCTTTGCTAAATCGTGGAAGAACTTCATTTCCTCAGCTTCTCTATTTGTGGTGTATCTCTTTCCTCCGAGGTTGTGTCTTATGTTGGCAATTATATCAACGCCGTATTCCCTCACAAGGGCAATATCAGCCTCACCATCATCCACAACAACAATCATAACTCTCGCTCTCTGAGACGCTTCAACGGCCTGCTTTAATCTTTCCAAGTGGTGAGCTTTCCATTTAGGCTTTTGAATCGTGATAACGCTGTTCTCTTCCACTGCTATTGTGTGATATTTGCCAAGAGGAACTTCCTCTCTTGAGGCATAAATTATTGGACCAGTAACCCTCAATGCATTTGCAAACTTGTGGAAGTTGATTTTTTCAGCTTTAATGCCTAAAAACACCGGAATAGCCTGGACCTTCTCTGGTCTAAGAGAATCACTTCTCTGACTCTGTTTTCTGAGGGTCTTTGCATAAACTACATCCCCTTCCTCAATGATGTGATAGAGATGCCAGAGATCATCGAGAGTTTCAGCTTTAACTTTAATCTTGCCCTCTTTGGGATTCTGGTCAAGTATTTTCATTTTCTCACCTTCCTTTGAGAATTGGAAAAATACTTTTAAATACTGTTGGATGGGAACAAAAGAATAAAGAAAGAAATGCCTGACTCAGATAAGCTCTCTCTCCATCTTTGTGAGCCTCTTTGCTCCATCCTTCGTTATAACAACTGTATCCTCAATTCTGACGCCACCAAGCTTTGGAATGTAAATTCCTGGCTCAATCGTTATGACCATTCCTTCCTTGAGAACAGTCTCATCGTACTGGCTTATTCTCGGAGGTTCATGAATTTCCAAGCCAACTCCGTGACCAAGGCTGTGGATAAAGTAATCTCCATAACCATATTCCGCTATGATGTTCCTTGCTATGCTGTCGAGTTCTTTCGCAGTCATTCCTGGCTTAGCTTTTTCAACAGCTGTATTTTGAGCCTCAAGAACTATCTCATAAATCTCCTTCTGCTTCTCATTGGGCTTTCCAACAACTATAGTTCTGGTAATGTCAGAGTTGTAGTGCCTGTAAAGTGCACCTAAGTCTATGACAACCAAATCTCCTCTCTCAATCCTCTTATCGCTTGCAACCCCATGAGGGAGAGCTGACCTATAACCGCTGGCAATGATTGTATCAAAGGCTGGCTTTTCAGCACCGTTCATCTTCATAACATACTCAACTTTTGCTGCTATTTCCCTTTCTCTCTTCCCTTCGCTGATTTCCTCAATAGCCGCCATAACAGCCATGTCAGCTAATTCACATGCACTTTTAATTATCTCGATTTCTTCTTCGGTTTTTACTATTCTGAGGTCTTTTACAATCTCATCAATGCTCTTAAATTCCTTTATCTCAGCTTTTTCTTTAAGTGCATTCATGAAAGAAAAGCTTGTTGAACCTTCAATTCCCAAAACACTGTAAGGTTTGAGCTTTTCATAAAGTTCTGGCAGTCTCTTAAACTTTTCAACTGGTAGTTCAGTTTCTTCCTTTGTTGCTTCATATTCAAGTTCGGGAACATAAATTATAGCCTCATCGGGAGTAACAACCAGATATCCTCCAGCTAACGGAGAAGCTCCAGAAAAGTAGAACAGATTTTCACGTTTAGAGATGAGCGCTGCATCAATTGAGCTCTCGTTTATAAACTTCTGAAGCTTCTTTATTCTTTCCATTTTCATGATCACCACCAAAGCTGAATAGTTAGGAAAGAATAAAACCCTTTCCATCAATAAATTTAAAAGCTCTCTTCAATAGGCATTAACGGTGAGAGCGATGAAGGGGATAGTGTTAAGCTACATGAGGAGTAAGGAAAATCAGCACAACCACCACATGATTATCAAGCCTCTCGGAATTGAGAGCAGAGAAGAGGCAGCAAAGCTCATAGGAAAGAAAGTCATTTGGAAGAGCCCAAGCGGAAAAATCATCGCAGGAAAGATTGTCAAGCCACACGGAGTTAGAGGCGAAGTTAAAGTAAGGTTTGAAAAAGGTTTACCCGGGCAGGCCCTTGGAGATTACGTTGAAATTCTCTGATTTCTTTTCTTCTCAACCTAAGCTTTTTGTAAGTAAAATTGGTGGTACCATGGAGCTAATAGAAATAAGTGAAGGAAAAGCAAGGGTTCTTGTTCCAAAAGCTGAGCGTATTTATGATGCTCCAGTTTTTTACAACCCTGTGATGGCTCTGAATAGGGATTTGAGCGTCCTTCTCCTCAAGGTTATTGAAGCGAAGAGAGTTTTAGATGCTTTAAGTGCCACAGGGATTAGGGGAATTAGGTATGCTTTAGAGACACCAGCAACTGAAGTTTGGATGAACGACATAAATCCAGATGCCTTTGAGCTGATAATTAAAAATCTAGGGCTCAACTTCTCCGGTAAAATTGAGATACATGAGAAGAAAGCAATTTTAAAAGGAAACAAGGTTTTAGTCGCAACAAACTTAGATGCCAACAGATTGATGAATGAACAGTTTAGGTATTTTGACTTCATTGACTTGGATCCCTTTGGTTCTCCAATGGAGTTCTTAGACTCTGCTTTGAGAAGTGTAAAGCGGAAAGGAGTTTTGGCAATTACTGCAACAGATACAGCACCCCTCTGCGGCGCTCATCCAAAAGCATGTCTAAGAAAATACAATGCAGTGCCAATAAGAGGCGAGCTCTGCCATGAAGCGGGGCTGAGGATTTTAATAGGAACTGTTGCGAGATATGTTGCAAAGTATGACATGGGCTTCGAAGTTCTCTTTGCGTACTACAAAGACCACTACTTTAGGACGTTCATAAGGGTCAAAGATGGAGCAAAGAAAGGAGATGAGACTTTAGAACAGCTCGGCTATCTGTATTTTGATAAAAGGAATGGAAAATTCGAGATTGAGAGGAGCTTTTTGCCGAGTAAACCTAAAGCTTATGGACCTTTGTGGCTTGGGGAGCTTAAGAATCAAGAAATTGTTGAAAAGATGCATAAGCTAGCAGAGAAGGAGGAAATTGCAGAGAAAAAGAGAGTGCTGAAATTTTTGGGCATCATCAAAGAAGAGCTTGATGTCCCATTCTTCTACGACACCCATGCATTAGCGAGGAGAAACAACCTTGAGGCGAGAAAAGTTGCTAAAATCATAGAGATTCTTGAAGAAAAAGGGTACAAAGCAACGAGAACCCACTTCTCACCAACGGCTCTAAAGACTGATGCCCCTTTTGAGGAAGTACTTGAAGCTTTAAAATCACTACAGTAACCTTAATTAACTCTTTTGTTCAGCTTTTTAGGGGATGAAAAATGGATGAGATGATAAGAGCGGCTCTTCAGTTTTATGAAGATGAGTACTCGGATTCAGTTCTTTATGCTCAGCTTGCTAAAATTGAAAAAGATGAGACTTTAAAGAAGGAATTTCTGAGGCTTTCAAATATTGAATCAAAGCACGCAAAGTTCTGGCACGACTTTTTAGCAAGAAGAGGAGTCAAAACACCAAGAGTAAAAATCAGCAAGTTCAATCTTTACAGCACAAAGCTTTTACGAAAGCTTCTAGGTCCAGGAGCTGTTGCTTCGCTCTTGGAAATGGGAGAAAACAGCGCAATCCAGAAATACTTCAAATTCCTAACGACATACAGCGATAAATTTGATGAAAATGAGAAGAGAGAGCTCAGCGGGGTCATTTTAGACGAGCTAGAGCATGAGAAGTTCTTCTACGAAAGCAAGCAGAGGTTCCATGTGGAGAACCTTAGAGACTTTGTTTTAGGAATGAACGATGGATTAGTTGAGATTTTGGGTGCGGTTACTGGATTGTCGGCAGTTTACGTTTACAATCCAAAACTTGTCGGAATCAGCGGACTTATTGTTGGTGTTGCTGGAGCTTTATCAATGGCAATTGGAACTTTCATATCCGTTCGCTCACAGAGGCAGGTGAATGAGAGTATTAGACAGAGAATGGAGGTTTTGTTTAGGGTTTCTCCAGATAGAGCAAAAGATGAGCTATTAAACAAGCTCTTAGAGAGCGGAATGCCCGAAGATGTTGCAAAAGAAGTTGCTGAAAAGTTGTCCTCAAATCATGACTCAATAATCAGACTGCTTGTTCACGAAGAAGACGAGAACGAAGTGAGAGCAGCGTTATACACTGGAATTTCCTACCTCATTGGCGTAGCGTTTCCGGTTACGCCTTATTTCTTTGCGTCCTCCTCTCTAGTTGCATTGCCATTCTCTGTATTGTTAGCAGGAACAGCATTGGCAATTGTTGCGACCTTCATATCAGTACTCTCAGGGATCTCAATAAGGAAGAAGGTTATGGAGATGGTTACAACTGGTTTAGGTGCAGCATTCGTGAGCTATTTCTTCGGTCGTCTGATGGAAGCTTTATTCCATGTCTCGGCGCTTTGATCTCAAACTTTTATGTATTTCCACTTTCCTCTCTTAAACACCCACCAGAAAAGGCCGGCAGTTGTGAATGTCTCCAAACTCATTGCAATCCAAGCAGCGATAACTCCGAGACCCTCAAAGTGGAATGAACCAATTGTAAATCCAAATCCCAAAAGATAAGCCGGGAGAATTCTAAAGAGCAACTTGCTCACTGCAGTTACATACATGGGGCTCTTTGTGTCTCCTGCACCCCTTAAAGCTCCGCTGAGAACGAAGAGCCAGCCTAAAGGGATTTCACTTATACCTACTATCATGAGGTAAATTGTAGCCAAGTGAATGACTTGCCAATAATTGGGGTCGCTTTTTGTTATGAAGGGCATGACAAGATATTTCGGAAAAGCAATCAAAACCACAGCCATGACGCTCATAAAAGCAGTTACCATCTTTAACGACTCGTATACAACCTTCTCAGCTTTCTCTGGATTCCCTTCACCTAAGCTCTGCCCAACCAAAGCTGATGTGGCAACATTAAAGCCAAAAGCTGGCATATAAGCTATGCTCTCAACTCTCAAACCGACCTGATGAGCAGCTAAAGCTATCGTTCCAAATCTTGTAACGATGCTTATGTAGATGAAGTTGTAAACGCTGAAGATAATCCTCTCAATAGTTGCTGGAATTCCAATTCTAAGGATTCTCTTAATCATGCCGATATCAAATCTAAACCTCGGTTTAAGCTTTAAAACAAGCCTGTCGCTTAGAAAGAGGAATAAACCTACAGTAAATGCGACTGCAATTGAAAGCCCAGAGGCTAATGCAGCTCCCTTGACCTCTAACCTCGGGAAGCCGAATTTTCCAAAAATTAAGAGATAGTTCAGAATAACGTTAAGGGCATTCATTAAAAGACTTAACTTCATCGGTGTTTTTGTATCACCAGCTCCTCTCAAAGCCGAAAAAGCTGCAAAACCCATGAAATTAATAGGGTAAAACAAGAAGTATATCCTGATATATTGGTAACCAAGCCTAACTACTTCTTCACTAGCACCCATTATTCTAAGTGCATCATCCCCAAAGAATAAACCGATCATCATAACTGGTATCCCCATGAGAAAAGCCAAATAAATTCCCTGCTCTAAAGTCAAATTTGCCATCTCAAAGTCCCTTGCACCAATAAAGCGAGCAACTAAAGCTAAAACACCGGCGGAAACAGCAAACATTAGTGGCATCATGAACCATGAAAACTGCCCACCTAGACCAACACTCGCAATTGCCAGAGAACCCAGCTGCCCGACCATTATCATGTCAACTAAGTTGACTAGAGTCTGGGAGATGTTCGCCAGTATTGCTGGCCATGCAAGCTCCCACAGCTTCTTCCTTAATTCGCCGTCCATAGTGATCACTCAGATGAATGTCTAAGCGATAAAAGGAGAATAGAAGTTAAAAATCTTGCGATAAGAAGAGCTTTTCAAGGTTGAACACTTTGAGACCAAATCGGTTTAACATTTCTTCAACTTGCTTTTTTGTGAGTCTATAATCATAAATAAATCCTCCAAAGCTTTCTCTTACAAGCTCCTCTTCAAAACCCATAAACTCAACCATAAGGTTTACTGCTTGCTCTTTTCGTTTCTCTAAGTTTTCAGTGTTGTCCTTAAACTTTTCAAAAAACTCATCGAAAAGAGCCCTGTTAACATTTAAAAAGCTCAAATTAACTCCCAAAGCGCAGCAGGGATATTTTCCAAAATAATCAGAGTAATGATAGACATTGAAGCCCTTCCTTTTAAGCAGGCTGAGATATGGCTCCCAAATACTTAATCCATCAATTTCTCCTCTAAGGAAGGACTCCACAGCAGTCTCAGGGTTCTTAAAATACGTTACTTTGATATTCTCCAAGCCTCTTCTCTCAAGGAACAGCTTTAGCATAGTTTCCATTGTAGAGAGCTCAGAAGAAGCAATCGTCCTTCCTTCCTTGAGTTCTCCTCTCATAACAAGTCCACTGCCTGCAAATCCACAGCCAGAAACAATTTTAATGCTTTTCATTAACAAAGCATAGAGGATTTGAGTAATTAACGGCGAGCACGCTAAATCGACCTTCCCTATTGCCAGAGCATTCGTAAGCTCAAGGGCTGAGTTGTAAACTAAGACCCGAACATTATACTTTTCTTTTAAATCATGAGCTGTCAAAAGAGCATGAGGATATTCAACAGCCCTCAGAAGCCCAAGTCTAAGGGTGTTCTCAACAGGAAAAGGCGCCTCATCAATAATCCATATTCTGTATGCTTTTTTACCAACACTCTTTTTCACAATAAGATTCTCTTTTTCAAGGCTTTCTAAAGCCTCGGCAATTGTTGAGCGGGAATAACCTAAGTTATACAGCTCACTCTGTAAAGCACCATCATGACCCTTCGACTTTAAATAGCTCAAAATATCATCTTTTGCGCTCATAATTTAGAATTCAAAGCAAGGATTTATAGAGTTATCCCTAGCAAATTAATTTAATGCAGAAAAGGCAAAATAAAAAAGAAATCAGTGAACGTTCTTAGCTTTCTTCCATTTCTTTGACCAGCTGTACTTCCTTAATCTTCTGCTCCTTCCAAAGCCACAGGCTGCACAGTATCTCTTTCTAACGTTGTAGGCTTTTCTCCCACATCTTCTGCACTTTATATGAGTTGGTGTGCGGTTCCTTTTTCCATGAGGTGCTGTTCCGCTTCCCACCGAGAATCACCTCACTCAGTTTCTACTGGTGAAATAGCCAACACATTGTCTCCTCTAATTACAATCTTACCATACTTCTTTGTTACCTCACCGCCCTCAATAAGCTGGGCATCTGCAAGGACAACATTTAGGTGAATGTCATAACCGATAAGCTTGCCTCTAAACTCGAATCCCTTCTTAAGGATGACCAAAACATCCTTGTCCAGTGACCTGTGTATAACATCAAGTGGTCTTTCCGCCATTTCTCTTCCCTCCCAAATAATCAAAGCTGAAGCTCACATTCATAACGGAAAAATTGGTTTATAACTCTTTCGTATCATAGTCCTAAAATGTTTTGTCAGGCACCAACTTTGGTAAAATGTCAAAAAACATTCCACAAAGTTTTTAGGATTTTGGGCCATCACACCTTAAGGTGGTGAGGCATGAAGATAGATAAGTATGAAATCCTTTCAGATTTGATGAGGAGAAGAGGCTTTGCATGGGGGAGCTTTGAGATTTATGGTGGAGCGAGAGGTTTCTACGATTACGGTCCTCTTGGAGCAACAATAAAGAGAAAGATTGAGCGTAAAATCAGAGAAGCCTTTCAGAGAGAGGGATTCTTTGAACTTGAAACTCCCGATATAACCCCTGAGGAAGTTTTCATAGCCTCAGGACACGTTGAAAAATTCGTTGATCCTCTAGTTGAGTGTACCAAGTGCCACGCAAGATACAGGGCAGACCATCTCATCGAGGAGAACTTGGACATTGATGTCGAAGGCTTGAGTGCTGAGGAGCTTACCAAGATAATAAGAGAAAACGGCATAAAATGTCCCCAGTGTGGTGGAGAATTGAGCGATGTGTGGTATTTTAACTTAATGTTTGAGACCTATATCGGCCCTTACAAGGACAAGAAAGGTTATTTAAGACCGGAAACTGCCCAAGGAATTTTCGTGAACTTTAAGAGGCTCAATGCTTTTGCAAGAAATAAGCTTCCATTTGGTGTGTTTCAGATTGGAAAGGCTTATAGAAATGAAATTTCACCAAGACAAGGGATGATTAGACTTAGGGAGTTCACCCAAGCTGAGGTTGAAATATTCTTCAACCCAAAAGAAACCGAGCATCCACACTTTGATGAAGTCAAAGACGAGGTTGTAAGGCTCTATCCCATTGAACACCAGCTCAAGAACTTAGGGATGATTGAGATAACACTTGAAGAGGCTGTTAAGAAAGGCTATGTCATGAACACATTTTTTGCCTATTACATGGCTATGGTGAAAAGAATTCTTCTCGACATAGGCATTCCAGAAAAGGCAATACGATTTAGACAACAACTCCCAGAGGAAAGAGCACATTATTCAAGCGACACATGGGACGTTGAAATTTACAGCGAAAGATTTGGATGGATTGAGTGTGTTGGGATTGCTTACAGAGGAGATTACGACTTAAGCAGACACATGAAGATGAGCGGTGCCGATTTGACAGTTATGATTCACTACGATGAGCCAAAGATCGTGAAAAGGCTCAAAGTGAGCCTAGATATGAAGAGAGTAGGTCCAAAGCTCAAGAAAGATGCAAAAAGAATCAATGACAAGCTCAAAGAGATGAGCGAGGAAGAGCTTAGAAAGCTTGTTGAAGAACTTGAAGAGAAAGGTAAAGTCAGCATTGAGGGTTATGAGCTTGAAAAAGAGGACTTCATAATCAAGGAAGTTGAAGAAAAGATAACCGGTGAAAAAATTGTTCCTCACGTCTTAGAGCCAAGTTTCGGTATTGACAGACCATTCTATCTCCTTCTTGAGAACTCACTGACGGTTGATGAAGATGGAAGAGTTTATCTCAAGATAAAGAAGGACATGGCCCCAATAGAGGTCGCGGTTCTGCCATTAGTTGCAAAGGAGCCACTAACAACGATAGCCTACAACGTCTTTAGAACACTACAGAAGGCCGGATTCATAGCAGTTTACGATGAGAAAGATACGATAGGGAGGAGATACGCAAGATATGACGAAATTGGAACTCCATACTGTGTGACCATTGACAACCAAACAGTGGAGGACAACACCGTAACAATCAGAGACAGAGATACGAGGGAGCAAATTAGGGTTAAGATTGATGAATTACCAAAGAAGCTGAAGGAGCTTATCTTTGGCTCCTCCTGACTTTTCTCCAGATTATTCTTGCCGCAGTGAAAAGGACAACACCACTCAGGAAGCCAGAGAGATAAATTAATCCTGCATCCATCTTTACTCGCCATGCTTTTATTAAGCTTCAATAGTTTTGTGCATGGCTGAGGTTTTTAAACCTAAAATGCTACTAAAACTATCATGAACCAAAAGATCCACCTCATCTACAAGCGCATTCCAAACAGAGTTCTTGAGAGATACGATGAACTCATAGCAGACTTAGGAAACATCATAGTTGCCAAGTCCAGATTTTATGGAATGCTCGCACTCCTTTATGTAAATGGAGTTAAGGTCATTGAAAACGGCTACACAATGATATACTTCGCTTTTATCGGCAGAAATTACGATGTTTTGAAAGTTTACGATAGAGAGGGGAACTTCAAAGGACTCTACGTGGACGTTTTGGCTTACACAAAGAGATATGGAGACACTTTAGAGATGCTCGACCTATTTTTAGACATATTCATCTTCCCAAACGGCGAAGCTTTCTTGTTAGATGAAGATGAGCTTGAAATGGCCCTCAATTATGGTCTAATTGACAAAGAAACCTTTGATTTCGCCTATAAAATTGCTAATGAAATAATAAATGCTGTGAAAGAAAAGAGATTTCCTCCAAAAATTGTTTGGAAATACGGTCTGGAGGGAAGAGAATGATAAAGCAGACAAAAGAAGGTGTCATTCTCCTCGTCCATATCCAGCCAAATGCAAAAAAGAACAGCATTGAGGGAATTGACAAGTGGAAGGGAAGGATTAAAATAAAAGTTAGTGCTCCTCCAGTTGGCGGTAAAGCTAACAAAGAGTTAATAAAGTTCCTCTCAAAGCTCCTTGGAAAGGAGGTTGTTATACTTAGAGGAGAGACCTCAAGGGAAAAAGACTTGCTAATTAAAGGTGCAACAATAGAGGAGGCAAAAGAAAAGCTGGGGATTTAATCCTCAAGCCATATCTCCAACCTCTGCTTTCCTTTCCCTATGCTTGAGCGCTTCAGCTTTTTGATATGTCCAATCTCCTTAATGTCTTTTACATGGGTTCCACCGCATGGAAGAACTTCAAAGTCCCTGATTTGTGTGAGCCTTTTCTCGCCTTCCCACCAAATCTTAACTTCTCCGCCTTCGTCCACATACTTATTGAAAAGCTCAATAATCTGCTCTTTGTATTTGTTGACATTTTCTGGGTAAAGAATGTCATATCTTCCCTTTTCGACACTCATTCCGCTACCATAAAGCTGCCATTTGTCTTTGCCAAGAACTTCATTCAACACATGATCCAAAAGGTGCATTGCTGTGTGAATGCGCATGAGCTTATAACGGTAGTCCCAGTCTATTCTAAGCTCAACCTCATCTCCTACCTTGAACTTCTCTGGCTCTTCCACAACATGCCAGACATTGTTTTCTTCATCTTTATAAACGTCCAAGACCTGAATCCCGTTTATTGTTCCTCTATCGTGTGGCTGTCCTCCACCTGTTGGATAGAAAATGGTTTGGTCTAAGAGCAGAGCATTGTCCTTTATTCCAACAACTTTTGCTTTTGCTTCTTTCAAATAAGCGTCTTCATAGTAAAGTTTCCTTGTCATGTTAATCACCTGAAGAAAAACTTTACAATATAAGTATAAATGCTTATCGTAACGTTAAAAGCATTAAAAGAAAAAAGAAGTCATCTTCTCCTAATCAAGAAGATTGCTGCTCCTATGAGCACAATTGCACCAACCACGGCTCCTATCTGTTTATAGCTAACTCCCTGAGATGTCTCTGGAAGTGTAAATCTGATGTATGCTCTGCTGACATTTGCAAGGAGTTTTTGGACATCATCTTGATGTGCACCATAGCGAATGAAAACATTTGCCGTTACTGAGATTTTGTTTCCATCAACTAATGTTGTTAGAGTGAACTTATTACCTTTGAGTTCTCTTGTTAAGTTCTGCGGAACTTCTACGATTTTAGCATCTTTTGGAAGAACAAATTCAATCTTTAGAGTTTGATTTATTTCATTCTGAGCTCTGTATCCTATGTCATAAAACATGTATCCTAAAGTTGGGTCAAACGAATATTCATATGTTCCATTCACCTTTTTTGTAAAGTTCTGGACAACATAATTTGCTTCAATGATAAGTGGACCAGTCTCATTAAGCCCCAAAATTTGAACATTTGCTTTATTGACCCTAATCCCTTGGTTTCCAAGTGCTTTTATGTTGTTTTGAAGAATTAAATCCGTAACATTTTGAACCCCCATCGTGTTTATCTGGAGTTTCATAAGCTGGACTTGATCTTTTGGTTCAATATATGTATCCCTTATGAACAAGTTCGTTGTCCCATTTGGCAAAATCTCAGCTCTCAAGTACTGCTCAGAAACTACTTTTTGATACTGCTCCTCCTCTCCCGGTTGAGGAGTTGTGTATCTAACATAGAATGTGCTGTAATCACCAAAGAGTGCTTTAAATCCTTCTGGTTTCAAATAAGGCTCAAGATATATGTCTGAAGTTACAATTATCTTGTTGCCTTCAACCTTTGAACGAACATAGAACTTGCTTTGGTTGTATTCTCTTGTTATGGGCCTTGGATACTCCAAGAGCTTAGCATCCTGGGGGAGCTCAATTATAAAAATGTTGTGAAGTTCAACTTTATACGGCAAGCCAGTGTCCGGGATTGGAGCAGTCCCATATCCCCTAGTTGGATCAACTATTATTTCCCAATATCCATCATATGAATAGTATTTAGCAAACTTCTCTGCAACAGCTGTAAAAACCACTGTTAGGTTGTTATCTTTGTCAAGACCTAAAATCTTTAGGCTCTGATTAGTTGTCTTTATTCCATAATTCGCAAGGCTTGCGATGTATCTTTCAAGTTGCTCTTGCTCGTATTTTTTAATTGCCTCTTCCTTCGTGAGATTAGTTTGATTAAGTATCTGTTCAATCTGCTTCTGTATTTCATCTTTGGGCTCAAGCCATGAAGTTCTTAAGGTTATTTGAGCATCTCCATTGTTCAAGACCTTAATTGTGAACACAAATTCCTCCTTATAAAACGGAACTTCCTGAGCATAAGCCATAGAGATTCCCAAAAGAAGAGTTATTAGCAGCACACCCAACTTTCTCATTCCACATTACCTCCATTATTAGTGTCCTAAGAAGTAGCGTTATGTTGGAGTATTTAACGTTATCCCCTAAACTCTGAGACATAACAGAAAAGTAACAAAAAGAAAGAGAAGATAGTTACTCCCACTTGCTCAGGTCAAGCTCCCCCTCTGTCTTTGCAACGATTGTGGTACCTGCAAGGTCTCCTGTAACATTGACCATTGTTCTACCCATGTCCAAGATAGCGTCAATACCAAGGATCATTGCATAAGCTGCGGCAACACTCGGGTCTGTCAATGGAAGTCCAACGCTCTGAAGAACCATTGCAAGCATTATTGCACCAGCTCCAGGAACACCGGCTGTACCAATTGATGCAAGAACTGCTGTGAGAACTATTGTAAGCTGCTGTCCAAGGGTAAGGTGCTGACCTATTGCAAGGGCAATGAAGAACGTACAAACACCTTGATACAGAGCTGTTCCATCCATATTAATTGTTGCACCGAGTGGAAGTGTGAATGAGTAGATACCCTTGCTTATTCCCATCTCTTCCTCAGCAACTCTCATTGTAACTGGCAAAGTACCGCTTGAACTCCTTGTAACAAATGCAGTAATCATGGCATCTTTGGCCTTCTTGATGAACTTAATTGGATCGAGACCAAAGACCTTGAGAAGCACAAAGTAAACGAGTACTATCTGCAGGATCAGACCAAGGTATACCGCTACAACAACCTTTGCCAACTGACCAACGACTTTGACTCCCTGCTCAGCCATGATGTAAGCTATCAATGCAAAGACACCTATTGGAGCATACTGCATAACACCGCCGACGATCTTGTACATAGCCTCTGCGAGACCGTTTATTGCCTTGAAGAGCGTGTTAGCGCTGTCTTTTACAAACTCGTCCTTACTGTTCATTAAGTATGTTAATGCAATACCAAGAACTATCGCGAAAAATATTGTTGGCAATACTTGACCGTTAGCTAAGGCTCCAAATGGATTCTTTGGAATTATATTAAGCAGAGTTTGCACCATTGATGGTGCTTCTTTTGGCTGGAATTGAGCACTAGTGGCTAATTGTAAACCAAGACCTGGCTTGAAAATTCTTGCCATTATTATACCGAGCATAACGGCAAATGCTGAAGTTAAGAGGTAATAGATAACTATCTTAATTCCAACCCTCCCAAGTCTTGCTGGGCTTATGCTTGCTGCACCGACAACTAGTGAGGCAAAGACTATTGGCATAACTAACATCTTTAACAATCTGACAAAGATGTCACCAAAGGGCTTAATGTACGTCTTGACGGCATCTGCGTATCCCATGTGCCCCATAATCAAACCAAAAACGGCACCAAGAATCAAACCAGCCAAAATCTTTTGAAGCACTGGAATGTCGAGATAAGTTCTCAAAACCCCTTTCTGTGCCATGGCTGTTCACCTCTAATCAAGTACCTCCCCTAATGGGCGGCAATTGACAGTTATGTGCATTTGGTATATTAACTTTTCCATTTGTCTAATGACATTTCGGCAATTGATATATTATATAATGATAGTGATGTAGGTAATAAAGTAAAGACCAAAGACCTAAGAAAATCTAAGGGATACATCGCCATAGTAGATCCTCTCTAAAACTCCATTATTTTGCTTAAGAATTAGCGCACCGTTCTCATCAATATCAATAGCTACCCCAGCTATTTCGCCATCATCTGTGATAATTCTAACTCTTTTGCCGATTATAGCACTATACATTTTCCACCTACCTAGAATTTCCTCATAATTCCCTTTAAGATACTGGAGATACTCTTTATCCAATTTACCAATGAGTTTTTTGAAAACATCTATAAGTGGAACCTCAAATCCAAGAACCTCTCGTATAGATGTAGCAGTATCTTTCAATTCTTTGGGAAGCTCATTGTTGACGTTGATACCCAGACCTAGAATTACATATTCAACACGATTTTCAGAATACTTCCCTTCACTTAAAATTCCACAAATTTTCTTCCCTCCAACAAGAACGTCGTTTGGCCATTTAATCTTACTTTCGATTCCAAATTCAGCTAAAGTCTCAACAACAGCAAGTGCGGAGATAAACACGAGCTTTGTGAGATGCTTTGGATGGACATTGGGCTTTAGAATGATACTCATCCACAAACCGCCTTTTGGAGATGACCACACTCTCAGCTTCCTTCCCTTACCTTTTGTCTGAATGTCTGCAACAATAACTGTACCCTCCTCCTCTTGGGGAGCTATTCCTTTAGCAAATTCATTCGTGGAGTCTACCTCTTGGAGATAGATGATCTTTCTCCCTATGATTTTTGTATTGAGATTTAGCATGAGCCTCACCAAGAAGGTTTTCATCATTTTAGCTAATTTAACTTAACGGCAAAGCTTAAATTTACAGAAATTGTTATATCACTCTAGGTGATTAGTGTGAATGCATTTCAGAATATTGGAATTAAAAGGAGACTCAGGAGATTCTTCAGAAGAGATGGCAGGGCTTTGATATTTGCTATGGATCATGGCTTTGAACACGGGCCAGAGGACTTTAATGAGGTCTGGGAGCATATAAAGCCGAAGATAATCATAAGAAAGGTCGTTAGAGCAGGCATCGATGGCGTTATGATGCTGCCAGGAATCGCAAGAATTGCTGCTGATGAGTTGAAACCAGATACCGGTTTGATGATCAAGCTCACGAGTAAGACAAATTTAAGACCAAAGGAAGATCAGCTTTTGCAGAGCCCCCTCGGCTTTGTTGAAGACGCAATTAAACTTGGAGCCGATGCAGTTGCAGCAACAGTTTACTGGGGCTCACCCTATGAGGATATAATGATGAAACAGTTTGCTGAGGTTGCAAGTATTGCTCATGATTTCGGATTACCTGTTGTTCAGTTCGCTTATCCAAGAGGGCCCTACATCAATGAAAAATACGGCAAAAAGGAGGATTACAGAGTTGTAATGTATGGAGCAAGGGCAGCGGCGGAGATGGGCGCAGACATGATTAAAACTTACTGGACTGGTTCAAAAGAGACGTTTGCCAAAGTTGTTGATGCAGCTGCTGGTGTTCCCGTCCTTTTAAGCGGAGGAGCAAAAGCTAAGAATCCTCTCGAATTCTTGAAAGTTGTCTATGATGTCATTGAAGCCGGTGGAGCTGGAGCAGTCGTTGGCAGAAATATTTTCCAACGTGAAAATCCAGAACCTATGATTAAAGCTTTGCTTAGGGTAATCCACCGCAACGAAGAGCCTGAAGAGGCTGCAAAAGCTGAGGGATTACTCTGATTTTATCTCCTTTACTTTTATCTAATTTTAATCAAAAAAGTGTAAAAAGTTATGGACTAATTCTTAACTTGATAAGAAAATTTTTTGACGAATTTGATTTAAACAAGGTTTTGTTCAAAGGGGTTTTATACTTCACTCGTGTTCTTATTGAACAAAAGGGACAAGGTGATTAGAATGGTAGAGATAATAGACACAACATTTAGAGATGCTCATCAATCATTAATAGCAACAAGGATGAGCACAAAAGATATGCTCCCGATAGCCGAAAAGATGGACAGGATAGGTTTTTACTCAATGGAAGTCTGGGGAGGGGCAACTTTTGATGCCGCCATAAGATTTCTGAGGGAAGACCCCTGGGAAAGACTTAGACTCTTAAGGGAGCATATAAAGAAAACAAAACTCCAGATGCTTCTGAGAGGCCAAAATGTCGTTGGATACAGGCATTATCCTGACGATGTTGTAGAAAAGTTTGTGGAGTTCGCGTATAAAAATGGAATCGACATTTTCAGGGTTTTTGATGCTCTAAATGACGTTAGAAATATGAGGACAGCAATTAAGAAAGCTAAAGAGGTAGGAGCAGAAGTTCAGGGAGCTATAGTTTACACTACCGGTCCAGTTTTCACACTTGATTACTACCTAGAAAAGGTTGATGAGCTAATAGAGCTTGATGTGGATTACATAACAATCAAAGATATGGCCGCCCTTTTGGATCCTCAGATGGCCTATGAGCTCGTAAAAGAGATTAAAGAGCGATACGGCATCAAAGTTAATGTCCACACCCATGCAACAAGCGGCTTAGCTTCAGCTACCTATCTAAAAGCTATAGAAGCCGGAGCGGACTTTATAGACACTGCAATCTATCCATTGGCTAATGGAACAGCACAGCCAGCAATCCAGACAATCTACCATGCACTAAATGAAAAGGACAAACCTCAAATTAACATGAAGCTTATTTTCCAAATTTCCCGCTACCTAAGGAAGATTCTTGATGAAAAATATGACCATCTAATGAACAAAAGGGCCCTTCATGGGGATCCAAATGTTCTGCTTCATCAGATTCCAGGTGGAATGTATTCTAACCTGATAAAACAGCTAAGTGAACTTAAGGCACTGGATAAGCTCGATGAAGTCCTTGAAGAGGTGCCAAAAGTTAGAGAAGAACTCGGATATCCCCCATTAGTTACTCCCACTTCACAGATAGTCGGAACTCAAGCAGTTTTCAATGTTCTATTTGGACGGTACAAAATGATTACTGAGGAAACCAAGAATTACGTCAAAGGACTGTATGGAAAGCCACCAGTCCCAATAAAGGAGGAAATTAGGAAGCTTATCCTTGGAAATGAGGAACCAATAACAGTTAGACCTGCTGATTTACTTGAACCTATCCTTGAAAAGTATAGAAAAGAGCTTGAGGAGAAAGGATATCTAGAGAAAGAGGAAGACATATTAACTTACGCTCTCTTTCCACAGGTTGCTCTTGAGTTCTTTGAGTTAAGAAAGAAAGGAGAACTTAGACCTGTCGAAGAAAAGCCAAAAGGCAAAATCATCAAGATTTACATCAGTGGAAGGGAATATGAAGTTGGAATTGAAGGAATAAAGCTTGAGAATCTTATAATGCCCGCAATTTCAGTACAAGGAGGAGTTGTACAATCAACAACAGCACTGGCTTCAACTTCATCTGCGACTTCAGTGGGTTCTGTTTCGGCTCCGGTACAGGCTTCGTCTGTGTCTTCAACTTCGTCGTCAGTTTCTGCAGTGGGTGGGGGTGTTGTTTCTGCGCCTATGCCGGGTAAGGTTTTGAGGATTCTTGTTAGTGAGGGGGATCAAGTGAAGGTTGGTCAGGGGTTGCTAGTGTTGGAGGCTATGAAAATGGAGAATGAAATCCCAGCACCAAAAGACGGCATCGTAAAGAAAATCCTCGTAAAAGAAGGCGACACTGTCGACACAGGACAACCACTAATAGAAATAGCTTGATTTATTAAGTGTGAAGCTTGCACACTACAAAAGAAATGACACCATAACTTTATGATTATAAAACACTAAAGAAAATATTTTCAGCTGTTTGCCATTTTTTATTCAATTTTTGGTACAATTTTCTAATCTTTTAAACATCTAAATGATAAAATATCCCAAAATTTTTTGCGATTTATTCAAGAAGTTCTCGAAAACTTTTATATATTCAATGTTCAAAAAGTAGAAAACGAAAAGCTTTGTACATGGAGGTGCTAAAATGAATTCGACAGTTATTATTTTGGTAGCTGCTTTGATATATGCAGGACTGTACATGCTATATGGAAAAGCTCTTCAAAATAAGGTTGTTAAAGCAGATCCAAACAGACCTACCCCTGCCCATAGACTCTACGATGGTGTTGACTATGTCCCAGCCCACCCAATAGTTCTCTATGGACACCACTTCGCTTCAATAGCTGGTGCTGGTCCAATAGTAGGTCCGGCAGTAGCAATGGCATGGGGATGGCTTCCATCATTGCTCTGGGTTTGGTTCGGAAACGTCTTCATCGGTGCAGTTCACGACTACCTAGCGCTGATGTCATCTGTCAGATACGATGGTAAGTCAATACAATGGGTTGCAGGTAAGCTGATGAGCAAGAGAACCAGCATGGCCTTTGAGCTTTACGTTTGGTTCGCTCTGGTACTTGTAATAGCAGCATTCGCAGCAGTTATATCCGGAATTTTCGTTGGAACTCCAGAAGCAGCAACTGCATCACTGCTATTCTTGATAGATGCCATAATCCTCGGATACTTATTATACAAGATGAAGATTAACTTCTACGTTGGAACAGCAATTGGTCTTATACTTCTTGTATTTGCAGTATGGCTTGGATTTAAATTCCCAATTGTTGCAAGCAAGCAAATATGGATGATTGTCTTAGGTATTTATATCATCATAGCCTCATCACTCCCAGTATGGGTTCTCCTGCAACCAAGAGATTACCTCAACGCATACATCCTCTGGTTTGGACTCCTCCTTGGTGGTGTTGCCTTCATAGTAGTAGGACTCAAAGGTGCTGGAACATTTACAGCACCAGCATTTACAACATGGTCAGCTAACGTTGTCGGTGGAAAGCCCTCACCATTCTGGCCAACTGTTCCATTAGTAATTGCATGTGGTGCATTGAGTGGATTCCACTCAATCGTCGGTTCTGGTACTACATCAAAGCAGTTGGACAATGAACTTCACGGATTGCTCGTTGGATACGGTGGAATGTTCACAGAAGGATTCCTTTCAACAATTGTCATTGCCTCAATTGCAGTATATGGTCTCAAAGTATTCCAGACAATGAACATACCAGTTGACACCACAAACTGGGGTGCACAATATGCAATCCAGGTTGTAAAGCACGGAATTAAGGTTGGAATATTTGCAAAGAGCTACGCTTATGGACTTGAAGATGCATTTGGAATTCCATTCAAGACCGGTGCAGTATTCGCAAGCCTGTGGGTCTCAGCATTCGCATTGACAACACTCGATACAGCCACAAGACTTGGAAGGTTTGCATGGCAAGAAATTATGGACATGATTCACGGACCAGAAATCCTCAAGAACAAGTGGGTTGCATCAATAATCCTTGCCATTTTCGGTATCTACATGGCCTGGGGCGGAAGCTGGCTTATCATCTGGCCGGCTTTCAGCGGTATGAACCAGATGCTGGCAAGTATTGCGATGATGACAGCTTCCCTGTGGGTTGCAAAGGTTCAGAGGCCAGAGGGAGCATGGAAGTGGGCAGTAGTCATCCCCGCGCTCTTCCTGTGGATTACAGTGACAGCAGCACTTGTCTGGTTCCTTGTCGTCATCAAGCCTGGATTCTGGGTGTCCCTCATCACCGTCGTCGGCCTGCTCCTCAACCTGCTCCTCGTCGTCGACTGGTACGCCGCCTGGAAGAAGCCAGCCGAGGAGTACGCGACCGCTTGAGTTCTTTCATTTTTCTAATTTCTTTCTTAATCTTCTTGAAGAGGTGATAACATGGTAAAAATTCTGGAAAATGTGAAGTACTTCATTAAAGGTTTCCTCAGCGCATTTAAACAACAATCTACTGAATATCTTGAGTTTGAAGAAAGAGAGTTAGAAAATGTTTTCGCACTACTTCTTATGGGCGCATTTGTCGGAATTCCTTCCCCACCTACGACTCTTGTTATGCGGTTAATGCCCCATATGGTCAGGGAAATATATGTTATGCAGCAAAGGGTTGTGGATATGGATGACATTTTTGGGGAAATATCTGCGCTCTTTGAAATCACATGAGGTGATAAAATGAAGGAGTACTTAATGCCAAAAGAAGGATTCAGGGTTCTCTTTTTCATAGGGAAAGGCGGTGTTGGGAAAACTACAAGTGCCGCTGCTACTTCAATAGCTCTCTCAAAAAAAGGATATAAAACACTGATAGTTTCTATAGACCCTGCCCATAACCTTGGAGATGTTCTCATGGTAAAATTGAATGATAAACCCAAGGAAATAATAGAAAATCTATATGCAATGGAGCTTGACATGGAAAAGCTCATTCAAAGTTATTTGAAGCATTTGGAAAAGAATTTAAAGCATATGTATAAGTATTTGACTGTAATAAACTTGGAGAAATATTTTGAAATTCTGAGTTTTTCTCCCGGCATTGAAGAGTATGCAACACTTGAAGCAATTAGGGAAATTTTGATGGAAGGAGAAAAATGGGATGTTATTGTTTTTGATACCCCTCCTACTGGATTAACTTTGAGAGTTCTTGCTTTGCCAAGAATATCTTTGATATGGGCCGACAAGCTAATTGAGATAAGGAGAAAGATCCTCGAGAGAAGAAAAGCCATAGAAAAAATACAGGGAGAAAGAAAGTTCATTATTGAAGGGCAAGAGTACAAGCTGCCAAGCGATGAGGAAGAAGATGCCGTGATGAAAGAGCTCAAAAAGTATAGAGAGGAAATTGAATTCGTGCACAAAATAATAACTAATCCTGAGAAAACTACTGTTGTAGCAGTAATGAATCCAGAAATGTTGCCATTCTATGAGACAGAGAGAGCCTACGGGAGTCTGAATAAGTTCAAAATACCTTTCAAGCTTATTGTCCTTAACAAGATACTTGAGCTTGAAGAAGTTCCACCAAAACTTAAAGTTAAGATTGAAGCTCAAAAGAAAGTTCTAGAGCTTACAAAAAGCAAATTCAAAGGGATCGATATAGCCAAGGTTCCAATGTTTGAAGAAGAGCCGAGAGGTTTAGAATGGCTTGAAAGAATAGGGGGAGTAATAGTTGGAGATTGACAGGATATACGAGCTTCTCAAAACGGTCAAAGAACCAATAAGTGGAGAAAATATAGTTAAGCTTGGAATAGTTGCTAAAATAGTTAAAGACAACGACAGGATAGTAATTTACCTCGACCTAGCACGAAGAAGCCCACAAAGCCCTTTCGAAATGGCAGTTATTTGGACTGTCCATACAAAGATTGTTAAGGAGATAGTAAAAGTTTTAGAGGACAAAGTTTCTGAATTTGAGATAATTGATAGTATGACTCTCCAAAGATACTACCCAATTGAGGAGGTTTAAATATGGACATAAAAGTTTCACCAGAAGTTTTAATGGTGATTATGATTTTAGCTGGAGTGGCGTCAATTCAATTCTTTAAAGGACGAAAGCTAAACCTAATGTTAATGCAGCACTACCTGAGAGCAATTGAAGATATAATAAAGCCAAAAGACAAAGAGTATATATGGCTTGGGGGATATATTGGATTCAGAGCTCACTACAAAGTCAACGAAGGCAATATAGACAAGTTTGAATATACATTAACCCTACTGCCAAGACAGAGTATATTCTACATGCCTATCTCAAAGCTGATAAGCAGGCATGACAAGCTCTATATAGTTATCAAACCGTATTCGCAGATAAAAAGAGAAGCCCACCTAATTCAGAAACGGTATTATCGTATAAAGCCCAAAATTGAGGATGAAGACCTCCTTCAAAGGCACTTCATTGAGGTTAATGGAAAACAATACGAGGCGCTTTTTGAAAAGAGAAGAGACGTCGAGTTACTTAGAGAATTCCTACAAGGCTTTTCAAAACCAGAAAATGTTAAGCACATCTCACTAACTCCAAAAACAAATGTATTTTACATTCTCATGAAGCCCGAACCAGAAACAATTCAAGATGATATTAAACACATTGTCAGATTTGTTAACGAAAAGCTGAAGGAAAGTCCCTTTGGAAGCTGACTTTCTTTTTATGTTTTCATTACATAGAAATATCTGTCAAGGGAAGAGTGAACCCTCTGATAGTGCTTCTCCAAAACTTCAAACCCTATTTTTTCGGCAACTTTTTCAGCATTAAAATCAGCTGGAAAAGCAATACTGAGGTAACCATCAAGGACTTCGTAAATGCTCATTAGTGCTTTTTCATATAGCTCTTCCCTCTTCCTTCCAGCTAAAGTTGCTGAGGAACCATAAGGAGGATCAGTTGCCACTGCTTCAAAAGTCTTATCTGGAAAGATTTCTCTAAGCTTGGTTGCATCTCCTTTCTTTAGAACATAGTCTTTAACACCAAAATATTCGAGGTTTATCCTTGCTCCTTCAACCATATCCTTTCGTAAATCAACGCCATAGACTTTCAAACCCATTAATCCAGCCTCTATTAAGATCCCACCAGTACCCATAAAAGGATCAAGAACCTCTTTTCTTGCCCTTGCTAAATTTACCATAGCCCTCGCAATTCTTGGAGGCAGAGCAATTGGTTTATAGAAAGGTCTTTTATCGGCTTTCCTCTCATCAAAGGTTTTTGCTTTGAAAAATCTAACTCTAATTCCTACCCACAGCTTTTTCCCACAGTAAACTCTCACAAGAGTGTTAGGATTAGATAAATTTACTTTGAACCCTTGTCTGTAAATTATTGCACCGAGCTTCTTTTCGAGATTTTCAACATAATGAGTGCAATTTCTCATAGTCTCTCTGTCAACTTTGAAAGTCCCAGCTATATACTCACCCCAATCAATGCTTTCCGCTTTGGCATAGAGTTCTTCAACATTCTCTGCTGAAAAAAACAAAATTCCATATTCATGGGTCATCCCAAGTCTATCTAAAAAGGGAAAAGCTCTCTCATCACCTTCAATTGCCAGAAGTAGATAATCCTCCTCAGCAATTTTAAATCTTCTATCCGCAAGCTCAAGGAGTGCTTTAACTTCACTTTTAGCTAAGCTGGGCAAATTTCCAAGGATTTCTACATAAAGCATAATGAAAAATTAGAAGAAGGTCTTTTAAAGCTTTGTCCACATCGCAAAACATCTTTCAGCAATAGATATAAGGCTGTATATCAAGCAGAGCATGAAGGTGAAATGATGAGCAGGATTGTGTTATCACATAATGGAGCATTTGTACTCTCTGATGAAGAGGGGAATATGAATAAGCATTATCACGGATTCTATGCCTTTGATACAAGATTTGTGAAAAACATTTCTCTTGAAATTACCAAAGAGAGGCTTTTAGGACATATTGAACCAGATCACAAGACTTCGATATCACACATACTCATAGGAGAATCAACAATCCTAATGAGAAAACGAGAGTTGCTGAATGGCTGGAGATACAGAGAAGAGCTAACCTTCTACAACATGTCCAAAAAGCCTGTAAAAATAAAGATTAAATATGCCTTTGAAGTCCCCTTTGAAGGCATATTCGAAGTTAGAGGAAGTCATAAACCCATTGAGAGAAAAATCATTAAAGAACAGATCTCAAACGGAGTTAAATATACTTACACTGGCATTGATGGAATAAAGAGAGAGCTTGAAATTAAAGCTGAGGGATTTGAGTTTAAGAGCAATTACCTCACAGCAAAAATTCCTTTGGAGCCATTAGGAAAAGAGAGAATTAGTGTAGAATTCTCTCCTAGAATCTACATAAAGAATCCTCCTTTCTTGATTAAGGAGGACTTTGATTTCAAGCTTGAGGAAATAGTTATCACAAACAATGCTGAAATAAACACCATTTTCAAAACTTCGCTGAGAGATTTAGAATCTCTAACAGTGCTAACTAACTATGGGTTAACAGTTTTTGCCGGAATCCCGTACTTTATGTGCCTTTTTGGGAGAGATAGCATAATCACTTCCCTGTTCCTCCTACCATACTTTCCAGAATATGCCAAGGGGACACTAAGGGTTCTCTCAAAACTTCAGGGGAAGAAATTTGACAAGAGGACGCTTGAAGAACCTGGGAAAATTCCCCACGAATATAGATTCGGAGAGCTTTCTCAAGCCAGCTTAATGCCCTTCGCTTCATATTACGGAACCATAGACGCAACGCCATTGTATTTAATTCTGGCTGGTGAATATGTTAAATGGACTAAGGACTATAAAACAATAAAGGAACTGAAAGGAACCCTAAACAAAGCACTCGAATGGCTTTTCATGAAGCTTGAAGAAGGAGAAGGGTACATAAGATACTCACATGCATCTCCTTATGTCCTAATGAACCAAGGCTGGAAGGACTCCAAAGAAGGTGTTCCAGACGAGTATGGGGAACCAACAAAGTCTGCAATTGCATTAGCTGAAGTCCAGGGTTATGCATACAAAGCTCTCTTAGACATGGCAGAGCTTTCTGATGTTTTAGATTTTGAAGAATCTACGCTAAGAGAAGAAGCTGAGAAGCTGAAAAGAAGATTTAACAAAGACTTTTGGATGGAAGAAGAAAAATTTTACGCAATTGCTCTAAACGGAGATAACAAACCTTCAAAAGTAATCTCTTCTAATCCTGGTCATCTACTTTTTACAGGCATTGCAGAGCATGAAAAAGAAATTGCCGAAAGGCTGTTTGAAAAAGATATGTTTTCTGGATGGGGAATCCGGACCTTAAGCTCAAGAGAAAAAGCTTACAACCCTTTTAGCTATCATAACGGCAGCGTTTGGGCCCATGACAATGCCCTTATAGCTTTAGGATTAGCAAAAATTGGGGAAATTGAGAAAGCTGCATTTCTTGGAGCTAGAATATTAAAAGCTGCAACTTTAATGAACTTCCAGTTACCAGAGCTTTTTAGTGGAGTTGAAAGTGAAATTCCAATCCCCGTTCCAAGAGCGAATGTCCCTCAGGCCTGGAGCGCTGCAAGCTCTTTTGCATTCTTAACAGCTATGCTCGGGCTTACCCCAGAAGGAGTCTCAGCAAATCCACAGCTCCCAGAAGGCCTCGAGAGAGTTGAAATAAAGAGCATAACAATTAGGGGGATCAAATACAAGCTGATTGCTAAAAGAAAATACGAGACTGTTGAAGTTGAGGTGAAGAAGGTTGATTAGGATTGATATCCGAGATGGGAATGTTATAGTGCCTCCATTAAAAAAGTTCCCAAAGCCAATTTTATCACCTTCAAAAGAGGGCTTTGATTCTAAAAATATCTATAATCCAGCTTTAATAAAAGAAAGGGACACGATTGTGATGCTCTACAGAGCTGAAAGCAAAAACGATGACATCACAGGTAGAATAGGGCTTGCTCTTAGTGAAGATGGCATTCATTTCATCAAACATCCAGAGCCAGTGATTGAACCAGAGTACAGCTGGGAGAAAAAAGGTGTTGAAGATCCAAGAGTTGTAAAGGTTGGGAAAACATACTACATGACCTACACGGGCTATGACGGAAAGACTGCAAAGCTCTGCTTAGCTACATCCAAGAATTTGGTGAACTGGGAAAAGAAAGGTGTTTTATTTGAGGAGTTCCCTCAAACTGATAATTGGACAAAGAGTGGTGCAATCCTACCAGAAAAGCTGAAGATAGGAGAGTTTAAAGGGAAATATATCATGTACTTTGGCGATTCAAATATCTGGCTAGCATATTCCGATGATTTAATTAACTGGGAATACATTGAAGAGCCAGTTCTAACTCCAAGAAAGGATAACTTCGATAATATCCTTGTTGAACCAGGGCCTCCAGCATTTATGACGGATTTTGGAATAGTTTTAATCTACAACAGCGCTGGTCTTGAAAATGGAGGTAGAAAGTACAAAGCCGGCATAGCTGTTTTTGACATAAAAAATCCCACAAAACTGATAGCGAGAAGCGAAAAGCCAATACTGGAACCAACTTATGAGTGGGAAATAAAAGGCTGGGTAGATAACGTTGTTTTCATAGAGGGGCTAGTTGAGCATGAAGGAAGAACATATCTTTATTACGGAGGTGCTGATAGGCACATAGGCTTGGCATATTGGGAGTAGGCTCAGAGGGTGTTCACGTCATCACTAATCAGCATGCTTGCTATTCGTCATCGCCCACTGATTTAATGAAGATTTGTTTGCCTTAAGTATTTTTGGATCATCGCCTTTTGATAGTCAGAGATATGATAAGGATTGCAGATATCAGAAGTACTTTCCATGAAATTGGAGCTTTTGTTGGAGTTGTAGTAGCTTCTGGAGTTATTAGGGGTTCGCCCCTTACAAACATACAGGATCTTAGAGTGTTGTCATCAGGAACATAAGCATAGACATCCATGTATTCTTTTACGTTGTCCAACGAGAACAGGACCCAATCGTCTCTCATGGGAAACTGTATATAGAGTATTACTGCCTCAATTCCCGTGTACTCTTGATGTCTGACCATCAGCGTGTGCCATCCCTCAGAGAGGTGTATCTTGTCAGAGATTTCCTTATCTTTTATTTGCCATGTATCAGGTGTTCCTCTATGGGGAGCATGACCACCATACCAGTGGGCTATTATTTTCCCGTCAAGCACAACGTCCACAGCATCGTCTCCATCGATTGCAAATCGATACTCTCCTGGAATCTTTACGTTTAGGAGGGCCTCATAGTGGAAGCTTACATTATTCTCAATCCAGTTGTACCAGTAAATTCTGTCCACAATTCTGATCCTCTTAATTTCACCACAGTTATAATGCTCTTCCCATTCATCTGGGCCGTATGCATATCCACTTTGCTTACCAGCATACTCGACAAGCAGTATTCCTGGGACTAACAAGCCTCTTGGAGGTAGGTAAGTTGTTATTATCTGCGTAAATGTACAGCTTCTAAGATAGTCCTCATCCCTAACGGGCACGTAGAGTTTACCCTTTCCTTGAAGATTGTCAATGGTTAGCTTTTTCCATTCAGTATCACCAGGTGCCTTGAAGTAAACAACAACTCCATCCACGCCCGTATACTCTTGATGCCTAACAATTACTGTGTGGTTTCCTTTTGTTAGGTATACTATTCCAGTGTGCTCTTGGCAATAGCATGGGGCATGTCCACCGTACCAATCGGCGACAATTTTGCCATCGATAATCAAGTCAACCGCATCGTCTCCATCGATTGCGAAATACCACACACCTTCTTTATCAACTTCGAGAATTGCCTCGAGATACGTGGTATATTCCTCGCCTCTATTCCCAAAAGACATTACGAATCCGTTTAAAATACCGCTTTCAATGATATTATTACAATCGAAGAAGTCACTCCACTCTGAAGGTAAATTGACGTATTTCGGGGAGCGTGAGGAAAATCGAACATAAAGAACTCCAAGTATTCCCTCTCTATCGGGGATGTAAAATTGCGTTATTCTCACAGCATTTTGACACGTGGAGGTTGTATCAACGTTTGACTTTGCATAGAGCTTTGCTTTTCCAATTAAATTTTGAGCCGAGAAGACTCTCCACTCAGAATCGCTTGGGGATTTAAAGTAAAGAACGACACCATCACCCCCTGTTTTTTCCTGCATCCTCACAATTAGCGTATGATTCCCTTTGGTTAGATATATGGTTCCTCTATGGTCTTGACAATTGCAGAAGCCATGCCCGCCATACCAGCTGACTACGATTTTCCCGTCTATGATCAAATCTGAAGCATCGTCGCTGTCTATGGCAAACTGCCAGAAACCTTCTTTCAGAACTTCCATAGTGACCTCATAATATGCCGTGTAGTCCTCTCTCCAATTACCCCTAAATGAGATTGAATCAACGTAAGTAACTTCGAGAGGCCGGCTACATTTAAACGTCGTACTCCACTCAAAGGGATTTGTCGTATACATGTCTTCCCCTTCATATCTAATTAGCAAAATTTTGTTCGGAACGCTTCCACTTGCAAATTGAAATAGAGGGGCTAGAATAATTACCAAAACAATGATAATCAGTTTCCTCATAGTTCTTCCCTTATAAAAAATTTTGTTTAAGATTTAAATAAAGTTTTCTAAACAAATGACAGTATTCAATCTTCAATTTTGGGTATCCACTAAGCTTTTATGATGGAATGTTCAACTAATTATGAAAACACTTCGCTGGTGATTGAAATGATTCATGCATCTAAAAGGGCGATGGGTATTGAATATGCGATCAGAGATGTTGTTTTACCTGCTAGAGAACTTGAGAAACAGGGGATAAAAATAATCAAGCTCAATATTGGCGATCCTGTTAAATTCGACTTTCAGCCGCCCCAACACATGAAAGAAGCGTATTGTAGGGCAATTATGGAAGGACACAACTACTATGGAGAAAGTGAAGGCGATATAGAGCTTAGAAAGGCAATCGTTGAAAGGGAGAAGAAGAAAAATGGTGTTGACATAACCGTGGATGATGTAATGGTAACAGCGGCAGTTACAGAGGCATTACAATTCATCTTTGGTGCTATCGTTGAACCAGGAGATGAGGTACTTATTCCAGGACCAAGTTATCCACCATATGTAGCACTTGTAAAGTTTTACGATGGAGTCCCAAAAGCTTATCTTGGAATTGAGGAAGAAGGCTGGCAGCCAGATATAGATGACATGAGGAAAAAGATAAGCGAAAAGACAAAAGCTATAGCTGTTATAAATCCAAATAATCCAACTGGAGCTTTATATGACAAGAAAACGCTCAAAGAAATTCTTGACTTGGCTGGAGAATATGATATTCCTGTTATCAGTGATGAAATCTACGATTTAATGACTTATGAAGGAAAACACGTTTCTCCAGGCTCATTGACAAAGGACGTGCCTGTAATTGTTATGAACGGCCTTTCAAAGGTTTACTTTGCAACAGGATGGAGATTGGGCTACATGTACTTTGTTGATCCAGAAAACAAGCTCGCCGAAGTAAAAGAAGCTATAGGCAAGCTCGCAAGGATAAGGCTTTGTCCAAACACACCTGCCCAGAAAGCTGCAATCGCTGGTCTCACTGGTCCAATGGATTACCTTGATGAATATATGAAAAAGCTCAAAGAGAGGAGAGACTACATTTACAAGAGGTTAAATGAAATTCCCGGCTTAAGTGCACAAAAACCAGAAGGAGCGTTTTACATCTTCCCACGCATTGAGGAGAAGAGCAAGTGGAAGAGTGATAAGGAATTCGTCCTCGACGTTCTCAGAAATGCCCACATCTTGGTGGTTCACGGCTCAGGATTTGGAGAAGGCGGCGAATGGCACTTCAGAGCTGTCTTCCTGCCACCAGTCGAAATCCTTGAGCAGGCTATGGATAACTTAGAAAAATTCATGAGAGAGAGGCTTGGCTGATTTTTCTTCTTTTATCCTCCCGAAACCACCGGAATAACCTCGACATAATCACCATCTTTAATAGGATCATCTTCTAAGGCAACTTTTCCATTCACTTTTGCTATTGCACTCTCCGTGTTGAAGCCAACAGCTCTCAGGACATCTGCAACTTTCATACCCTTCTGCCACTCAATCTCCTTCTCAATTTTCCTCCCAATGACCTTAACTTTTATCATCGCTATCACCAAATGAGCGTTAGAGTTTAGGTTTATAAATTTCTGGGAGAATTAATTATTGCCGATGAGGAGAAGGCCCGGCACCGAAAGGTGAGGAGGGCCATCACTTCCGAGGCTTTCTAAATACCGAAAGCTTTTTAATTTACATCCTTCATCTTAGTGAATGAGCGGGGGTGCCCGAGCCTGGCCAAAGGGGGCGGACTTAAGATCCGCTGCCGGAGGGCTGCGCGGGTTCGAATCCCGTCCCCCGCACCATTATAAACTTCGTCTTAATCAAAATTCTCAAAATTCCGAAGACATACAACTCTAAATTAGCCTTTTTGAAGATTTAAACCTTTGATCAAACTTTGCAAGGTAAAGTTTGAACGGTAAAGTTTAAAAAGAAAAGTCCATAACTGTGCATAGTCAAGATCATGGAGGGATTATTATGGCGAGGTTTCCAGAAGCAGAGGCCAGGCTATTTAGAAAATATATCTGCATGAGGTGTGGGGCAACCAATCCATGGAAAGCTGAAAAGTGCAGGAAGTGTGGATACAAGGGACTAAGACCAAAAGCTAGAGAGCCAAGAGGAGGAGTTGGACGTTAGCTTTTAAGCTTCTCCAAAATATTTTCTATAAAGCTTATTCCTTCTTCTAAGAGATTTCTACCTTTTTCTGTGAGCTCATAGTACTTTCTTGATGGTTTCCCAGTCTCGCTTTCTTGCCATTTTGATGTAACATACCCATCCTTTTCAAGCTTGTATAGAACAACATAACTGCTTACTGTTGCGGGTTCAAATCCAAATTTCTCCTTTATTCTACTTTTTAGCTCATATGCATACATTGGCCTTTCTTTTAGAAGGCTCAGAATGTATATCCACAAGACTTCTTTTGTTAGCTTTTCTTTCAACCTATCCATGGGTTCAGTCATAGATATCACCCATAATGATACATAGGTTATATCAAACTTCCCCAATCTATAAATATTTTTCTTTTATATCCTTTAAACATTTCGTGTTTATAAAACAATGTAAAAGTATTTAACTCCTAACTGTATAGATGTTGATAGGTGAGGCTAAAATGGACGTGAATTTTAGTGGAATCGTTGGAGACATGGGGGTTGGAGGGCTAGTTGGCTTTATAACAGGCTACGCACTTAAAAAGTTCATCAAGCTTGTATTAGCTCTAATTGGTGTATACGTGCTTAGCTTATTTTGGCTCCAGCAAAAAGGGGTAATAACAATAAACACTGATGCGCTGTTCAATCTCACAGAGAGTGCAGCAACTCAAACTCTAAGTCTAGCAGATAAAGTCGTTGGAATCCTTCCTGGTGGAGGAGCCTTTGTAGTTGGGTTTTATTTAGGATTCCATAAAGGTTAAATCCTCTACATCTAATTTTTTCTCATGGGCTATGAAAAGAGAGTTCTAATAAGGCATTCAATCGCAAGCATAATAGCCTTGGCTTTATTTGGGATAAGCAGATTTCTTTACAGCATTATTATTTCAAGAAAATTTGGAGTGGAAGTTTTAGGCTCTGCAAATTCTCTGATCTCTCAAGCATTTCTCATAGCGATGCCTCTGAGCTTTTTTGCAGTAGCATTAGGCAAATACTCGTCAGAATTCCTTGCAAAAGAAAATTTTGAAAAAATAAAATCAATGACATCAATCTCATTCTCATTTCCCCTAATTGGAATTTTGCTAGCCCCTCTAAATATATATCTTGCTATTCTATCGGTTCTTAGGGCTATTCAGCTCACTTTTAGAAATTTCATCTACGGAATTCATAAAGGGGAAATTTATGCATATGTAATGCTAATCAGCTTTGTGCCTTTCATTATCAGCTTTTACTCCAAAAATCCCTTTCTACCATACATAGCGCTGCTTTTTACAATATCACTTTTTGCCTTTGGGTATCTCTTAAAAAAGAGTTTACTCGGAAAACCTAAAAAAGATGAACTTTACCTTTTACTCCGCTATTCATCTTTTGCATTTCTTGGAACTCTATCTGGAGTATTTTTAGTTCAGGGCCCCTATTTTTTAAGCGAAAAGCTTGGAAATGCACTAATCGCTGGAAGGATTTCGGCATCCTTATCAGCCGCATTTCTGCTGACTTATTTGCCTCAAGTGCTACAATCTGCAATCATGCCTCTCTACTCGTATAAATACGGGAAAGAAGAATTAAATTATGTAAAGCTGCTTGCAGAAAAGACTACAGAGTTATTATCTCTTTTTACCGCTTTCGTTGTTTTTGCTCTTTTACTTATCGGAAAAGAAGTGATTTCATTCCTTTTTGGGTTTAATCTTGGAAATGAATTCTACATTGCACTGCTGGCAGTTGAGATTTACATAGCTTACAACCCCAGCATTATTGCCTTGAATTCCACAAAATATGTAAAAGAAGGAAGTATAATTGCAATTTTGGGAGCTTTAGTAGCGTTGATTACTTGGATACCACTCATTAAAAAACTCAACGAATATGGAACAATGTTGGGACTGTTAATCGGATACCTAACTATACTGTGTGGGACAGCATATCTTGGCCACAGAAAGCTAAGGATATCCCCCAAATCGTACAAACCGTTGTTATTTGCAATCCCCCTCCAGCTATTAGTTTTCATGTCAAAAAAAGTATTATTTGTTGGGTTCTTGCTCTATGTGCTACTCTTGAAGAAGGAAATAAAAAAGAACGTCAAAGCTTTCCATGATAAAGTACTCTAATCAGCTCCTCTGGGAGGCCTTCTCTCTTTATCTTATCCTCAATTATTTTCTTGTCGTAATCAACTTCAATGAACTTCACATGGAGTGTATCAACATCAATAAGAGCAAATGTTGCTTTGTGTTCTTTTCCTGGTGGGAATCCTACGCTTCCTGGACAGACTACCCTTCCGTATCTTGTCATAGCATTCACGGGCATCTTTGGAGAAGCCACTAAGAGAATCTCATAATCCTTTACTGGTCTCATTATTGCTTCGTAATACGAAGTTGGCTGCTCTGGGAGAACTACACCCCCAAATGGATTCAATGGACTTCCATAGACACCAAATATGTCATTGTCTCCAATTTTGTCAACCAGATAAATCGGTAAATCCCTTATAAATTCCCTGCCCTCATGTCCAAGCTTTTCCCATGTGTATTTTAAAGCAACTTTAACATGCTTTGGAAGACTGATATTATCAATGTAATCCGGGCCTTCAGCGTGAGGATCACTCATAGCTATTATTTGGTCAAATTCACCGCGAATTACCTTAACTTTGTTATTCTTGATCAAGTCATCTAGAGTGTCCAGAATCTCCTTTGGATACGGGAACAACCCTACAATATTTCCGAGAATATAATATTTCTCAATATCATAACCATTCTCTTTAAGCTCTTCAATTTTTCCCAGTGCTTTAACTAAAGCTGGAAAATTCCCGTTTATGTTGGCTAATACAGCCACGTATGTCATTCCCATCACCTCCTTTTTCTAACTTTATTTTACTAAAAAATATTTAAAGGTTTCGCAAAAAAGAGAACTCAGCGATGGAAGAGCAGGAATTTCTTCTTTTTCTTTTTGTCCTCCTCTTTCACACTGCTCATTATATAGAGCATGAGTGCATCTTCGATCATTGCTCTCACCTCCCTGTATTCTTGTTTTTAATAAGACTTTCCAGAATTTTTTGCCTTCACTTGTGCATTTACAGGTTCTAGAAAATCCTCAAGTTTTAGTTAGTTTTTGTTAATTTATAAAACTTTCTGCCAATATTTTATCTTCAATGTATGGAAATGCACAGCGAAAATTGATTCACAACCTAAGAGAAGAAGAAATCCAGTCTCTGGCGGACCGGCGGGGATTCGAACCCCGGACCTGCGGCTTAGGAGGCCGCCGCCCTATCCTGGCTAGGCTACCGGTCCTCAAACCCGGTATGAGGTGAAGGAGAAGAATATTTAAACTTTGCGGTGAAGTTCTATAAGGTGAGAATAATGATAGATGAACTTGATAGGAAGATACTTTCATTACTGCAAAAAGACGCACGCTTATCTTACAGAGAGATTGCTAAGAAGCTTAACGTTGCTGTTGGCACGGTATATAATAGATTAAAGAGACTTGAGGAAGAAGGAATATTAAAAGGATTTTATCCAAAGTTGGATTACGAGAAACTTGGTTATGAGCTGACAGCCATCATAGGAGTTAGAGCCCAAGGAAAGAGAATTATCCAAATTGAGAGGGAAATTGCTAAAGATGATCATGTTCTATGTGTTTATGATGTTACTGGAGAGTATGATATTATAGTTATTGCAAAGTTTAAGGGAAGAGAAGATATGAACAGGTTTGTGAAGAAAGTCTTAACAATCGATGGAGTTGAAAAAACGAATACTCATGTTGCCATGGACATAGTAAAGGAAGATTTCGTCTTAAAAATTTAGATACCTATCAATAAATCGCTTTGCCACCTCCTCCAGTTTTTCAACTGGTAATTCAACTTCTTTTCCATTGACTATACCCTTAAAAATCATAGGTTCTTCCGGAATCACATCTTCAAGAACTCTAAAATCCTCATTCTGCTCGATAACATTATTTCTCACTTTAATGAACTCCTCAAAAGTTGCATGTCGTATGGTGCCCTCAATTACTATCTCTATCCCACATTCTTCCTCAGAACAATAAAAAGAAAATCTCTCTCCAATATTTGCATCAACAACTAAACTTTTACCCCCTGCATTATAAACTAAAAATCGTCCCATTTTAAGACTCTCCCAAGTTTTCTATTTTTTATAGCATTTAACCTTATTTTCATGATACTCCCTCTGCTAGAATGACTTTATGGTTCTGAGTTAAAAAGAGAAGATAGAGCAAATTGATGCACTAACCTTTTGTTTTTTCTCTCTAACTCCCCGTTCAGTATGTTGTCAAGCTTCTGTATTTCCATGCTTATCATAGCCTCACTAAGCTGTCAACTGGGATATTGTAGTCATTCTTAAGAACATCAATAATATTGCCAACACTTATGAGGAAGAACATTCCAACAGGTACAGCACCTGCCTGCTTACACATTTCTAACAAAGCTCTCTGAGTCTCCCCACTTCTGATTACATCATCAACTATTAAAACGCGTTCCCCCTTTTTTAATGCCCATTGTGGTAGATATAAAGTCATGACGCTTCCTGAGGCACTGGGAACATAATTAA